>NZ_JBOBFT010000025.1:0-1722 GCF_050587525.1 Plantibacter lichenum | reverse complement strand
GCAGTACCCCTTCCTGTCTTGGAGGGAGCGTGTCAGTGGGAGAGGTCCCCATCGCTGAACGAGACAGGAGGGGGCGTCGTTCACCATCGGCAGATCGCCTTTCGGGGCGGTGCAGGGTTCGAACCCCTGGGACGACACGGCAGATAGCCACATGAAAGGAGACCCATGGACGGGTTTGTCATTTTCTTGCTCGCAGTTCTCGCGGTAGTCGTAGCCGCAGCAGTGTTCGTTCTTGCGATCGCGATGGTCGTTTGGAACGTCACCGACATCCAGAACGTCGGCATCAACTTCTGGAACACCTTCTGGCTCGGCCTCGTCGCTGTCGCGTTCTTCGGCGGCACTGCCAAGGCTGCGTCCTGATCCATCGCCCCCGAGTTCACGTTTGGGAGTCGAGCCGTTTCGAGTACGGCCGGGGGCACGCAAACAACTACACAGAAGCCGCGCGACAGTTCGCGCCGAAAGGACAGACATCATGAGCACTCCATTCACCGCTGACGACCTTCGTAGGGTCGCGAAGTCTCTCGAAGAGTGGGAGCGGCTGCTGATTAAGCGGGGCACGGGTGAGTACGCGCCCCGCGCCGAGCTGATCACGCGGATCGAAGTCACCCGTCCTGACGGCGGGGACGAAGTCATCGGTCACTTCGTCTTGGACGACGGCTGGCTCGGGTTCGCGTTCAAGGGCGGTGCCTCATGACCGCCGCGATCGTGATCCTGTCCATCCTTGTCCTCGCGCTCATCTGGTGGGGGATCCTCGCGTGGGGTGCCGCCCGTGTGCTGTACCTGGCGAACGTGGAGGAGACAGAGAGACGTCACGCAGCTGAGGACGAGTTGGCGACTGAGCGTCGGTTCTCTGTCGCGTTGGAAACGTACCTGCCGGTTCGTCCTGTTGGTGGGGACTCCGAGACTTTCGGAGGTCGATGATGCCTCGTCAGGACTGGGTCGTCCGCTCATCTGGGCGCAGGTGGAAAGTGATCAAGCTCTACCGCAATACCTGGCTTCATGGTTGGGAACCACGGCTGACGTACTCCGTCAATCTCACCCTGACGAAAGCAAGGAGAATCTCGGACGAGCTCAACCGAGACGAAGCGTTCGCTCGGCGAGTGAAGTATCTCGCCAAGCGGGCTGCCCCACGCGCCACTGATCCGGGGAGACCCTGATGGCTACGTCTGGTGAGGGTGCTGACCCGAGAGAAGAGCGCGTTCACTGCGCCTTCTGCCACTTCGATGAACTGGCGATCGTCGACTACGACCACGACGACGGCACCTGGTACTGGGAGTGCCCGGACTGCAAGGGGTCGCACCAAGGGTGGGTCGGCGAATGATCCCGTTCACGACCTGGCTGCGTGTCTTCTGCATCGTCCAGATCTTGACCTCCGGCACGATCCTCCTCTTCCAAATCCTGAACGGTTACCCGGTGAACGGGGCCGTCCTCATCCCTTTGGCCCTCCTGTTCGTCGGGTGGGCTCTCATCCACAAGAAACGAGACAGAACATGAGCGACCTCTACGAGTTCACAGGCGAAACGAAAGTCAACCTCCACGGGTACACGGTGAAACAGATCCGGGCCCTCCGAGACATCCCCCGAACCAGCGTCAAGAAGGGCGACGTCGGCGGCTGGATCGAGTCCGAGCAGTTGGCGAACGGCGACGCTCGGGTCTCCGGCGACGCTTGGGTCTCCGGCAACGCTCAGGTCTACGGCAACGCTCGGGTCTCCGGCAACGCTC
>NZ_JBOBFT010000024.1:0-2239 GCF_050587525.1 Plantibacter lichenum | reverse complement strand
ATCACTCGAGGACGCGGACTCGATGGTGCTATACGACGTGCCGCAGAGCGGGTTTATTGACGGCCCACCGAACCAGCCACGGAACCGGTGACCGGGAACGCACGAAACAGCCCCGCCTGAACCCACCCGAAGGTGAGCCCAGACGGGGCTGAGAGGTGTCGTGCTAGGTGAGCGTGGCGAGGAAGTTGTCGAAGGTGGGCTTTGTCGCGCCAGGCGAGTCGGCTCGCACGCCGACCTTCACCGCATTCGACAGTGTCGTATCGGTATCCGTGACCGACATCGCCAGCGAACCGTTGATCAGGGCTTCGAAGAGTTGACCCTTCGCTCGGAAAGCAAGCTGGTCCCCGTCGCTCACCCAAAGACCGTCCTGCCCTTTCAGCGAGACGGTCGTCCCGGACAGGAGCCGGTAGATCAACAGGTTCCCCGTCGCGAGGTTGACCCGAGCGCTGTAGAAGTTAGACCCGTCCGCCGCCCGGAGGATCAGCCCCACCGTCGTTGCCGTGCCACGGCCGATGTTCGCTGACACCTGATGATCTGGCGACGGCATGCTCGTCGCGTGCAGCAGCGCACCGGGAGTCCCGGAGACGGCCGCGCGGGTGAGCTTGTTCGACACGATCGCGAACGTGTGCGGTGCCACCCAGGACGCTCCGAGGTCGAGCGAGTCGGCCCGGTTGAAGTCGTCCGAGATGCTGAACGGTGCCGCCGGCGTCGAGGTCGCGGTGGCCGAGTAAACGCCGCTGCCGTACGCGTTCCGTGCCGAGACCCGGAAGTTGTACGCAGTGCCGTTCGTCAGCCCCGTCACCACAGCTGTGCGAGCCGTTGAGGCGGTGTGCGCCCACGTCGACCAGACCGCGTCCGTCGCGACCTTGTACTGGATCGTGTAGTCGAGGATCGCTGAGCCACCGTCCGCGGGCAGCGCCCATGCGAGGGACGCCTGCGTGTTCCCCGGTGTCGCCGTCAGCCCAGTGACCTGGACCGGTGGTGTCGGTGCGGATCCGTTGACGGTCGCCCAGCCGAGCTCCACCATGCGATCGCCGACGAGCTTGCCGACGATCTGCCTCGTCGCGATCTGGAAGTGCAGACCGTCCGTGAGCAGCGACCGCGGCACACGCTGCGCGGCAATGTCAGCGACGTCGTCCGTGGTCGGGGTGATCCCAGCGTCTTCCAACCCGTACGCGATGAGGTACGGGCGGTAGTCGACGAACCGGCGCCCGTACGCGGCGAACAGCGCGGCGTTGACCGCGATGGTCTTCGCGTACTGGTCGGTGCCGGTGCCCTCGGAGGTTCCGTTGTGCACGCCGACGATCAGGAACCGCTTGTTCGCGGCCTCCATGAACACGACCATCGCGGCGACACCAGCCAGGACCTCAGTCACACAGTCAGCGACAGACTGGGTGGCGATCGACTGGGCCACGTTGTTGCGGCCAGCCATGATCACGTGGATGTCCTCGCGCCGGTCGATGCCGAAGTCGAGATAGAACGACGCAGGCCGTGTCACCGACACGACGGCCCCCGCGCTCGTGCGGGTGAACGTGTAGAAGTCGTCTGGCTGATGCGACGTCGAAGCGCCCGACGGCTGTGTGAGCGTCAGGGTGCCGTGGATGTCGCCGGAGCGGGTGTGGAGGTAGCCGACGAACGTTTTCCCGAGCGTCGGGTTTCCGTTGGTCTGCAGCAGCGGGTACTGCACGTCACCGGTCGGTGTCGTGCACGTGACAGTGACACCGCCGCTGGCTGGAATTGCCCCGCCGGCGGGGAGCATCTGGTACGGCGCACCGCCCTGGCGGGCACCGATCCCGGACGTCTTCTCGCCGCCGACCGCATTCGTGCGGACCGTGCGGTTGAGGTAGACGCCGAGGAACCCTGCCGGGTTCTGCGCGGTGCTACCGCCCTGAGCGCTGAGGCTGTCGCCGTTCCAGACGATCTCCGGGCCGGAGATGTCCTCGACGGGGTTGAGCACCAGGTACTCGTCGACGGCGGTGACCGCGAGCGCGGGCATGGACGCGGCGACCAGTTCGGCGTCGGCTTTCGCTTCGTCTGCACCCTCACGGGCGAGCTCCGCATCCACCTTGTTCTGGACAGCCAACGACGCCGACGACGCAGCATCCAGCACGAGCGGGGCCACCTGCTCCTGAACCTGTGCCCCCACGGCGGTCGCAGCAGCCGCAGGGAGACCCGTGGAGACACCAACAGCGACGTCACGGGCATCCGATGCATCCGCCAGGATCTCGGCCGCAGACGG
>NZ_JBOBFT010000023.1:0-5479 GCF_050587525.1 Plantibacter lichenum | reverse complement strand
GAGAGTGGTAAGCTAGAGAAGTTGCCCTGCAGGGCGGTCGTGATGGCCAAAGGCAGGAGCATCCGATCCTTGAGAACTCAACAGCGTGCACAATGTCAAATGCCAAAAACCTCGTGTTTTGGATCCCGTTTCTAGCGGGTGAGATTACAGGAGATTCCTTTGGAAAACATTTAAACAACAAAGCAAGTCAGTAATGATTTGTTCTGTCAGTTTCAAACTCGCAGCTTGTCCGCCTATTCCGGTGGTTGGTTGCAAATTAATGTGCCGGTCGCTTCGGTGGTCGTGCAATAAAACATTTACGGAGAGTTTGATCCTGGCTCAGGACGAACGCTGGCGGCGTGCTTAACACATGCAAGTCGAACGATGAACCAGGAGCTTGCTCTTGGGGATTAGTGGCGAACGGGTGAGTAACACGTGAGTAACCTGCCCTTGACTCTGGGATAAGCGTTGGAAACGACGTCTAATACCGGATACGAGCTTCAGCCGCATGGCTAGGAGCTGGAAAGAATTTCGGTCAAGGATGGACTCGCGGCCTATCAGCTAGTTGGTGAGGTAATGGCTCACCAAGGCGACGACGGGTAGCCGGCCTGAGAGGGTGACCGGCCACACTGGAACTGAGACACGGTCCAGACTCCTACGGGAGGCAGCAGTGGGGAATATTGCACAATGGGCGAAAGCCTGATGCAGCAACGCCGCGTGAGGGACGACGGCCTTCGGGTTGTAAACCTCTTTTAGCAGGGAAGAAGCGAAAGTGACGGTACCTGCAGAAAAAGCACCGGCTAACTACGTGCCAGCAGCCGCGGTAATACGTAGGGTGCAAGCGTTGTCCGGAATTATTGGGCGTAAAGAGCTCGTAGGCGGTTTGTCGCGTCTGCTGTGAAATCCCGAGGCTCAACCTCGGGTCTGCAGTGGGTACGGGCAGACTAGAGTGCGGTAGGGGAGATTGGAATTCCTGGTGTAGCGGTGGAATGCGCAGATATCAGGAGGAACACCGATGGCGAAGGCAGATCTCTGGGCCGTAACTGACGCTGAGGAGCGAAAGGGTGGGGAGCAAACAGGCTTAGATACCCTGGTAGTCCACCCCGTAAACGTTGGGCGCTAGATGTGGGGACCATTCCACGGTTTCCGTGTCGTAGCTAACGCATTAAGCGCCCCGCCTGGGGAGTACGGCCGCAAGGCTAAAACTCAAAGGAATTGACGGGGGCCCGCACAAGCGGCGGAGCATGCGGATTAATTCGATGCAACGCGAAGAACCTTACCAAGGCTTGACATATACGAGAACGGGCCAGAAATGGTCAACTCTTTGGACACTCGTAAACAGGTGGTGCATGGTTGTCGTCAGCTCGTGTCGTGAGATGTTGGGTTAAGTCCCGCAACGAGCGCAACCCTCGTTCTATGTTGCCAGCACGTAATGGTGGGAACTCATGGGATACTGCCGGGGTCAACTCGGAGGAAGGTGGGGACGACGTCAAATCATCATGCCCCTTATGTCTTGGGCTTCACGCATGCTACAATGGCCAGTACAAAGGGCTGCAATACCGTAAGGTGGAGCGAATCCCAAAAAGCTGGTCCCAGTTCGGATTGAGGTCTGCAACTCGACCTCATGAAGTCGGAGTCGCTAGTAATCGCAGATCAGCAACGCTGCGGTGAATACGTTCCCGGGCCTTGTACACACCGCCCGTCAAGTCATGAAAGTCGGTAACACCCGAAGCCAGTGGCCTAACCGCAAGGAAGGAGCTGTCTAAGGTGGGATCGGTAATTAGGACTAAGTCGTAACAAGGTAGCCGTACCGGAAGGTGCGGCTGGATCACCTCCTTTCTAAGGAGCATGTGCAGCTCTCCTCTGTATACAGGGAGATTCAAGCTGCCAAGTCACACTGAGACGAATGTTCTCGGGTGGCGCTCATGGGTGGAACATTGACATTGATGCCGATTCGATCGGTGGCAACTCAGTACATCTCCTTCGGGGGATCGGAACGGTTGGTACTGGGATGGCCGGCATATGCACGCTGTTGGGTCCTGAGGGACCGGATCCGCGCTCTTCGGGGCGCGAGGACGAAACTCAGGGCCTGTTTTGCTTGACATACATAGTCAAGGGAGCAGGTACCGCCCGTACTTTGAGAACTACACAGTGGACGCGAGCATCTTAGATTCGAGACTTTGGTCTCGAATCACAAAGATCAAACACACCCTTCGGGGTGTGGTAGATCATTGGTCAATTTTTCCTTGTGAAGAATCGATTCAAACTCATGTGATTTCAAATTTCTAAGAGCAAACGGTGGATGCCTTGGCATCTGGAGCCGAAGAAGGACGTAGTAATCTGCGATAAGCCTCGGGGAGCTGATAAACGAGCCCTGATCCGAGGATGTCCGAATGGGGAAACCCCGCCAGGCCCTTTATGGTGACCTGGTGACTCCCGCCTGAATATATAGGGCGGGTAGAGGGAACGAGGGGAAGTGAAACATCTCAGTACCCTCAGGAAGAGAAAACAACCGTGATTCCGTAAGTAGTGGCGAGCGAAATCGGAAGAGGCTAAACCGAGCATGTGTGATAGCTATCAGGCGTTGCATGTTCGGGGTTGTGGGACTTTTCACTCTGCGCTGATAAGCAGGGAGCATTAGAACGTTGTATAGACGAATGGGATTGAAAGCCCAGCCAGAGACGGTGCCAGCCCGGTAGTCGAAATGCAGCAATCGTGCGAAGAGTATCCCAAGTAGCACGGGGCCCGAGAAATCCCGTGTGAATCTGTCAGGACCACCTGATAAGCCTAAATACTCCCAGATGACCGATAGCGGACAAGTACCGTGAGGGAAAGGTGAAAAGTACCCCGGGAGGGGAGTGAAATAGTACCTGAAACCGTTTGCTTACAAACCGTTGGAGCTCCCATGTTGGGGTGACAGCGTGCCTTTTGAAGAATGAGCCTGCGAGTTAGCGATATGTGGCGAGGTTAACCCGTGAGGGGTAGCCGTAGCGAAAGCGAGTCTGAATAGGGCGATTCAGTCGCATGTCCTAGACCCGAAGCGAAGTGATCTATCCATGGCCAGGTTGAAGCGACGGTAAGACGTCGTGGAGGACCGAACCCACTTAGGTTGAAAACTGAGGGGATGAGCTGTGGATAGGGGTGAAAGGCCAATCAAACTTCGTGATAGCTGGTTCTCTCCGAAATGCATTTAGGTGCAGCGTTGCGTGTTTCTTGCCGGAGGTAGAGCTACTGGATGGCCGATGGGCCCTAAAAGGTTACTGACGTCAGCCAAACTCCGAATGCCGGTAAGTGAGAGCGCAGCAGTGAGACGGTGGGGGATAAGCTTCATCGTCGAGAGGGAAACAACCCAGACCACCAACTAAGGTCCCAAAGCGCGTGCTAAGTGGGAAAGGATGTGGAGTTGCACAGACAACCAGGAGGTTGGCTTAGAAGCAGCCACCCTTGAAAGAGTGCGTAATAGCTCACTGGTCAAGTGATTCCGCGCCGACAATGTAACGGGGCTCAAGCACGCCACCGAAGTTGTGGCATTGATATTTTTGGTAGGCCTTCGTGGTCCAGCCGTATTGATGGGTAGGAGAGCGTCGTGTGGCCAGCGAAGCGGCGGTGTAAACCAGCCGTGGAGGCTACACGAGTGAGAATGCAGGCATGAGTAGCGAAAGACATGTGAGAAACATGTCCTCCGAAAGACCAAGGGTTCCAGGGTCAAGCTAATCTTCCCTGGGTAAGTCGGGACCTAAGGCGAGGCCGACAGGCGTAGTCGATGGACAACGGGTTGATATTCCCGTACCGGCGAAGAACCGCCCAAGCTAATCCAGTAATGCTAAGTGTCTGAATCCCTTTGATTGATCCCTTCGGGGTGAGACGTTGGGCCTAGCACACGACCCTATGCTGGTGCGGTTAGCGTATTAACAGGTGTGACGCAGGAAGGTAGCCCATGCCGGGCGATGGTTGTCCCGGTGTAAGTGCGTAGGCTGAGAGATAGGCAAATCCGTCTCTCGTGAAGGCTGAGACACGATACGGACCCGTAAGGGACAGTGGGTGATCCTATGCTGCCAAGAAAAGCATCGACGCGAGGTTCAAGCCGCCCGTACCCCAAACCGACTCAGGTGGTCAGGTAGAGAATACTAAGGAGATCGAGAGAATCGTGGTTAAGGAACTCGGCAAAATGCCCCCGTAACTTCGGGAGAAGGGGGGCCTGAGGCGTATTAGGACTTGCTCCGAAAGCGTTTGAAGGCCGCAGAGACCAGTGGGAAGCGACTGTTTACTAAAAACACAGGTCCGTGCCAAGTCGCAAGACGATGTATACGGACTGACGCCTGCCCGGTGCTGGAAGGTTAAGAGGAACGGTTAGCCGCAAGGCGAAGCTGAGAATTTAAGCCCCAGTAAACGGCGGTGGTAACTATAACCATCCTAAGGTAGCGAAATTCCTTGTCGGGTAAGTTCCGACCTGCACGAATGGCGTAACGACTTCCCAGCTGTCTCAACCGCGAACTCGGCGAAATTGCATTACGAGTAAAGATGCTCGTTACGCGCAGCAGGACGGAAAGACCCCGTGACCTTTACTACAGCTTGGTATTGGTGTTCGGTGTGGCTTGTGTAGGATAGGTGGGAGACTGTGAAGCTTGGACGCTAGTTCAGGTGGAGTCATTGTTGAAATACCACTCTGGTCACTCTGGATATCTAACTTCGAACCGTAATCCGGTTCAGGGACAGTGCCTGGTGGGTAGTTTAACTGGGGCGGTTGCCTCCCAAAAAGTAACGGAGGCGCCCAAAGGTTCCCTCAACCTGGTTGGTAATCAGGTGTCGAGTGTAAGTGCACAAGGGAGCTTGACTGTGAGACTGACAAGTCGAGCAGGGACGAAAGTCGGGACTAGTGATCCGGCAGTGGCTTGTGGAAGCGCTGTCGCTCAACGGATAAAAGGTACCTCGGGGATAACAGGCTGATCTTGCCCAAGAGTCCATATCGACGGCATGGTTTGGCACCTCGATGTCGGCTCGTCGCATCCTGGGGCTGGAGTAGGTCCCAAGGGTTGGGCTGTTCGCCCATTAAAGCGGTACGCGAGCTGGGTTTAGAACGTCGTGAGACAGTTCGGTCCCTATCCGCTGCGCGCGTAGGAAATTTGAAAGGATCTGACCCTAGTACGAGAGGACCGGGTTGGACGAACCTCTGGTGTGTCAGTTGTTCCGCCAGGAGCACCGCTGATTAGCTACGTTCGGGATGGATAACCGCTGAAAGCATCTAAGCGGGAAGCCGGCCTTAAGATGAGATTTCCATGCCTTCGGGCGAGAGGCTCCCAGCCAGACTACTGGGTTGATAGGCCGGATGTGGAAGAGAGGACGAAAGACTCTCGGAGCTGACCGGTACTAATAAGCCGATAATTTGATAACACATTCTTCGTTTGAATCGGAGATGCTACGCGTCCACTGAGTGGTTCTCGATGTACGGTCGAGAACCCGCAAACAACATTCCTGTGTCGTTGGACACAGCGTGTTGGTT
>NZ_JBOBFT010000022.1:0-31704 GCF_050587525.1 Plantibacter lichenum | reverse complement strand
CTGAACCTGTGCCCCCACGGCGGTCGCAGCAGCCGCAGGGAGACCCGTGGAGACACCAACAGCGACGTCACGGGCATCCGATGCATCCGCCAGGATCTCGGCCGCAGACGGCGGAAGAGGATTCAGAGGTTGCAGCGTCGACGGGTCGACACTGTGCGCCGTGACCAGCCCGGACAGGGTGATCGTGTCCACGTTCGGGACGGTGACCAACCACTGCTCAGAGATCGCAGGAACGCCACGAGGAGCGAGCCGGTGAGCCATCGCCCCAGCCGGGTCGATGCTGAACGACACTGCCCCGCGGACCGGATACTCCGCTTCCTTCGCGAAGTCCAACTTCCCGGCAACACCCGTCACCCGCCACACCTGCAGAAACCCCTGACGAGGCAACGCCCCACCAAGGGCCAGCAGGTCAGCGTCAGAGACAGTGACCAGGGTCACGAGGACTCCTCAGCCCCAGCATGCCGACCCACACGCGCCACGGCAGCCTGCGTGTCAGCGAACTGCTCAAGCGGGGTGAGCTCCGCCTGCCCGGCAAGGATCTCGTCCTTCGCAGCGGCCACGTACGCCTCCGGGAGACCCTTCGCGACGATCGACAGATACGACCGCAGCGCAGCGTACGCCGACGTCAGACCGATCGCGCCGAGCGTCCCGAGGAGGAGCACCCAGTTCAGGTCAGCGAGGTCCGTGATCGCCAGTACGCCGCCGGCAACCGTGGCCAGCGCGAGCTGTGCCTCGGCGACCTGCGCGAACGTGCGGATGCTCGCCCGGGTGGCGGCGTCGAGGAGCTTCTTGTCGTCAGTGGTGAACTTCATGGGGTGCCTCCTGGGGTTGGGATGATCGGATCCACGCGGCACGGGCCGGTGACGGTGATCGTTGAGAAGTTGTCGAACGTGAACAGCCAGGAACCGTCGTCCTGACACTGAACGCCGGAGATGAGAGGAGCGGGCGCGCCGGTCGCTCCGACGGGCCCTTGGTCACCTTTGGTGCCGGCGGCGCCGTCGTCGCCGTTGGTTCCGTCCTCGCCGAGGCATCGCCCGTCAGCGCAGTACGCGGCAACTGCGGCCGTCATCTGCTCTGACGTCACTGCTGCGCTGTCAGCGCCTCGGCATGCGCCAGCTGCGCAGTATGTGGCTATCGCTTCGGCGATCTCCTGCGCCGTCGGCGGGCGGCCCGGCTTGCCCTCGGCGCCGGATGATTGCGTGGGGACTGGAACGGATACAGGTGGAAGGCCTGCGCCCTCAAGGCGGCTGTTCGCCTGGTCGAGTTTCAACGCGAGCGCGTCGATCGCCGACTGATCCCGGGCGCTATCCGCCGTCAACTGCTTGATGCTCGACTCGTTCGACAGCGAGCGTTGAATCAGGATCCCGCCAGTGACCGTCCCCACGATGAGGAAGAACACCAGGATCGGCGGATACGTCCACCGCCATGCTCTTTTGAGGCGCTCGAGCATGCTCGTCACCCTCTCCCGATCGCGTTGACGATGCCGTAGATGGCGCCCAAGGCTCCGGGGATGCCGATGATGAGACCGACGCCCCAACGAACCCAGAGGCCGGTTACCGTCGCCCGCTTCTGCAAGTCCTCGGTCACGGTCTTCCGCGCAGTCGCTTCGGCCGCATCAGCAAGAGCCCGGGCGGTTGCCTCAGCTGCGACGGCTTCTTTCCAGGCGGCGGTGATGTCCGTGATGTCCTGTGCGTGTTCGGCGAATCGGCCGTCGACGCGCTTCTGCTCCGCGGAGAACGATTCCTGAGTGACAAGGCGATCGAGGCGTTGCCCCATCTCTGTCCGAAACGCGAGAAGGTCCTCGCGCAACAGGCGAAACAGTGCGGCCGCTCCCGCCTCATCCTCAGCTGCCACCGGAGCCGCCTTCCAGCGCCTCTACACGTTGGAGGAGGTCATCGAGGGTGGACTGTTGCGCTTGGATCGCGGCGAAGAGCGGGACGACGAGCCGGTCGTAGTTGATGCCCATGACCAGGCCGTCGGCGTCCTTGAACGTGAACTGTTCGAGCCCTGCTTCGACGAGCTCCTCAGCGATGAACCCGTACTGCAGCGGGCCGAGGCCGGGATCCGGGTGCGGGCCGAGGATCGGATTGCCGTGAGCGTCGAGACCGATGGGCTGATCCGAGATGTTGTACCGGAAGCGGACGGCTCGCAGCTTCGAGAACAGCAGCGCGAGATCCGGAGACCACGTTTCGATGTCCTGCTTGAACCGGCGCGACGACGGACTGATACCGAAGTGACCGTTGACGTCGATCCAACTGGCCGCGTAGTTCGTGACCACGACGAAGTTCCGGGCGTCAGTGGAGAACACGCCGCCGTTGAACGTGCCGGTCGAACCAGAAACGCTGCCCGAAGCCGACACCGTCGAGGGTGAGATGGCGCCCGGGGATGCGATTCGCCCGTCGATCTCGCTCTTCGTGTAGGACAAGGAAGCGATCGCAGCGGTCACCGTGGAGGTGATGTTCGCCAGCGCGGTCTGCACTTGCAGGAACAGGGACGCCCATTGCCCGCCGGCGGGACGCTGCAGCTCCTTCTGCGCAGCGTCAGACGCGTCCTTGGCCCGGTTCACATGATCGAACGGGCCAATGTCGGGGGCGCTGTATAGGCTCATCAGGTCCCCATCTTTGGTGCGCAGTACACGCGGATCGTGTCGGACCCAAGGTCCCCGGACAGGCCAACGATGCGGTGCTGGTAGTCGCCGCCAGGGACGATCGGATCGGCGCCAGCTGCGAAGGCGAGCTCGCAGAAGTCGCCGGTCGTGTACGTGCCAACCAACGGTTCCACGTCGGTCCGAACATCGAATGACCACGTCTCGCGCGGTCGTGAACCGACCTGCAGCGACCTGACGGACTGGGTATCCAGAGTGCTCTGCTCAGACACGCTCGTGTGCGCCGAGTCGACAAGCTCCATGAGTGGATAGCCCGCGTTCACCAGCTCGTCCGACACTGCTCGAGCGACGAGCACCTTCTCCTGCGACCGCCCGCCAGTGTTCCATGCGACCGAGCCGAGGTTGGTGGCATCATCCACGCGCTCGAACTTCGTCACAGGGGACTCCTCACCCGTGACGTCCCACCGGTGCTTCGACGTGGACGTAATCAGAGGTTGCGCGAGCGTGCCCGTTTCGAACAGGGTCTCGACGAACAGGCCGTTGTTGATGAACCGTGTCTTGAAGTTCGTCTCCACGCCCTCCTCGACGTTCTGCAGCTGGTTGATGGCCTCCCAGATGCCCTTGAAGTCGGCACCCTCGAAGTTGCGCTCGAACACGCCGACCTCGTCCGCCTGGAACACGAGCGGGATAGCCCCGCCCGTCCACGCCATCGCCTGCTGCAACCACCGTTTCGCGATCGTCCCATACGACAGATTCTTGAGGTACGTGCCCACTGCAGGGTTCGCTACCGTCTTCGACGCATCTGTCGGGTCGGGGATCACGAACTTGTCCACGCCAATGGTCTTCGCGACGACGGGGATGATGTTGCGGTGGTCGAAGTACGAGGCGACGCCGAGAGCGTCGATGTCGAAGGTTCCGCTGTCACGGCTGTACTTCGCGGACCAGATCGGGCCGTAGGCGAGGACCACCTCGCCCTCAGCCACGCCGAGCGCATGCTTACCGCGGGTGGTGAGGTTCCACAGATCCAGAGCACGAGTGTCCGGATCATCCGTGTCGAAGCTCGCGCTCATGCTCTCCGCAGCGTTCAGGGGGTCCGACCATGACCCGGACTCCACGGGGAGAGTCTCGAGGACCCTCCCCGTGGCGAAGTCGGTGACGAAGAAGCGGAGCATGTGCGTCCCCTTTCAGCGTCAGCCGGGGTAGTTCACGAGCGGTTTGCCGAGCGCGTCACGTTGGATGCGGCCGGCCTTGTCTCGCACGACAACTCCGCAACGACGCATGAGTGCCTGGATGGTCTGGGCGTCGAAGTCCTTCGACTTGTTGCCCTGGGCCGCGAACGCCTCCCACTCGGCACCGCTCAGAGGCAGCAGTGGGCCGCCGGGGCTGTCCTGGAAGAAAATTGAGTCTTTGCCTTCGCCGCTGCCAATTCGGGGGAATGCTCCTGTAGCCATGTCCGGCTCCTGTTCTGCTGGGATGGGGATGATGGGACGACCTGCCGAGGCGGCACCCATGCGGGCTGCCGCGATTCGTGATGCAGGGTCTTCGAGTGGAGTGTTGCCGTTCGCTGCCGCGTACGAGGTCGAGGAGACCGGAGTGAGCGTCGTGTGAATGTGCGGGCCATCCCAGAGCGAACCAGGGCGGTCACCTGCGCCGGCGACCTCAGCGAACTGTGTCCCGGCGGAAACCCACCCACCCACGAATGAGCGGACGTTCCTGAGGTGAGCCCACCCCGCGTGCTTGCCGTCACTCGCGAGACGAGCACCAACAACGGTTCCAAGACCAGACGTCGATCCGACGTACTCGATGACCATGTCCTCGTACGCGACGACGGGCATTCCTGCGCCGGTAACGTAGTAGTCCTGGCCGCGGTGGCCGATCTTCGGGTCGTAGAACGGCCCCTTCGCCCCGAACGGTGTTCCCGGGCGCGTGTAGCAGTCGAAGGCCATGGTCAGTTCTCCGTCACTGTCATCACGCTGTTGGACACGAACACCGCGCTAGCGGCCGACGCGCGCGCCTGGACAACCCAGGTGTGAGCGCCTGCGGCGGGGGAGGACTCCCAGTCGAACGCGAACAGGTAGCCGGTCGTGCCCGCCGTCAGAGGGACATCCATCGAGATGATGTCGCCGACCTGCACGCCGTCACACGTCACCCGGAAGGATGCTGTCCGGGCGGATCCGGAGTTGCCGTTGTACACCTGGACTTTGCTGTCCGTCACACACAGGCCACCCGATGAATTGGCTGACAGGGTGACGACGTCCGACCATGCAGGTTGGCCAGCGATCACGAGCGCTGCGGTTCGACGGTTGCTGCCGAGGCGCCGCGCACCTCCACTGACCCAACCTGACCCGGTGGAGACGAAGAGCCTCCCGCTGACTGCGGCGAACTGACCAGCAGCGGCCGTCCACGTGTCTCGCTCTGCCGTGCTTCGGAACGGGACAATCCCGCCCGAGAAAGCCGTGAGCGGCGCCGTCTGGGTGATTGTGACCTTCGTGCCGTCGTTCGTGGCCGTGGCGTTGAATGCGACCTGCACCTGGGCGATCTCCAACGCACCCGCTGGGAGCGCTGTGGACGGCCGCACAGGTGTGGCGGATGCGACACCTGTCGTCCACCCGAACAGCGGGACGTCGGATCCGTCAGAGGTGGGAGAAGCGGCCATCGGCTGACGTACCCACAGGATGTCGATGCGTGAGTTCGCGGTCGGCAGTGCAGGCAGTGTCACCTGCGCGACGCCGTCGTTGTAGCCGCGGATCACACCGCCGCTGCGGACGGTGATGTACGACATCGCAGCGACGTCGACCTTGAGGTCAGCGCGACCGGTGACGATCGGGTCGAAGTTCGCCGGCAGTACCCCAGCGCGGGGTACGCCGGACGTGTCGCAGACGATGTCGCCCGCGAACAGCAGTCGGAGGTCGGGGAACTGCGTTGCCCCCGAAACGGCGGGGAAACCGGTCTTGAGTGCCAATGGGTGCCTCCTACAGGTACGCCGGCGAGGTGTACGCCGTGATGGTGGGGGTGCCAGTGACGACACCGAGCGGGTTGAACTGGATCGTCCGGGAGCCGCCGGGAGGGACGGACCAGGACTCTCGTCGGGTGAGGTACGACCCGACTGAGTTCTGCCCATCGAGGACAGCCGTCATGCGTTTCAAGTCCACATGGACGGTGGAGCCATTCGGGATGACGCGTTCGAACCGGACGATCGCGCCGGTCGAGCAAGTGAGCTCGAACCCACCGCTGAGCCCGCCTGTGATGTCGATCACGGACCACGTCTCAGCGCGGCCTGTGTTCGTTGTGACGACCTGACCGGAGTTACCGGGTGCGCCCGTAGTCACCGGGGAGGTGATGGGCGAGAGGATGCCGACACCAGCAGTCGGGACACCCATCGGTCCGGCGACTTCCGCGGGGCCGTACTTCCGCGGGTCCCGTGCGAGCAGGGGGATCGTGAACTCAGCGACCCCGTCCTGCTGGATGAGGCTGAACTGAGGTTGACCGCCGAGCTCCACCTGCGCAGTCAGTGTCCCCTTCGGGCTGGTGACCGAGACCGGGAACTGCCCGACAAGGTTCTGCAACGCCATGACGCGTTCCTGTAGGTCGAACACGGCGAGATCATCGCCTACGTTCGCGCGTGCCCCGAGGACGCTCACGAACCGGCCCGACTTGTAGGTGCGGGCGTTGCCGAAGAACCCGTCCCCTCGGGGCCGCTGCACGGTCTTTGTGTCGAGGTCGACGCCGTCGAACCAGCCGATCAGGTCTTGGAGGTACTCCGCGACCTGACCGGCTTGGTTCGTGAGCGTGAGACCGGGGAGTTCGACAGTGATCATCGGAGCTTCCTCGCCATCTTGCTTGCCACCAGTTCGGCGAAGTGGTCGACGTCCATCGCAGGTGCCGCGTAGTTGTTGTTCGTGATCTGCGCGGGCGGCGCCACAGCAGCCTGCGACTGCGAGAACGACACCGGGTTAGCCCCGGCGACGGAAGGTGCCGCAGTGGCGCGCTGAGCACCCGTGGGAACCACTTCCATGCCGAGACGTTTCGCCGCATCCGTGAGGATCAGCCGGTTGCGGGCCTCCATGCCAGGTTTCCCCGACACGTACGCTTCCCAACCAACCTCGGGTTCCGCGAACTTGTGGATCCCACCCGGGCGACCCTTGTAGATCCCCGACGGGAACCCGCCAGACGCGAACGCCTGGACGTAGTTCTCAAGACCACCGTTCGCGAACACCTTCTGCGCGCCTGAGTAGAGGCCACCGTTCGCGTTCCCGAGCGCACTCGCTGTCTTGTTGAGAATGTCGACGACGACCTGCGCATGGCGGGTGACCGTCAGTGCCGCGAGCTGCTGCTCGATGGATTCGATGCCAGTCGCCGTGACCTGCACAGACCCGTCTGGGAGAGTGTCGACCGTGAACCCCAGGTTCTTGAGGTTCTGGATGATTGCCGGCGACATTGGTTCGGTGATCGTGATGGTCTTGTCCGGGGTCGCTAGCACTTGATTCGCGAGGTTGATCAGTTGGGCTTGGGTGCCCGTGATCGTCCCGTCATCCGTGATCAGGATTCCGATCGTCTTCGGCACGTCCAGAGATGTGCCGATGAGTCCCTGGATCTGCTCATCGGTGAACCCGGCTTGGTGCATCGTCTCTCGCAGAGCATCCACATAGCCCTGAGCCGCATCGGTCGCGGCTTGCGCCGCACCTGCGGCGTTCCCGTTTGCCTTGGCGTAGTCGCTGGCCGAAGTCGCGGCCTCGAGCATCTTGGTGCGAGCGGAAGAGAGCTGTTCAGCAAAAGCGATCCCGGCACGCGTACTGAGGTCGATCTTGCCTGCACCATCGACGTACGACTGCCAGAGTGGCGTTCCGGCATCATCAGCCTGCGCGAGCATCTCCTTGAGATCCAATGTGGACTTGGAGAGGTTGATCTGCGCCTGCTCTGCAGAGATCGAGCCGCCCTTGAGGAGGTCGAGAGCCTGCCGAAGCGCATTGACACGCTCCTCGGCGGACCGGGTCTCGTCGGACACGATCTTCATCGCGTCGGCGAACCGAGCATTCGCACGACCGACGTCGTCGAGCGACGCCATCGCTTCACGCTGCGCCCTGATCTGGCCACGGAGTGCCTCACGAGCGAGATCCTGCGCGTTGATCTGCGCTTCGATCGAACCGACGAGGTCGTTCCCGGCGTTTGCCGTGCCCTCCATCGCGGCTTGCAGCGGGGACAGGTTCTTCACAGATGCGCTCGTGCCAGCGTTCCAGCCGTTGGCGGCGAGCTTGACCCGGTCGAATGCGTCAGCGTTGCCGTTGGCGGCTCCGACGACGTCCTCGAACGAGACGCCGAGCTTCTTCGCGAGCTCGCGCCCTCGATCGTTCTCGAGGTTGAGGCGGACCTGCGCGGCCGTCGCTGCGGTCACTTCGCCGGTGGTCTGGTTCAGTGTGCTGCGGAGGCTCGCGGCGGCGTCAGAGGCCTTCTGTGCCTTCTCCGCGTTGGCCCCGAGTGCTGCGGTGAGGAGCCCCACGGCGCCGGTGATGACGAGGAGCGCGATCCCGACCGGGTTGGAGATGAACGCGGCCTTGAGCGAGTTGCCGAACCCTGCGACTGCGCCCTTCGCCCGGCCCATGACCGACGAGAGAGCAGCGGTGCGACCAGACATGGCTTCGATGTCACCGGAAGCTCCAACAGCGAACACGCGGGCGGTCTGCCATGTGCTTCCGAACGCGGTGGCTTCCTTGACCCCAGCCTGCAGGGCAGTGTTCAGTACGCCGTTGTCCTCGCCGAGCTTCTTCGTCGCTGCACCGAATGCGAGCATCGCGGCGCCGCCGGCGAGAACCGGGGCGGGGATCTGCGCGAGGATCTGCAGGAGCGGACCGGCGACATCGGAGACGAGACGGATTCCACCTGCAGCGACAGGGAGGGCTGCGTTGAGCCCGCCAGCGACGACACGGGCGACTTGCTGCGCGATCGGGATGATCGGCTGCAACGCCTGCACCATACCTGCCGCAGCGGAGCGCACTTCGCTGGACGACAGTGCAACGCCGACGAGAGCGCCGACGAGCGGGTTCACCTTCGGGAACAGCGAACCGATGATGGGAATCTGCGACAGGAGACCAGAGTTCACGGCTGCGACACCACCGGCAACACCGGCGAGGATCGGCCCGTACGCGGACGCCTGGTCGAGGAACGTGCTCAGCGAGGAAGAGTCCCACGATGCGACGGAGATCTTGGCCTTGTCGAGCTCCTGCGTGATCCCAGCGAACGCGGGGAGAGCCCGGCCGGTGAGGATCGAGACGACGGGGGTGACGTGCTTCTCGACGGCGCGCATGACGTCCGCGATCTGGTTGCCCCAGGTGACGAACAGTCCGCCGCCGTTCTTGGACACGAACGGTTCCGCGAGCGCGGCACCGATGTCACGAGACGCAGCCTTGATGCGGTCTACCGTGCCGGAGAACGTGTTTTTCACGTTCGCCGCGGCACCCGAGAACTTGGAGTCCATCGAAGCCACGAGGGCATCTACAGCCTCACCGGCGCCGAGCGTGCCGGCGGTGATCGAGGCGCGGATTTCGGCACCGGACTTGCCCATCGACGTGCCGATGAGGGTCGCAGCGTCGAGGCCGTACCCGCCGAGCTGGTTGAGGTCCTCAGCGGTGATCTTCGACGACGAACCGATCTTCGCGATGATCTCGACGATGCCGGCGATGTCCTGGTTCGACCCGCCCACAGCGGCGACAGCGTTCTGCACAGCATTGAGGGTCGGGATTACCTTCGACGCTTCCATGCCGAAGCCGATGAGCTGCTGCTGCGCGGAGATGAACACGGACTTCGAGAACGGGCTGTTGCGTGCGAACGCGTCGAGCTTGTCCATCTGCGCGTTCGCGGCCGTTGCGCCGCCAAGGAGGGTGTTGAGGGCCGCACGGGAGGTCTGCTGCAGCGTGTTGTACGCCACCCCGGTCTTGAACAGGGAAGCGATGTACGCCGTCGAGGCGACCGAGGCGACACCGATGCCGACCGATGCGGTCGTGAACGCGGACGCGACGCCCTTGCCTGCTGCGTCGGCGAGTTTCTGCGCTGCAGTGAACTTCTGCCCCGAACCATCGACGTCACGATCGAACTGGGCCTTGCCGTCGAGGCGGATCTTCGCGACGAGTTCACCGGCGTTGAACGACATGAGGCCCCCTGCTATTGAGTTGTCAGCGACCCCACCGTTCGGGTGAGCCGGGTGTCCTCATCGAGGAGGGCGAGAATGCGGGCACGGAGCCACCACCAGGGGACGTCCCACTGTTCAGAAGAGAACAGGGGGCGGTCGTCGATCCCGAACTGCTGCTGCAGGTCAGGGCCGGTGACGGTGTGCCATGTGGTGAGGATGTGCGTCCACAGCGTCTTGGCTTTCAGGACTGGTTGATCGACCTTTTGCTGTTCGGGAGCCGGTCGAGCGTGCTGCTGGACGCCGTTTCGGTACCACTCGGGGTACTCGTATCGGGGGTATCGTCCGGTGACGGGGTCGGGTTCTCCGACGCCCCACTGAGCAATGTCTGCAACAGTTCGAACTCTTCCCACAGCCCGTTCGTCCTCAGCAGGAGCTCCTGTGCTTTTGGGAAGCCACCGGCGCTCTCGTCGAGGAGAGCCTGGACCTGCTCGAGTGATCCGCCCTGCGAGTTCCAGAAGAACGCGGCGTTGATGACCTTGTCGGCGACAGCCCAGCGGAGCCCCGGGTACTGGGGTGCGCTGCCGTCCTCGGTGGGTTCGGATCCCTGGATGATTTCCCAGTTCTCCGAACCCACTGCGAGGCGCGACATGGCTTCCGCGTCGACGTCGGCCTGGTCGGACTGTCCGAACGCGATGCCAGCCCAGAGGGCGAGCAGCATCGTTCCGACCTTCGCACCCACGGGCGGGATGACGACGGTGAAGCTGTCGCTCTCGTCGCCGATCGTGAGCGCGAGGTTCATGCCTCGTTCTGTTGCGGTGATGCTCATGCTGTGTTCCTCTCCCTGCAGGGGTTGAGCGGGTTACGCGCGGGTGTAGGCGAGCGGTGCGGATGCGCCGGTCGGGTTGGTGACGGTGACCGGTGCGGAACCAGCCGTGCCAGCGGGGAGGACGGCGACGATGGTCGTCGCGTCGACGATCACGTAGCTCGTCGCGTTCGTGCCGCCGATCTTCACGCCAGCAGCGCCGGTGACGGTGGAGAACCCGGTGCCCTTGATCGTGATCTGGGCGCCAGCCGCAGCACCGGAGGGGAGCGCGGAGGTGAGCGTCGGTGCGAGGCCGGCGCGGGCCGGGTTCGTGATCTTCTTCCGGTCGCCCTTGCTGGTGAGGGTGAACTGGAAGAACTCGGTGTCGTCGTTGCCGGTGTTCACGCGCGTCCACTCGACGCTCGCGCTGCCTTCGTAGGCGAGCGCGGACGAGGTGGCGTGGTAGTACCGGTAGCCGATGACGTTCGCCTGACCGACGGAGTCCGCAGCGTTGATGAGGACGATGAGCTCCGGCTGGAACTCGCCCGTGTTGTCGCGGACGCCCTTCACCTGAACCTGCATGGTCCAGTCCTCGCCGGTCTTCGCGGTCGACGTCTGGCCCTTGTTGGCGTAGGTGGTGTCGTCCTTGAGCTTGGGCGGCGCCGTGGGGGTGAGGCCGGTGATGTCGGGGACGTTGATGTAGACGCGCGGATCGACGTTGGGGGATGCGGTCACATCCCAGATCCACTCGAAGCTGTTGCCGTTGTCGCCCGCTGTGGGCTTGATGTTGGCGAGGGTAGTCATCTCTGCTCCTTCGGTGCAGATTGGGGAGCGTGCTGCTCCGGAGGGTGTTGTGAGGTCACGTGACGGGCGTCGCGCGTTCAGCCCGCGGTGACGTCAGTCCCGAATGCTCGGGTGCCCGTCAGGCGGAAGTTGGAAGAGAACAGGTGTCGGCCGTTGTCGTCGAAACCGAGGTACCCGTTGGAGATGCGGGCCATGTTCGAGATGCGGACGCTGCCGACGTCGAAGTGGGCGGCGCGGTGGAAGCGTTCGTAGAGGGCATCGACCTTGTCGACGGCTTCGAGGAGATCGGGGGAGCGGACGAGTGCTTGCACGAACGTGGACGACAGGCGGACGTCGGTGCGGTCGGTGGCGTCGTAGTACGACCAGGTGATGCACCGTGCCGGGAACTCCGGTGTCTGCTGGAACTGGACGGCGAAACCGGCCATGTCCTCCGGGTAGCCGTCTTCGCTGTACACGCCGATGCCTGCCGCGTGTGTGAGCTCGGCGAGCCCGGTGAGGATCGGTCGCAAGTAGGTGTCAGCCATCAAAGGACCCCATCTCTGCTGCGATGATCGCCGTGAGTTCCTGCCCGTTCTCACGAAGCGGGCCCTCGAGGTACTTCGCCCCGCCGACCGTGTGCCGGAAGCTCAGCGCCTCGTGCTGGATCACCGCGTACGGGGTGTCGTAGGACACTTCGGCGACAAGGTGGCCGCTGTCCGCCGGTTCAACCTGTGCTGAGCCGCGCAGTGTGCCAATGTCGAGCGGTGCTGCAGCGAGCGACAACGCCCGGAGCCGTTCAGCTGCCTTGTTGATGCCGATCGCTGCGGCTTGGGCTTGCAGTTCGACGAAGAGACCGCCGCGCCATTCACCCATCCGGATCACCTACTCGAGCATCAGCACCACATGGGAGGGGGCGTTGGGGTTGTCGAGGAACGCGGCCGTGATGACCGTCGATTCCTTCTCGTGTGGGGTGCCGATGTGCACCCGGTACAGGGACCCGACGGGGACGACGTGGTCGGGGTCGAGGTAGACGGTCGTTGAGGACACGACTTCCTTGCCCTGGTTGTTGCGGATGAGCCGGTTCTTCTCTTCCACCTGGCACCGTTCCGGGGTGACGGCGGGGCCGTACTTCTTCCCGGTGGGCGTGGTGGCGAGGAACGGCTTGTACGACGTGTTCCGGTGGGGCATGAGTGCGTCGGGGATCCGGTCAGCCATGAGCGACCGCCGACTGCATGAGGCCCGCTGTGCGAAGAATCTGCACAGCCTCCGGCGCATACCGGGACGAGCCGCTTGAACTGCTCTGGCGGGCTGTGGTGCCCTTCGGGGTGGATGACAGCGACAGGGAGCCGAGGGACATGGACTGGAACTTCGGGTCAGCGCCCGTGTCCGAGCCCGTGTCGCGCACGAACTGGGCCTGAGCGCACGTCGCATCAGTGAACGCCTGCGACACATCCTCATCCGTCGGGTAGCCGTCGTCGTCGACCGCGTACCGTGACAGGCGAACCAGCGACTCCACAACGAGCGACGCACGACGCAACGCTGCAGCGATCACCGCGTCATCACCCGTCGTTCCCGTGAACGCGTAGTAGTCGCTGGGGGTCGCGTAGGTGCGTGAAGCCACGATCAGCCTCCATCCGTGTTGAGTTTGGGGTGGTCCCGCCGGACGGATGTCCAGCCCGACGGGACCAGTGGTGAAACTGGGTGCTACTTGGCGTTCTCCGGAAGGTCGGCCTGGTTCTTCACCGTGTCGTCCTTCGGGTCGGTGCTGTCGTTGACGAGCGCGACGCCCTCGGGAGTGGTGACGCCCTTGTACGGGGTGCCGCCGGGAGCGATCGCGTTGAGGAGGTCTTCCTTCGACTTCACGTCGGCCGCAACACTGATGCTGCGGTCCTTCGCGTAGGCGCGGAGCTCCTTGACCGTCCACTTGTCCGACGGGTCACCGAGCGGGAACTCCCGTTCCTCGTCGACCTTGCCGGACACCTTGTAGCCCTGACGGTCGAAGTAGCCGAGGGCCGCCTCGTCGTCCGTGTGTCCGACGCCGTCGACGAACTGGACACCGGCGACGAGGCCGTTGAACCCCTCGACGGGTGTTTCGATCTTCTGCTTCGTCATGGTCAGCTCACCTTCACGTTGCGGAGGACCGCTGCCGCCTTCGTCGCCTTGAGTGCGACGGCGACGGGGCCCATCTCGACCTCGCCCTTCTTGACCGCACCAGCGACGGAGAAGTCAGGAAGCCACGACTGGATGATCTGGCCGCCGACGATGGAGACACCATGGAAGCCATCGATACCGACCCGGTACGCGTACAGGTCGGTGAGGCCGGTGGAGGCGACACCGCCGACGGTCGCGGAACGGATCGGGATGATCGGGTTGTTCGTGCCAGGCTTGTTGCCCGGGTCGGCGAAGATGATGCCGCCGTACGTTTCACGTTCGATCGGGCGACCGTTCGGACCGATGAGGTCCTCCACGGGGTCCTTCGTGTACTGGCCGGCGCGACGGGCCGCAGCACGCACACGGGCGAGTGCCCGAGCGTTGCCGAGGATGACCGTCGGGACGCCGTCGAGGAGCGACAGGAACTCATCGATCTTGTCGAGCGCCTTGTGCTCCGCACGAGGGTTCGTGTCGAAGTCGGACCAGTCGGTGACCGACGTGGTGCCGGTCTCCGTGGTGGACCCGGTGAGGGCCTTGTCGAGGCCGTCGAAGCCGTTCGCGTCCGTGGCCACGTCGCCGTTGATGACGGCGTCCTGGAACTTCGTGCGCGTCGACTTGATCGTCTGCGACATGTTGAGCGTGACGGCGCTGGATGCGGCGGGGCCGATCTTCGCGATCACACGGTCGACCTCGAACGAACCACCGAGGGGCGTGAGGTTCACGCTCTTCTGTTCGGTGGTGACGTGCTCGGGCGTGTACTCGGTGTTCAGTGCGCGGAACGCGGCCGAACGCTGAGTGAGGAGGCGACGGTAGCCATACGTGAGCGTGGCACCTCCGCCGGCGGGGTTGACTGCGTCATCGAAGATCAGCGAGTCGATGATCGCTGATTCCTTGCGGAACTCGTCGATGACCGCCAGATCCAGGTCGGTAGTCGAGTTCGACTTACCTTCTGCGATAGTTACGGGCATTTCATCTCCTTCTAGGAGTTAGGACCTCGGGGTCAGGGCTGCTTTCACAGCCGAGTCGAGGGTGGGTTTGGGTGTGGTGGGTGAGCCGCCCTGGTGTCCGCCGCCACTCGTTGGCGGCAGTGCAGGTCCGGTTCGGAACGCCGAGTTCCTCTCGAGCGCGTCTTCGATCGCCTTCTTCACGTCGTCCTCTTTGGAGAGGTCGACGTCGGCGAACGTCTTCATGAAGCTCGACGAATCGAGCAGCAGGTCCGCGTTGGCGCCGAGCTTGGGCGCGTTGCGGAGGAGGTGTTTCTCCCGGGCGAGCGCGTCGCGTTCGGCGGTGAGTGCGTCGCGCTCCTTCTGAGCGGTCGTGGCAGCTGCCTCGGCGGCTTCGCGTGCTTCTCGCGCGGTCTTGTTCTCGGCGCGGAGCTCACGAACGTACTCGTCGGGGTCGCCCTTGTAGTTGATGGGCGGTGCCGCAGGCGGGGGAGTTGGCGCGGGTGGGGCAGCGGGTGCCGGAGGTGCTGCCGGGACGGGAACGGGCGGCGTGGGGGCTGCTGGCGGCTGTTCTGCGGGCGGTGCGCCTGCTCCTTCTCCCTCGGCGAAGCGGATGCCGCGGAGATCGTGGAGCGTGCGTCCGATGACCGCGAGGCCGTCGGTGGTGCGTGCTGCATGGGTGGTGTGGTTGTGCGTGGGCACGATGAGCCTCCTGCTCGTTGACTCCCAGCCCTGCGCTGGGAAGGTTTTGGGCATGAAAAAAGCCCCCGTGGTGGCGGGGGCTTCAATCAGCTTCTTCGGATTCTGGTCTGTTTTCCATCGACCATGACCCGCAAATGATCGCGGTTGGCATCTCTCTGCCTCATGCAAGTTCTACAGCGCCTGTAGCGGCCTTGAGGGTGAACATACGTGTTTTCAACGGTGTAGTCGTGGCCCTGCGGGCACGAGGAAAGGCTCGAATGGTTGTGTGTTCCATGTCGGACCTGGTCGGAGGTGTTTTCCGAGCGCGTTCCCCACCGGAGGTTTTCGACCCTGTTATCCGCAGGGTTGCCGTTCCCATGACAGACCTCCTGTCCAACCTCTGGCGCGCCGAGAAAAGCAATCGCGACGAGGCGGTGAACCAGGTGACCTCTTCGCCGCAACTTGACGGCGAGATAACCGCCATCGTTCGCGGTGCCTTTCAGTACACGCCCGGTGACTACATTTCGCACGTCGCCTGCGCTTGAAACCTCGTATGCGCCTTCGTGCCCGTGGACGGGGAGCCATTCGGTAGACTGCATCGCAGCCCTCCTATCAACTAGACCTTGATGGATGGTTAGGCCCCGGCGGATGTTGACGCATCCGGTTTGGGGCCGTTTCAATTCTACCAGCAGTAGGGTCCACGTCGCGGTGACGTGCAGGGCCGGCCGCGACGTGGAGAATGTGGGCCTACGGATGAGGCGTAAAGTCCCCGAAGGGTTGGTGCTTTGCGACGAGACCGCACGAGCATCGGTACGAGTACTCGCCTGAGCGCTCCTGCCAGATCGAAGTGATCGTGTGCGCGGGTTCCTCTGCGATCGCGGACAGCGCTGCGGCGGCCATGTGGTTGGCAATTGCGTTCGCATCGTCGAGCTCGTCGGCGTACAGGTAGATGGCGCGCTCGCATGCTTTCTGGATCTGGGCGCCGAGGCTCATGAGGGCTTCCTTCCGTCCGCGAAGTGCAGCTGTTCGCGGTACGACTGCCTGAGCCGTCCGGTCTCGCTAGTGAAGTCCCGGAGGGCTGCTTGGCCTTCGCGGATCGCCTTGTGCGCTTTGGCGCGGCTGATGTCGTCCATCGCGGTGGCTTCGTCGCGTTTCGCCGCCCTGACGTCGCGTTCCAGTTCGCGCTGCTTCGCACGTTCCTTCTCAGCCGCCTCGTTGTACTCGAAGTCCGACTGAGGAACCGACAGCCCAGGGAGGTACGCGGCGAGATGGTCGCGGCAGTTCGGGTGATTCCACCCAGCCGCTTTCGCTTCCTCGACGGTCCCGGCGATCGTGACGGTCACAGCCCGGTTCTCGATGGCGTGAGGCAGGATGATCGTGCCCGTGGCGCCATCCGTGGAGAGGATCTTCCCGATCCACGGTGCGCACTTCCGGCAGGCATCGAACGAGCCGATGACGGTGACAAGGTTGATGCCCGACTGCTGCATCCGCCACACACCAGCGTCATTCCAGGCACGCGACGTTGCAGTTCGGCCGGCCATTTCGGCGTACGACCCGATCGTCCAACGACGGTCAGACCGGTCAACGAAACCGGTGATGCCCTTCGACAGGAACGACTGCACTGCCGCGCGCTGGTTGATGACCGACATCTGCACGCCGAGGAGCCGGAATGGCGCCGTCTCGGAGATGACCTGCTGGTACACGTCCTGCGGGTAACGGAGGATGCGCTGCTCGAGCGCCGCCAGCCGGTTCGACAGGTCGAGGATCAGCATGCCGACAGCTTGTGTAGCCGACCCCGTGAGGGTGATTGCCCTGGGGAGTCGACGGGCGAGCCTGAGCCGCGCTGCTGCGGCTGCTGAGCCCTCTTCCGCGGCGATGTTCACCAGCCATTCGGCGAGATCCTGCTCCCGAAGGTCAGCAACCACCTTCCGCGACAGATCACGAAGCGACCTGAGCGCTGCAGCCCGTTCCACGGCGAGCTCCTGCATGATCCGGGCGCGGGCGACGACGTCAGCCGTCTCCGTGCCCTTCGCTTCCAGCAGGATGATCCGCTGGGCACGGCGCGCCACCTCAGCGAGGAGTACGTTCTCTGCCTCGGTGAACCGGTCCGCGAGTTCCCAGCCGAGCAGCTCGATGAGCTCCGCAGCTGGGATGCCGTCAACATCAGGGACATAGACGGCCACGGTGCACTCCTACTCGCCAGTGAACGTGGTGGGGTCGGGCGCAGGCGGACCTTGTTCGTCCTTGACCCGCTGGATTTCAGCGAGGATCTCCGACTCGGCGATGTTCTCGCCCTGCATGCGGGCCCGCACTCGAGCTTCCGTGGAGATCGACCGTGCAGCATCGAACAGCTGCAGCGTCCGAGCTCGCTTCTCCGGGTCCTCCTGGGACACCTCGGGGAACGTGACGGTCAGGTCATCGAAACGACCGCCGCCTTTCCCGGGGAACAGCTTCCCGTCGAGTTCGAGAGCGACTGACGCCTGCTGGGAGATCGCCGCCTTGTCGTAGAGGGCTTTCTTGTCGCGGGTTCGCTCGGAACCCTTCGACCGGTCATCGATCTCCGTTGCGGTGATCTGCCCGCCAGTGCCGTAGTCGCCCCACGCGGACGGCGAGTAGCCGGCCTTGCGGAGGATCTCGCGGTAGATGGCGTACGCGGTGCGTTCGTGTTCCTCGACACGGATGTTGAACTGGACCTTGTCGAACGTGAGACCGTCAGGGGTTCCGGGTGCGTTGACACCGGTGAAGAACTCCTGGCCGACGTCGTACGCCGCCCCAGAGCCCATCACGCCGGTCTGCAACACGGAATCGGGGACGAGGACCTTGCCGGCGCCCTGTTTGAGGTCACGCATCCACGACGACCACGTTTCATCGAGCGCGTCAAACAGCGAGTGGAGCTGGGCGAAGTCGGACCGTCCGGCGTTCGCCAGTACACCGCGCTTCCTCCATGCCATCGTCGGCATGTTCAGGTTGTACGACAACGTGAGCCGGTCGATGCCCGTGAGGATCGAGGAGTCAGCTTTCACCAGTCCTGCCAGGTACGCCGTCTCAGGGCGCTCCTGCAACGGAACACGGTTGCCGATCTTCTCAGCCGACCCGACGTACAGGGCGTGTTCGATGCGGCCCTTCTCGTGGCGTTCGAGGTGGCGGTAGTACTTGCTGCCGTCCACGTACTCGGTCCACAGGGTCGCGGCGACGAGGTAGCGGCCTGCGAATTCAGGAACGACGACGTCGACTCCATGGTGAGTGAGCCGGACGTGGTCGGAGTGTTCGAGGTTCCACTCAGGCCCGATGACTGTTGCACCGAGTGCCGCTTTCAGTTCGCCCATCTCGTTGAACGTGGCGTGTGCTTCGTCCGAGTTCGCGATGATGTCGAGACGTGACTGGGCCTTCTTGTCCGTGTTCTCGCCCGGGATCGACACCTCGGGCGGTTCGGAGAACATCAGGTCAGACGACAATGTGGCGAGGTCAGCCGCAGCAGGCACGTGGAGACGCGTTCGTGCCTGATTCGTGGGAACGGGGCGACCCCAGAAGAACGACGACACAGCGCCAACGAGGCCACCCTCGCGAACCTGCCCATTCACCCGGTACGAGGGGCGCACGGACTGCTGACGGTTGTACACCTTTGTGAGCTTGTCGACGTCGCCGAGGTACCAGGCTTCGTTCTCCGCGTACGTGGCGTATGCGTCAGCCCACGCGGGCGGGGGCCATGCTGAATTCGGCTCAGGAAGCGCCATGCGTGCCTCCTAGGCTGCAGATTGGATCGGTTGGTAGGCGAGGTACGGGTGCCACAGGTTCTTGCTCGATCGGACCGCGTACCGCATGGCGTCCATGAAGTGGTCGTCTTCTTTCACGACTTCATCGAGACCCTTGTCGGTGGCCTTCTCGGACCACCGGTACTCGGTGATCTCTGACATGAGGCCCTTGCAACGGTCGGAGATGATGAGCTTCCCCGTGTCGAGTAGGTTCGCGACATCGCCGATGCCGGGCATGACGTCGTGATCGGCGGGCCACGTGGTGTGGCCGAGCTCGCGCATTCGTGTGCGGAACGACGCCGCGGACGGGTCGAAGAACAGGAACTCGGGGGCCGGCGTGTACCGGGGGTGGTGATCCTCGGCGAGCCAGCCGATGAGGCCGTGAGCGAGCTTGTCGTCGGAGAGCGTGTGACCGTGGTGTTCACGGGAGGAGTACGACCACTCATCCATGAACACGAGGCGCGGCTGCGGTTCGGCTGTGAGGCCGAGCATGAGAGCCGCTGTGGTGTTCGTGGTTCCGTAGTCCACGCCGACGGCGAACACGCGGAAGATGTCCGGCAGGCGGTCGAAGGGGACCACGTGACGCTTCTGGTCCCACATGGGGTAGATGGCGCCGGCCGCGTTCGTCCACAATCCGAGGACGAACCGGTCGTAGAACACCCCAGCGAATCGCGCCTTCGTGTTCGCCACATAGGCAGGTTCGAGTGACGGGTTGTCGTCCATCGTGAAGTGGAAGTGGATGAGGTCTTTCGCGTCGGCCTGCAGGATCCACTTCTTGCGCAGCCAGTGGTTTTGCGATCCGGGGTTCGTCGTCGCGAGTACACGGGCGCCAGCAACCCGGAGACGGGTCATGAGCATGTCCCAGAAACCCTCGGGGAGGATCGTGACCTCATCGACGTACGCGAGCGCGACAGTGGATCCGCGGATCTTCGACTCCGATGAGGCGTCGTTCGCGCCGTACAGAAGCACTTCGCGGCCGAGGATCGTCGCCGTCTTCGCGCCGCGCGTGTACCGAACCTGCTTCGACAGCTCGCCGAAGATGTCCGGGTTCAGCAGGAGTACGAACACGTTCGAGTAGATCGTGTCCAATGTGCGCCCGACGATGATGATGTTCCCCGAGCGGGGAGCGTGCATGATCGCAATGAGGAACGCCCACAGGCTGATGAACGTCTTGCCGGCAGACACAGCACCGGACCACAGTGCGATCTGCTTCTCGGTAGAGGTGACGAGGGAACGGATCTGAGGGACGGAGAGTGTTCGGGTCAGTTGGTCAAGCGCTGTCATCAGTGGTCACCCCAGCGTCAAGCTCCGCGACCACCGCCCGCAGTCCAGTCTCGAGCGCGGACAGCACTGATGTTGCACCGGACGTGTCAGGGTCGCGCTCTACCACGCGGGTGATCTTGTCGAACGCGATACCGCCAGTGACGATCACTGACCGGCGAACCTCGACGGGAGCCGAATTGAGGGTGTGCTCGTTGTAGTCGTTGTCCTTGCCGCCGAAGTTGTACACGAGGTACGGGTCGTCAAGCTTGTCGAGCATTCTCTCGGCCGCGGTGCCCATCTTCTCGGCGAGACGCAGCCGGAGGGCGGCGAGGTCAACCGTGTGAGCCTTCACCGCGGCAGCAGTCTGCTCACGATCGAACGCTTGACCTGCGTCGCCGATGATCTTCGTGACAGTCGCGGCACCGATGCCGAGTTCACGCGCGATCGCGTTGCGGGACTTGCCTGCTTCGAACAGCCGGAGGGCTTCTGTGCGTGTTTCAGGTTCGACTGGTCGACCACGGGTCATGTTCATCACCTCGGCTTCGGGCCTCTTGCCCTTGCGATGGGTGAGGCATTCGCCTCGTGGGTGGCGTGTGGTCGCCGTGTCGGTACGTCTGGATACTGTTGGGGAGCAGGCATGTCGCCTGCCTTGGGAGGGGAGCGCAAATGGCTTGGAAACTGTTCTACGGTGGCAATGAAGTTTTGAAGGTGCGGGATTCGACGCAGGAGACGGTCACTCAGCAAATCGGGTCGATCTTGTCTGAGGGGAACATCGGTTGGATCAAGCTGACGAACTCCTCAACGGAAGTGAGGTTGTTCATCTCGACAGGGACGCCGATCTACTTCCAGTACTTCGATGAGAACCTGGAGGCTCCGATCGCGAACGGTTCCCCCATGCGGATCGAGCACGATCTGGCGTAGCCCGGACAGCAAAAAGCCCCGGTGAGCTCTTGGCTCCCGGGGCTTTTTCTGCTGGGTGTTCCAGCTAACTGTTCCTATGGTCGCGCCTTTCGCGAATTTCTTACAACTTCATGCGGGCGGCGTGTCGGATCTCTTGTTGCGGGACGCAGTTCCTCGGGGTCTGCCTCTCCTGGTGACGGAGGCGACTCGTGCGACGTCTCCTGAGCGGACCATGGTGACGCCGTCCGCCCGTTCGTCGGCGGTGAGCTTCCCTTGGGCGATCCACGCGTACACCCGTGACTTGTCGCGGTCTGCGATGAGGGCTGCTTCCTCGACGGTCACCCACTCGCGCATCTTGCTCATGCTGGCCTCCTCTCGGTGAGCTCTGCTGCGCGTTCGAATGATGTTTGGTCGAGGACCCCGTCGCATCCTTCGTGTTGGCAGGTGAACGTGAGCGCGTCCTTGAAGTGCGACGGCGGGATCCTGACCAGTTGGGGGAGCCCGCACTTCGGGCACTTCACCCGGCGGACCTTGGTGGGGGATTCGACGTGTTCGTGTGAACGGATGGCGGCGAGTGCGACTTTGGTGAACTGGACTGCTTGGGTGGCGCCGGCCTCGTTGGACACCCACAGTTCGGAGTTGCCCTTGTAGTGGCGGTGCCAGGACCACACTTCGTCGACGGCGAGCTGTACGGGGCTGATGGGGATCGGTGGTCCTGACTTGGCCCTGACGCCGGCGTTGTCACGTTGCACGGCCCGGTCGACTCCTCGCATGGCTTCGTACCAGGGTTCGATTTTGCTGAGGGCTTCCTCGAGTCGGGTGTAGCAGCTGTGGCAGAGGAGCCCGTGGCGTGCTTGGCGTGGGAGGCAGCCGGTGCATTCGTGTCCGGTGGCGACCCAGCCGGCGTCGGTGAGGCGGGAGCCCCAGCCGTCGCAGTTGCTGGCGTGTTCGTCCTTGACGGTGCAGGCACGCATGTTGGGTGTCTGGTTGGTGACGCAGACGAGTAGTTCGCTCATGGTCTCCTCCTGGTGGTCTCGGGGGTCGGGGTAGGCAGGTCGTAGATTGTCCGTTCAAACGGAGTCAGGCAGCGCTCGTCGGCGTAGGTCGTCGAGCCGTCGTCCTCATGAGATACGTAGAAGCGGTTCGCAAACCGTCCGCATAGCTGGCACCGTCGGCCGTCCCATCCGCGTTCAGCCATCGGTCTCTCCTTCGTTGGTAGTCGGAACAGGGGTGGGCGGGTTGGCGATCTTGAGGAGGACGTCGGCGTGGCAGGGCTGATCGAGAGGGCACCAGCACGCGAGGTCCTTGCCTGCAAGCTCGGCGCGAACATCGCGCAGGTTCGGTCGCTTCGTCGGTCTCATGTGTGAGATCCACAGCTGACCCGACTCGGTGCGCAACGGGGTCTGACGGACGACCTCCTCAGGCTTCGCCCCGTCGACGAGCCACATGCGGAACTGCTTCACGAGCAACGCGCGGGTTTCTGTGGGCTGCAGGGTTTCACCGTGAGGGATACGCTCGGCGAACGGATTGCCCCACTTCGACGGCCGCGAGACCACGACGGCGTTCTCCGGCTTCCGATAGCCCTTCCGCCGGCTCAGCTGCACGCGCTCAGGCATCGTTGGCCTCCTCTTCGGTAGATGGGGTGGACGCTCGTGCGTTGAGCCTGGTGAGCGCGACCTGAGCTATCTGCGCGGCGTTTCCGAAAGTCCTGAACGCGCCAGCGAGACCGGCGAACGATCGCACGAAGTTGCCGGCCGCACGCTGCCTACTCGCGATCTTGCGACGTCGGGCACCGCGGACCTTCATTCGAGGGAAGTCCTTCGGTGTGCGCTTGCGAGTGCTCATGATGCTGTCCTGTTCGTCTCGACGGGCACTTCGCCTGGTTCAAGCAATTGGTGACTCCCGTCTACTTGGTGAACCAGCCTGGAGCCATCAACCCAAGTGAACAAATGCCCACAGACGTCGCACCTGATGATCTCGATTCCCTGTGCGCTCATCGCTGTTCTCCGTTCGTCTCGGTTGGTTCTGGGGCTGTCGCCGGGGTGGACTCGACCGCGGCGACCTGCACTTCGAGAGACTTTGCTCGTCTCTCCAGCTCGTACAGGATTTGTTTCGCCCTGAGAATCCAGAACGGGGCGTCCGCTCCCAGCTCGTCGATGTTGTCGATGCAGTCTTCGCCACGACGGATCAGCTCACTGACCGATTGGCTACTGAGGTCACCCACGGCTCTCTCCTTCCGTCTCGACGGGAGGCGCAGCGCGTCGAACCTCAAGGATCCTGTCGAATTCGTATCGGTCGACCCACGAGTATCCGGAGTCGAGAGACACGGTGGTCTTGTTCACGCGGACGACTTTCCGCCAGCCGTGGTCGAGCCGAACGAATGTGGCACCGACGACGTCATCGCGGGTGAGCCGTTTGCGATCGCGTTCAGCGATGCGTCGTTCGTAGCTGCGGACCTTCGCCGTCCAGTGTTCGAGTCGTTCGTCGGCTTCCTTGCTCTGCTGGTAGGTGCGGTTCAGGGCGGAGCGCACCGTATGCGCGGCCCGTTGGCTGCCGGACGTGCCGAAGCCGCGGATACCGCCGCCGAGCTCGTGTGCTGCTTGCGCTGCAGTGTTCGCTGAGTCCACTGCTGTTTGGGCTGCGGCTAGCTTCTCGCGTGCATACTCGAGTCGTTCGTCGAGCGTGTATGTCTCAGACAATGTTTTCTCCTTTCGATTCGGCGGGGACCCACTCGGTGACCGTCTTCTTCCGACTGACGAGGATGTGAGGCTTGCCCAGGTCGATCGACAAGGGGAAGGCGATACGTTCATTGGCCTGCCGCTCAGTGATGAACTGACGAACTCTGTTGCGTCCGCCGATATGCACACCCCATTCGGTCGTCGTGTGCGCTTTCACGGCTTCCAGGGCAGACGAGGAACCAGCAGAGATGAGAACGTTTCGGATGTCGTCGGCCGCGCAGAACTGCCCCGCGTCGAAGTTGTCCTCCTCGTAGTTGATGTCGTCGGCGTTGTCGATGAGCTCGCCTCCGCGCCTGATGCCCGCTTCGATCACGGCTTGCAGGCGGGCAGTCTCGGCAAGCTGAGCTTCGAGAGCGGAGACGAGCCCCGTGAATGCGCGCCCGGCATCCGAATTGGGCACGAGGTAAGCGATGCGCCGCGCCTCGGCGATCAGTTCTGTGGGTGTGGGGTAGGTCATACTCGTTCCTCCGGGTATTCCTCGGCGATGGATTCGAGGACCCTTCGACCGGTTGGGGTGATGTCGTCGGGTGACAGGAGTCGGAGTGCTGCACGGAAGTGTTCAGCGACGGCGTGGGCGGTCATGTCGTTCTCCTGTTCTTGGGGTCGTTCCTGCACGGGATCGCGGAGCGCCCGTATGGTCCAAAGCAGACACCGCAGCGGTGTTCTTCGGGTTCGCGTGCCTGGGTTTCTGGGGTGACGGGTCCCGTGTTCACAGGACCGTGGGTGCGATGGTTCATGAGGTGGCCTCCTTCGCGAGACATGCCGGGCACGTGTCGAGCGGCGCGGTGGACTGGTAGCGCCATCCGAGCTTCGCGATGGCGGCTTCGAGTCCGGTTTTCTGGTTCATCGTGTTCCCGAGGGGGCCTGCGGTGGTCTTCTGGCAGACGTCGCACTGTGCGAACCAGACGAGCTTCTGCGGCGCATCTTCGGGCAGCGCGAAGGACATGAGTGTCACGATTGCTCCTGCCATGGCGAGACGGACCGCCACACGACGCGCGCTTCGTGGCCGGCGCTGCGCATGTTCGACACGATCCGGTTTGCTTCCTGGAACGACTTGGAAGGTTCGGTGCCCCAGGGTGAGACGACACCCCACTGGGTGCCGAACTCAGAAGGGAGTTTCGGCATCGTTCCCACCCCCAGCCCACGAATCGGTGCTTGCGGGTGCTGTCTGTGCCCACGGTTCCTGTACTGGCTGGCCTTGTGCGCCAGTCTGGGGCGTGTTCGTGGCGTTTCCGGGTGCACGTGTGACCGTGGCGATTGCGTAGCGGAGGGAGGGGCCAATCTCGTCGATCTCCAACTCCATCGAAGTACGCTTCTCGCCTTCCTTCGTCTCGTAGGAACGCTGCTTGAGACGCCCGGTCGCGATGACGCGGCTTCCCTTGGTGAGCGAACCGGCGACGTGCTCGGCGGCTTCCTTCCACACCGACGCACGGAGGAACAGGGCCTCCCCGTCCTTCCACTCGTTCGCGGCCCGGTCGAAGTTGCGTGGGGTCGACGCGATCGTGAAGTTCGCGACAGCCAGGCCGTTCTGCGTGAACCGAAGCTCCGGATCCGCGGTCAAGTTCCCGATGATGGTGATGATGGTTTCTCCGGCCATGATCAGGCCTCCTTCGTGATCTTGTAACCGGTGATGGTGAACGGTTCGACGGGCAAGAACACGTACGGGTGAGGGAAGTAGTCGTTGTCCCAGTCGAAGCCAGCCGGAGGATCGAATTCGAGTCCGTTCTCATCGCCGTTGGACTCGATGTACGGTTCGGCATGCTTCGAGATCGACGTCCAGTACTGGAAGCCGAAGAGCCGACTGTCAGACCTGCGCTTGATCACCGCGATGACATCGACACCCTGGTAGAAGTCGTCGTCCGGGTTCGCGAGCCAGTACCTGCCGCCCTTCACGACTTCGAACTCAGCGAGGAAGGATGCGTTCCGCTCTTTCTCGCTCTCCTCGTACGCCCATTCGAGCGAGTCGTGGATGACGCTTTCTCCGAGGTCGTCGTAGACGATGACTCGATCCGTTTCGTTCACAAACGTGTTTTCGGTGCTCATGCTGCTCTCCTGTGTTCGTTGTTTCGTTTCTGTCGCAGTGCAGCCCGACCCTCGGGCGACTGCCTGTAAGTGGTGCTGCGGTCGTACGCATGTGACTCAGCGACGACCGCGGCGAGTTCCGCCAGCGTCGCAAGCGGGTACTGGGCTTTGTGTCGGTATGCGGCAACTCGACCGCGATGCTCGGCCCGCATCCGCTGGTCGGCGCGCGACCCCGGCCGCTCATCCAAAGACGGTGTCCCGAACCGTTCGACCTCCAACGCGGCCTTGTCGATCGATGCGACGAACGCGTCCCATGCGGTGATCACTCGACCCTCCGCCCCACCTGGCCGACGTCGACCGGGTTCGGTTCGAGGAAGTCCAGTTCGAGGTGCACGTTCGCTTGCCGGTTCTCTCGTTCCCGGATCGTCGCCAACTGGTGTTGGGTGTCGTCCGGGAGTGGGCGCCGGGTAGGCCAATCCGAATCGATGAGCCCACGAGCCTTCGCGCTGCGGACGTCGGCCTCGATCTCGTACCGGCTGTTGCGCTCGACGACCTGTAGCGCATCGACGATGTGCGCAACCGACAGGTACTCGTGACGATTCGGGCCCCGATGGTGGGCGATGATCACCGCCTCCAACTGCTGATACGACGCCGACGCGATCTCGGGGATGCACGCCCATGCTTCGACTGCAGCCCGTGATGGTTTCCGTTGGTCGAACCCTGATGCGAACGCGAGTGCTTTCGTGATGTCGGCGCGGACTCTCAGTTCTTCTTCCTCACTCATTGCTCAATCTCCATCTGTGGTGACGGTTTCGCATAGGACGCCCACAGCGACGCGTGGTCGTCGAGGTTGCTGCGCACCTGTCGTCGCTGCGGGAGCTCGTCCGTCCAGCGTTCGTGGGACAGCCATCGACCGAGAGCAGGAACCATCCTTTTCTCTGTCGTTGCGGCGTACGCGTCACCGAATCTGATGACAACTGCGACGAGCTCGGATACATCAGAGAACTTCCGGGCAGCGATCTTGAACTTCTCGATCGCTGGTTTCCGTTCGACCTTCTTCGGCCAGTGCGACCATGCGGTTTCGAACTCACGCTCGAGCACCGCAGGTGCGATCCCACGTCGACGCGACGAGGGTGTATCTACTTCGTTAGAAGTAGATGTCTCTGTCTCTGTCTCTGTCTCTGTAATAGCTAGGGGTGCACTAGACGTTTGCTTGGATTCTGCTAATGGCACATCCGTAGCAGGTGCTACACGTTTGCTAGCCGCCTGCTTCGCTTTTGCCAGACCGCCCTTCCTTCCAGCCTCCCGTTTCACCTCGATATCCGCAGTCGTTGTCTGGTGTTTCTCGAAGTCATGGATCATCAGACCCGGCACGCCAGCCTTCGTGAACGGGAACAGTGAAGGCCGCTCCGGATCGTTCGACGTGAGCTCACCGATCGCCTCAGACGACCACTTCCGACGCACAACCGCGTCAGCCAAGAACCCATCCGTCATCTGTCTTCGCGAATACAACGTCGCATCGAACAGCGCACGGAACGCCGCATCGGACAGCAGCATGATCTTCGGATGCTCATCCATCCCGATGTCGAACCGGGCGTACAGCCGCTCATCCTTCGCCATGTCTCCTCCTCTCCTGTGTCATGCGAGCGTGTTCCGCCAGTCGAGCGTTGTAGCTGATCGCGATGAGCCGAAAGATCGGGTTGTCACGGATCTCGGCAGGCGTCATGCACGCATACCCTTCAGCATCAAACCTCGCGAATGGCGTCATTTCGGCCTCCTCGGGTTCGTCCAGATGAGCAGGCAGCACCCGAACGGTGGACGCTCGTTCGGGCCCACATCGGTCTGTCCCGGCTTGATGAACCGCATGCGCCCTGGCAGGAACTCGACCGTTAGAGGCGAGCCAGGGCGATCCCGGTACGGTTCAACGTGGTCCTGCCACCACTTCTGCTCCACGCGGTTCGCGGGCAGCAGCATGACGATCCCCCGGGTGTCCGGGTACTCCTGCCACGCCTTCCGCAACCATGCGTCGAGACCGCTGTACGGCGGGTTGCACCACACCCGCTCACCAGCCCATGACTGCAGCAGACCGTTGTCCTCACGAGTGAAGAACCGTTCGCACTTCGCGTTGTGCGGTGCTGCAGCGACGTCGAGAGTGAAGCCGCCGAAACGCTCATTCCAAGGATCGAAGTAGATCGGGTGCGTACCGCGATCGTCGACCTCATCGAGCGCCCCACGCTTCGCCGTCTGCTGCGGATGATTCGATGCCTTGAACCCGACGACGCTCATGATTCGCTCGGATCTATGTGCGTCGTCGAGTAGTGATGCTCTGCCGCCTCGACTGCCTTAGCCTGTGTTTTGCCCCACGGATCAGTGGGGTGATTCAGCTCACGGCCATTGAAAGTCGCCCAGTACCAAGCCCCCTCGCCGCGAATATGCTCGGACTCGATGCCGTAGATCGAGCCGTCAGGAGCGTTCCCATTGCCCGTGAAGCTATCCCATACGATGACGGACTTGCCCTTTGGCGTCAGCTTCTCCGGCTTGGTTTTGGGTTCAGGGTGCTCAGATCTGTTGTGCTCTTCAGCTTTCTTGCTCATCCTCGTCAGTGCTCCTTTCGTGTGTGGATGATTCGTTTGACGCCACCGTGTTCGTCGTTGACGTTGTTCGTGAGCGTCACCAACCCGTGGACCGCGTGCAGGATCGGAACCTCTGACGGGTCCGTCGCGTGAACGCTGATCTTGATTCCCCGGAGACGTGCTTCCGCAGCCATGGCCGGGTCGGATTCGATGAGCCCGTTGATGTCGGACTCCAACCAGACGACGTTCGACAGTTGATGCTTGTTACGCCGGCCACCCATCCCGCCCTGACGGTGCTGCGGGACCAACGTGTCCGAGTCGTTCCCAGTCCACGCCGACCGGTGACCGTCACGGGTTGTGATGTCACGGAGAACCGGTTTCGGTGTGGCCGTCATCGCTTCGCCACCAACCGGTTCCGTTGCCGCCTCGACAGGCCACCCCAGATACCCCACTGCTCGTCATGAGCAAGCGCGTACTCGAGGCACTGCACGCGGACGTCGCAGTTCCGGCACACTTTCTTCGCCGGCTTCGATGAACCGCCCTGGTCGACGATGAACAGTTCCGGGTCGGTTTGCGCGCAGAGTGCGTCATCCATCCAGTCGGCCGGTGCGCTCATGGTCGCCCCTCCGTCTCCACGCCCCACACGAGCTGCAGGAACTCGCGGACGGTCATGGTCACGTACTGGTCGATGAACTGGCCCTTGCGAGGGCGTTTGTGGATCACGACGCCAGCGACAGCGTCCGCGTTACCCGCCTCCGTCTGAGCCTCAGTGACCCAGCCGGCGAGGTTCATTTTGGCGACGTTCTTGCATTCGATGGCGAGCTTCCCGTGAGGGGTACGCACGTTCGCGATGTCCCCACGATCCGCGGCGCCACGGGGCGGTGCGCGGTCGATCCGGTCGTCATCGAGAGCCTCAGCGAAACCGTCAGCGATGAGACGTTCGAACGACGTCCCCTTCTGCTTCGACCGACTCATTCGGCGGTCTCCGGTTCTTCCTGGACTTCGGTGGGGATGACGACGAGGTCCTGGACGCCGGTGATTGAGTCGACCCGGTCGCCCTGCTCCTCAACCTGTCGAGACACCCGGACGGCTTCGGAGAATTCGGTGGACTTCGGGAGGTACGGGGCGAACTCGCGGACCATTGTCTTGCGAGCCATTTCCTCTTCGTGCTCTTTCCATGGCCCTCGCTCCCATCCCTTCGGACGCCGAGCAAGGATCTTGGCTTTCGGGAGGTAGGCCCAGATCGGGTCGCCACCGCCGGTGAGTGACGCTGATGCGACGACGCCTGTCCACTGGCGCTCGTTGTCGAAGTCGGCGGGTCGCCATGTGTACTGCAGACCACCTTTCGAGTCGGCCCAGTAGTCGAAGTGGTCACCATCCCGGATGACGAACGTCTCGATCTTTGCGATGCGGCCGGATCGGTAGGCGAGCTCAATGAGTCCCTGGTAGCCGACGATGGGGAGGCACACCCACCGCTTCCGCCACTCGGCGCCGTCCTTGAACGATTCCTGTCGAGGGGTGAGGTAGAAGTGGCCGAGCGCGGGACCGATCTCAAGCTTCAGTTGAGCAGCGAGCATCACGGATCCAAGGACGGATTCGCCGGTCGCCTGTTGCAGCGATGGAGATTTGGAGATCTCGGAGATCGCTGCTCGGACGAACGAGGACGAATTCAGGGCCCCGCCGAGCTGCGTTTCGATCGCCGACTGTTGCATCTGCAACAGATCCCGGACGGTGCGCTTGTCGGGGGCCTGTCTCTGCGCTGTTGCTTTGGTGAGGTCAGACATTGGTGAGCTTCTTTCTGAGGAACTGTCGGGAGGCCTTCTTGGGCTTCTGGACGGCGTTGAACACGTCCGGGTACTCCGTGCGGAGCTTGTCGTTGTCGGTGACGGTGCCCGCCTTCACGGGGTTCCAGGTGAACGCTGGCTTCCCGCCGAGGGTGAGCGTGGTCGCTTCACCCATCGCGGCCTGGATGCCGAGCTTGAGGACAGCGAGATCGTTGTCTACGGCTTTCGCTTGGTCCTGGAGGACCTCGTACTGCGCCCACCGCTCGCGAAGGTTGTCGCCGCCCTCGATCGTGAGCGACGGGTCACCCTTCCACAGGGACACGAGATCGTCAGCGACAGTCGGTTCGGGGGCAACCCTGGCGAGGACGTGGTCGCGCCAGTACCGGCCGAGGATGTCGATGAGCTGTTCATGGAACTCGGGGTCGGCGTCGATCCGCCACGGTTCGGGCATGTGGTTGCCGCCGAACAGGGCGGCGATGTACCCGAACGGGGCGCCGGTGATGAGGATCTGCATCTGCACCTGCACCTGGTAGATCAGCGGCACCCGTTCAGCCCACTCGGACTGGTAGAACTTGTCCATATTCTTCAGCTCCAACGGCACGTAGAAGCCTTCAGGAGTGAGGATGCGGCGATCTAGCGTCCCGAGGAGGAACGGGTGACGGGTCGACTGCAGCAGGCCCTCAGAATCGACCACCCGGCCGAGGTTCGGGTACTCGTCCTGCACCGCAGCGGCAATCGCAGCCTCGTTCCGGTGACCCCACTTCTGGGATTCCGTCATCGACTCATCGATCGCGTCCGACGTCTTGTCCAGGAACACCGACAGAGGCGTCCCGTACCCGGACAGGCCGAGGATCGCAGCAGCTTCAGACGCACCGATGCCGAGCTTCCGTTTCCGCAGCCACTCCGGCGTGTTCGATTCGCCAGTGAGCACTTGGTAGGGTCTCTCGTCTCCCATCCATCGTCTGAGGTCTGCGGGGTCGGACTCCAAACGACCAGTCACGACTCCCACCCCGAAACTGTCGCCTTCCCCAGCGCACGGAGCGCCTTGTACTGCAGCACCCACCGCTCCTGCGTTGCCTCGTCAGCACGCCAGTCCTGCCGGCGTCGCTTCACCTCAGCGCTCAATGTGCCGAGCGTTCCCGTCCAGCAGCCGACGACGAGTTCGTGCTTCCCGTTCTTCGTCCGGTACAGGGTCGCGGTGACGTTCTCGGATCCGATCGGTCCGACGATGAGGAAGTGGTTGCGACGTTCGACCTGAGCGTTGCCGGAGACCCGAGCGTTGCCGTAGACCCGAGCGTCGCCGGAGACCCGAGCGTTGCCGTAGACCTGAGCGTTGCCGGAGACCCAAGCGTTGCCGTAGACCCGAGCGTTGCCGGAGACCCGAGCGTTGCCGTAGACCCAAGCGTTGCCGGAGACCCGAGCGTTGCCGTAGACCCGAGCGTTGCCGGAGACCCGAGCGTTGCCGTAGACCTGAGCGTTGCCGGAGACCCGAGCGTTGCCGTAGACCTGAGCGTTGCCGGAGACCCAAGCGTCGCCGGAGACCCGAGCGTCGCCGTTCGCCAACTGCTCGGACTCGATCCAGC
>NZ_JBOBFT010000021.1:0-33962 GCF_050587525.1 Plantibacter lichenum | reverse complement strand
CTGAACCTGTGCCCCCACGGCGGTCGCAGCAGCCGCAGGGAGACCCGTGGAGACACCAACAGCGACGTCACGGGCATCCGATGCATCCGCCAGGATCTCGGCCGCAGACGGAGGAAGAGGATTCAGGGGTTCGAGAGTGGATGGGTCGATGGTTGTCATGTCGGCCCAGTCGATGACCGCAACATCGTCGAAGGTGAAGTAGCCGCGGAGCAACGAACCCACAGTCCGGGGGAACACCTCGATGCGCCACGCCCACGAAGGGCCAGGCGCAACAAGGTCCACTTCCTCGTCAGCAGCACCCGTCAGTTCGAGCGACACCACCTTCGGGAACGTGATGTCCGCACCATCAACCCGCACCCGTGTTGCTGTGGCCGTGAGCTTCGCCCGGAGTGGACCCGGCTCACCCAACTGGTCACCGAGTGTGCGCAGGCGGATCCGGGTCACTGGGCTTCCTCATCACCCGCGTGCCGACCCACACGAGCCACGGCAGCCTGCGTGTCAGCGAACTGTTCAAGCGGGGTGAGTTCCGCCTGCCCGGCGAGGATCTCGTCCTTCGCAGCGGCCACGTACGCCTCCGGGAGACCCTTCGCGACGATCGACAGGTATGACCGCAGCGCAGCGTACGCCGACGTCAGACCGATCGCGCCGAGCGTCCCGAGGAGGAGCACCCAGTTCAGGTCAGCGAGGTTCGTGATCGCCAGTACGCCGCCGGCAACCATAGCCAGTGCAAGCTGAGCCTCGGCGACCTGCGCGAACGTGCGAATGCTCGCCCGGGTGGCGGCGTCGAGGAGCTTCTTGTCGTCAGTGGTGAACTTCATGGGGTGCCTCCTGGTGTCGGTGCGCACTGATAGGTGGGTGCGGCTGGGTCGAATGTGGTGGTTCGGTTGCACTGGACGATCGCGCCGAGGATGTCGGTGTACGTCCACGAGAGAGGCGGCTGACCGTCAGCACCTGGCGAGCCTTGTGGGCCGGGCTGGCCTTGAGGTCCAGGAGCGCCGTCGGTACCGTTCGCACCCGGTTGCCCAGGTGCGCCATCCTTGCCAGAGACACCCGGACTACCAGCCGTTCCCGGTTCGCCAGCGGGGCCGCTCGGGCCCGTCTGGCCGGGCAGGCCGACGTCGCCACGTTCACCCTTCGAACCGGTGGCTCCGGTCGCGCCTACGGGGCCGGGGAGAACATCCGAAGGCTTGTCGGCTTCCGGCTTCACCCCGTTGTCGAGGAGCTGCTGATACAGGGATTCCGCGTTCGCCTGCGACGCTGCAGTCTCGCTGTGAGACTCGCGCAACTGCTCGCGTAGGTCCGCGTTCGCAACAACCGTGAATACCTGCAAGCTGAGCAGCGCCAAGACGGACATGATCGCAATGGCGTACGCGGCAACCCGCCACCGTCGCGCGGACTTCTGTGGGTCAGACATGCTCATCCGCCGATCCTCGTCACGTTGAATACGATGACCCCGGCGATGATCGTGCACACGATCCCGAACAAAGCCATCCCGATCGCGAACCACTGCTGAGCCTTCGTCTTGCGCTGCTCCGCCTGATCAGTCTCGAGCTGTTTCAAGCGCTCGTCCTGACGCTTGTCCCTGTCAGCCTGAGCCGACTGATACAGCGCCAGCGTCGACTGCGAAACCATGCCAGCAGCCATCGAATTGATGCTGTCCTTCAGGCTGTTGATACCGCGCAAGAGCTCCCAGCCTGTCGGCTCTGGCTGTTCTGGCATGTGCTACCCCTCCCAGGGTCGAGGAAGGGCGGATCAGCGCGGCGCGGCGGCGTCAGCGAACACTCGACGGACGGCGTCCTCGGTGATCTTTGCGATCGCTTCCGGGTCCGTCCCAATCTGACCGCTCGCCTGGATGGCGGCGATGATGGGTGCGACGACGAGCGGCGCGATCTGCTTCGCGATCGCCGCCTCGTCGACAGTGCCGGCGCGCTGCGCCCGGAGGCGCGCCGTGCGCTTCGTGAGGAGGTTCCACACGAAACCGTCCGGCAGCTGGACCCAATCCTTCACGATCCCGGAAGCCTTGAGTGCTTCGACCTCGTTGATGTCGCTGATCGCGTCGAGCTCGCCGGCGTCGGAGACGAAACCGATCGAACTGTTCGGGTGGCGCAGGAGTGCTGGCATTTCGATTCCTTTCAGAGCGGCGATCCCGCCGTTGACGATGGTTGTTGCGTCGGAGATGATCCGATCGATGTCGAGGTGGAGCGGGCACGATGTCGCGTAGCCGTCACCGAACATGCCGAGGACTTCGTTGTGGCCCAGGTGCCCTGTCGGGTCGTCCTTCGTCGCCCGCTTCAGTGGGATGCCGAGGGTGAGGTAGTCGTCGGCTGCCATGAGCGCGCATGCCGCGTAGGTCGCCTCGCTGATGTTGTACCCCGGGGCGCCGGACTCGTTGCACACCTCGGCTGTGAGCGCCCGACCATCAGCCATGGCGCTCGAGGAGGTCCAGGCGCGACGCTCGTTGGAAACGACTCCGGTGATGCGGGCCCATGCGCGGCGTGGGTCGCCGGCAGGCGACTTGTTGTCGACGGTCTGGTTCGCCGACACTTCCTTCGACCCGGACACCATCATCGCGATCGTTGCGTCATCGTTCGTCGACGCCTGGTGATGCCAGATGCGGCGCACGATGCTCCCTGTGCGGCCGCTTGACTGGGCGCTCTCGCGGATCTGGTCCACGTAACTGGGGAAAGTCATCGCTAGTTCTCCGTCACTGTCATCACGCCGTTGCTGACGAACACGGCACTGGCTGTGGATGCTTGGCCCTGAAGTACCCACGTGTGTGTGCCCGCGGTTGGCGTCGACTCCATATCGAAAGCGGCTGAGTAGCCCGTCGCGACCGCATCGAGTGGCGCACTGAATTCGACGATGTCGCCGATCTGGACGCCGTCGCACAGGACACGGAACTTCGCCGATCGAAAGGCACCCGAGTTGCCGTTCCGGTACTTCGCCTTGAAGTCGGCGACGCAGAGTCCACCAGTGGTGGTCGCTGAGACGGCGAGCAGGTCGGTCCATACGGCGCCGGGGCCTGCAATCACAAGATCCGTGTTGCGACGCGCGTTGCCGAGGCGGCGGGTGGATGCAATCACCCAGGTCGAACCGTTTGAGACGAACAGTTGGTTCCCGACAGCCCCGTACTGCCCGGAGGGTGGGATCCAGGCGTCGCGCTCGGCGTTGCTTCTGAATGGGACCACTCCCCCCGATGCCGCGGTGAACTGGTGGGTCTGGGTGATGATCACACCTGACGAGTTCGTCGCCGTGGCGGTTGATGGGATCTGCGCCGTCGCGAGCTCCAACGCCCCGGCTGGGATGGATGGTTTCGGCGGCGGCACCGTTCCGGATGCCGCCCCCTGAGTCACGTTTATCTCAGGCGCTCCCGAAGCGTCGCCAGAGGCCGTGAAGCGGGCGCGAACCCAAATGACATCCATGCGCGAGTTAGAAGCGGGTGCGGCAGTAGTGGCGATGGTCACAGTGCCATCGTTCGCGACAAGCTCCACGCCCTGGCCGGTCCGGCTCGTCGCGAAACTCGCAGCGGCGACCGTGTATGACATGGACGTTGTCGCTGCGACGAGCTGAGGCGTAGATGAAGAGAGCACTCCGAGGCGTGGCGCTCCGACCGCGTTCTGCGCAATCAGACCAGCGACCGTCTTGCGCGTATCGATGATGGACAAGCCAGCCGGCAGCCCTGTTGGGAATGAATTGGTGAGTGCCACAAGGACCCCTTAAATACGAGAAGCGCCCCGTGGGACGCTGGTAGACGGATGGTGGGTCAGGCGGTGAAGCTGACGAATGCAGTGATGGATGCGTAGTTCTGAGCCCTGGCCGGATACGCGGCCGCATTCAACGGCTTGATCTGCAGTTCGGCTTTCACTGAACCGGAGATGCCCGTGAGGTTCGCGGAGTAGGCCAGCTGCACCACGTTGTTCACTTGGGATGCCCCGGCGTCTTTCGCAGCAGGCGCTTCGAGCGATATGAACGTGTCGGCGATCACAATGCGCGCAGAGAGCGACGTGACACCGCCAGTGGTGGTGTCGAGGACTGCGCCGTTCGCGATCGCAACGAACTTCGCGATCGTCTTCCCCAGCGGTACAGGTACCGTCACCGTGGCGTAGGTGAGCCACGACGCCGACAGCAACCCGATGCCCGTCGACGACGCAGTATCCCCTCCCAGGATCGGTGTGTTCGCTGTCGTTCGCGCCCGCTGCGTTCCCGTAGCGATCTCGAGCTCGTCCATGCGCCGTTCTTGCGCCACGAGCCGGTTGATGAGCACGTCGTACCCATCGCCGGGCGCTTTCGGGTCAGCCACCGTACACCTCCCCGCACGTGATTTTCACCCAGTCGCCTTTCTCGTCGCCGGACATCGCTGCGATGCGCCTCGTGAACTGGCCGACGGGCTGGAACTTGCTGTCCTGCACGACGATGGTCACCAGATCACCCGTGTTGTACTCGTTCAGGTACGGGGAAGCTGACAGGCGAGCCTTGAACGACCAGAATTCGGCAGGCCTTCCAGCCGTGCGCAGGTTCTCCGTCACCAGTGAGTCGAGGGTCGATTGCAACTCGATGGACGAGTGCGACGAGTCGACTGTGTGCAGTAGCGGGTAGCCGCTGTCGATCAGTCGAGTGTCGATGACCCTGGACAGCAGCACCTTGTCGTCAGATCGACCAGCAACACCCCAGGAGATCGAAGCCATTCCTGATGGGTCAGACCCCACTGAGAGACCCGAACCGGTCGCCTCATCCGCGTTGAGCTCCCACGTGAACGTGTTCGGCCCTTGAAGCCGCGGGAACTCTCGAGTGCCCGATTCGTACACCCACTGGAACGCGTCAGGGCCGTTGCGGGTGAGCTGGAACCGGATGTCCGGGCCGTTCTCAAGCCCACATAGGTCATCCAGCGCCGAGCCGACCGACTTCAGCGCAATGGCGCTGTAGTTCTTCACCGTCTGAGTGAACGGATCCAAGCGGTCAGCATGGAAAACGACCGGCAGGCCCGTTGCGGGCCACGTCATCGCTTGCTGGACGATCTTCTTCCCGAACGTCCCGTAGTCCCACAAGGACAGATTCGTGTCGTAGGCAAGGTTCGGGAGCCCATCAGGACCAACCAGTGACCCGGTCATGGCCGAGACGGGGAGGATCGGGACGCGGTCGAAGATGACCTTCGGTCCTCGAGCGGTGAGCTTCAGGTCAGCTTTGTCCTCATCCCAGTCGTACGGCATGATCGGCCCACCGATGAACCGGCCATGCTCCTCGACCGCGATCGAGTGTTTCCACGGTGTGCCAAGGTTCCGCCAGTCCTGCGCTTTCGTTGCCGGGTCGTTGAGGTTCAGGGTCACAGCGACCGAATCGGGGTCGTTCGTTCCCAGCGTCCACTCCGCTTTCGACGGCGTGAACTCTGAGACCTGCTTTCCTGTGAGCGTCTCGAACACGTAGTAGGAGGTCATGCGAACCACGCAGATGGTGCCAGGGCGTCCAACGTCGGAGACCCAGTGGCCCCAGTGACATCGAACTGCACACGAACGGTCGAGTACTTCGGCACATCCCACCACTCTCTGAAGCTCAAGTACCGAGAAACATCCGACTGGCCATCGATCCATGCCTGACGAGACTTCGTATCGATCTCCACAACCGACCCGACGGGCACCGGACGATTGAAGCCGATCCGCTGCGCCGTCTGCGTGTTCGTCAGCAGCGCCGACTCGAAACCACCATTTAGGCGGTAGCGTTGCGGCGCCGGAGCCGAACCGAGGTTCTGCAACGTGACTCGACCATCGGAGCCACCACCGGGCCACACCAGCGGCCACACCAACGGCCAGACAATGCCAGCACCATCAGCGGCCGGCGGCGTTGACTGCCATGCATCACCCACCGAGTAGCGGCGAGGGTCGCGGGCGAGGCAATCGAACTCGAACTCCCCCGTGGGGCGTCCGTGGTGGTCAGTCATCGGCGCCGTGCGAACGGTGACGGACCGGGATGTTGTGCGGAGCGCATCCGCGTAGACCATGTCGACCGGTCCCGTTGCGATCGCCGCCATGATCTGCTCGCCCGCAGCCAGCATCTCCGCTTCCGTGTCAGCAAGGTAGACGGCCTTGAACGGGATCACCGCTGAGGAACGCAGCGACTCGGAAACACCGAACGCTCCATGTCCTTGGGGTTTCTCTTCGTCGGGGATCTTGTCGTCGGTGAGGGTGTACCAGTCCGTGAGGTTCTGGTACACCCATCCCGACGCTGCGACGTCCTTGAACTCGATACCGCCGAGGGTGAGTGTGCTCATCGCGCCGTCAGCCCCCTCCGCATTTCGCGACCCCACTGCAATGCCTGCACACGAGGGTCATCTTGGGCGGTCGTGATGTACTGATTCAGCTGCACCGGCACGGCTTCGCCGCCGCCGTCACCAGCACCGAGAGAGCTCAGCACCTTCGGCGAAAGCGGAACCACGGCTTCGTCGTACTTGCCCTCGCCGATGTTCGCGAGGATGCCGCCAGGACGCTTCGAGATGACGCCACCCTCAGCGAGTTTCGGGATCTTCCCGACCGTGAGGTTGATTGCACCGCCGGTAGCGTCCTTGACGCCCTTCGCAATGTCGTTGATGCCACCGATAACCCCATTGATGAGGTCGATGATCCCGTTGATGACACCCTTGACCGTGCCCGTGATCCCGTTCCACAGGCCGGAGAAGATCTGCACGATCCCATCCCACGCTTGCTTCCAGTTACCCGAGAACACGCCCGTGATGAACGTGATGATTCCGCCCAGCACGTCGGTGATGCTCTTGATGACAGGCGTCAGAACGTCGGAGATCATCGACACCACACCCTGGATAATCGGGATGAGGAACTTGAACGCGTTCGACAGCTGGTCAGACAGCAGCTTCGCGAGGAAGCCGAGGATGAACGTCAGCGGCGGAAGGATGAGATCAACCAGGTCCAAGAGTGGTCCGAGCAACCCGAGGATCGGGTCCAAGAGCGAAATGAACACATCCAGCAGCGGCATGATCACCGGCAGCAGGCTCGAGATCAGACTGATCAACGGTGTCAGGATCGCGCCAATCAGGGGCAAGAATGCCTCGATCAGTTGCAGCACGATCGGCGCCAACTGTTGAATCACTGGCACGAGCAGTGTGATCAGCTGCATTGCGAGATCCAGGATCGCCGGGATGACTGGCAGAATCACGGCGAGCAGGTTCGAGATGATCGGCACAAGCGTGGAGATCAGCATCGAAGCCAGATCAGTGATGACCGGCACCAAGGGCATGAACGCGTCCAGAAGGACACCCACGAGCGGCGCGAGCTTGTCGAATGCTGGCAGGAGCGCTGCGAGCACTGTGCTGACAAGAGGCATGATCGCCGTGAGGAGATCGCCCACGACTCCACCGAGGCTGGTGATGAGCGTCGCGACAGTTGGCAGTATCGCGACGAGCACGCCGCCGAGGATGCCGATGAAGTCGACGAGGAACGGAACGATCGTTGCCAGTGCCGAAACCAGAACCCCACCCAGGACGCTAGCGATACCTGCAAGCGCTCCGGCTACCGACTGAATCGCTGGCCCAGCGGCTGTGAATACGCCGCCGAGGGCCGTGCCGATGTCAGAGAGGGCCGTTCCGAGCGCGCCCCGCAGCTCTGGTGAGACTGCAACGAGTCCGGCGAGTGCGCCAAGGATGAGCCCCAACGGCCCCGAGAGAGCAGCAGCGGCCGGAGCCAAGCCACCAAGCCCCGGAATCGCCGCGATGACACCAGCAAGCCCGCCAGCGCCGAGCGCGACGAATGCGCCCGCGAGTGGCCCAATGATCCCAGAGAGACCATCGAGAGCTCCCTTGGCTCCCTCAACAGGGGATGTGATGGCGTTGAGTTTGCCGATCAACCAGTCGAATGCGGGCGCGAGCGTTGTGCCAATGATGTCGCCGAGTGCAGATGCCTTCGTTTCCAGCGGAGCAAGAGCACCTGTTACTGCCTGGATCAGCGGGGGCAGCTGCGGGAAGATGCCGCCCAGGAGGCCAGCGCCGATACGTCCGAGCGATGCGGAGAAGTTCGCGATGCTGCCCGGGAGGGTCTTACCCATCTCCTCAGCGACCGTGCCCGAGGCTGCAGTCATGGCCGCTTCGAACTCGGCGAATCCGATCTTCCCGGCCGAAGCCATCTTGAAGACCTCTTCGGTTGTCACGCCCAGGTTGTCCGCGAGGGCCTGATAGATCGGGATGCCCTTGTCAGCAACCTGCTGCAGTACATCGTTCTGTGCCTTGCCGAGTGACGCGACCTTGTTGTAGATCCCACCCATCTCGCCCATGCTGACGCCAGCCGTCGAGGCAGAGTTTGCCACCGACTTGAGGACCTTCTGCAGATCCTCACCAGGCTTGATGCCAGCAGCAACAGCGCCGGCAGCTGTCACAGCAGCCTCGCCTAGACCGAACGACGTGCCCTTCACGGACTTAAGTGCGTCGCCCATGATCGCCTTGACAGACTCGGTGTCGTTGCCGAGACCGGTGAGCTTTGCCCGAGCCTGGTCGATCGCGTCGAGGCGTCCGAAGCCCTTCGCGAGAGCGACGCCGAGACCGGCCGCCGCGGCACCGACGACGGCCGTAGCGGTTCCCTTGAGGGCACCGCCGAGAGCGCCGACGAAACCAGCACCAGCAGTCTTACCTGCCTTGCCACCCGGGTCGCCTTTGCCGAGCTCTTCCTCGATCTGCTTCGACGCACCCTTGGATACGGGGATGATCGTTACTTCGGCTACAGCAGCTTCAGCCACGGGTGCTCCTCAATGAAAAAGCCACCCGTAGGTGGCTGAGTAGTTGGCGGCGTCAGGCAGTTTTCATGCCGAGGTGAGCGATACGAGCTCGTGCTTCCTCGATTGGGATTGGTGTTGCTTCGATCTGCTGCGTGCTGCGGTCGGGCCAAGGCCGTTTCATCGGCTTGAACTTCTTGCCGAGTCGCTTCGCCTCAGAGGAGTCGGCGATGAGCGCGAGGAGCATCCAATCGCGCGATACCGGGTAGTCCCAGCCGTGGATTGCAGCGTGAAGCGGCGACTCCGGCGACCTGGCTGAGACCGTGATGAATGCGTTCATTTCATCCGGTCTCAGCCAGATGTCGTCTACTCGGAATCCTCCGCGGACTGCTTCGAAGAGGAATTCGTCTTCGTACGCTTGGAGGAGCCCGTAGAGGGCTGAGATTTTCCCAGGCCCGTGTGCTCCGCCCACGCCTCGAACACGGCGTCGAGGTCGTCGAGGTCGAGCGCTGCGCGGAAGTCCTCGGGGAGCACCCGTTCTACGAACACTCCGAGGATCGCTACACCGACCTGGCTCTCGTAGGAGTCCTTCTGGGATCCGGCCATGACCTTCGGGCGCGGGACCGTGTTCTGAACCGACAGGATCTCGATTGGGATCGCTCCGGGAAGCTTGTATGCGACGCCGTCGTAGTTGACCTTGAGGGGCTTCTTCTTGTTCTTCGGGGAGATGCTGATGGACATGGGTGTTCTCCTTGCTCAGGGTGGCGCTCAGGGTGTGGTGTGGCAGTCCGGGCGCACCCCTGAGCGAATACGCCCGGACTGGTTTGTTACGGTCGAGCGCCAGCGGCCCAGGCGGTGCCCGTCCACGAGAACGCGAACCCGCCGATGGTGATCTTCTGACCCGTGGTCCATGCGGTCGTCGGATTGGCGACATATCCGAGCGCGGCGAGCTTGCCAGCGTTCGTCGAGTCGGAAGCCGTGACGGTCGCCTCGGTCGGGAACACAGAGCCAGGGGCCGAAGCACCCTTCACGGGCACCGCAAGGCTCGGGTCGAACACCTTCTCCGTGTCGCCGCTCAGAGTCGCGGATGCGTAACCCTGAATGGTGACCTCGAAGCCGATGGCGTCACCGGATGCGCTCGTCTGGTCGCCGATCTCCGTGACTTCGCCCTCGGGGATGTACACCAGACGGTTGTAGTCACCGTCGAAGATGATGAACACGAACGAACGCCTGCCACCAGTACGTGACGGGTTGACCGTGTAGGTGCCGTCAGCGCCGATGTCCGTGGTCTTGAGCCCGTTGTACAGGGCGACAGTCTCGCGAGTCGTCTCGATGAGCGTGAACGTGTACGAGATGCCCGCGTCGGTGACGACCGTGCGAACCTTCGCCGAGTTCTGCCACGCCTTGATGTCGTTCGTCGAACGGTCCAGGGTGCGAGAGGTACCGTCCTCGGACAGGTAACCGAGGCCCCGGAACGCAGCCAGCGGGTCGGTCGCAGACGTCGGCGCTGTGGCCCCGAGGTCGCCTACGAACCATGCGCCAGTGACCGCGACGCGCACGTTCTTGGAATCGAGTACTGCAGGAGTTGGTGCCATTGTGTGCCTCCCAGGGCATGAAAAAAGCGCCCCGTATGGGAGCGCTTAGGTTGAGGTGAGTTGGATGCTCAGGTAAGTGGAGACCCACGACGGATCGCGTCGACAACGAAGTACCACTGATGCGTGTTCGTCGCGTTCTCGATCTCGAGCGGACCAGCAGTGACTTTCGCCCAGGTGATCGGGTTGCCGTCGATGGCGCCGGACGTGGACTCGAAAAAGGCTCGGGTCAGGTCTGTGAGGTCTTCGGCGCTGGCTTCGTCTGGGTCACGGATGTTGACCCGAAGTGACGCTGAATCGAGTGTGTCGAACGCACCCGTGCTGGGACCGCGCACGACCGTGATGATGCGGGGCTTGTTCGGGACGAGCTTGTTCGCCACCCAGACACCATGCGCGTACGTCTCCGGTCGCGCGTTCAGCCAGGACCGCAACTTCGGAATGATGAGCGTTGCGAGACTCGAGTAGACGACGCCGGTCATGGACGGCCCCGCGTCCAGTTTGCGATCTGAGCGTCGGTTGCTCGCCTTGTCTTGCCGCTCTTGGTCGTGTACCACTTCTGCACGTGGGCGGACGCGACAACGGACTTCAGTGCCGCGAGAGCAATGCCCTTCTCTGCCTCGACGGACAGGGGAATGTCGGATGTGACGATCGCGCGAGCGCGTCGACCACCGGACATCTTCGTCTTCGACGAAGTCACCGTGACATCGCCGCCGGGGAGCTTGGACGCGACCTGGCTACCGAGACCACCGAGGAAGGAACGCATTTCTGGTCCGGCCATCACCTGCAGGCCCCACTGAAACTTGTTGATCTTGACCTTGACGCCGTTCTTAGCCATGAGTGGCCTCCGCCCTGGTCAGGATGACGACATTGCCCTTCGGCGTGTTGTCCGGGTGCTCCCAGTACACGTCAGGTCCTTCGACGTTGTAAGTGACCCCCCGCACGATGAACTGGTCATCGGCGCGAACGTCGATGAGGTTCGGTGCGCGGAAGTAGAGGCTGCCCCCATCTGTGGAGATGTCCTGCTCGACCTCGTTGATCTCGGCCGCGACTGTGGGGGCGAATGCGAACGCTGTGTGCGTTGTGGGCGTCTTGGTGAGGATCGGCTTCCCGTACCGGTCAAGCTCGCCGGTTTCGGTGATGCGGACCCTCGTGACGGTGAGGCTCATCCGCGCATCCCCGGTTTGATCGTGAATGAGCGCATCAGGTGTTTCCGTTTGGGGAACAGGCCAACGATGTCGCTGTCGGCGATGTAGATGGCGCCGGTCGAGATAGCTGTGTCGAGTGTCCCTGAGTCGCTGAACGGCCCCGTGGTGGTGGCCTTCTGGCGGTAGCCTTCCGGGTTCATGAGGACGCGTTTGACGGCGTTCACGACCGCGTTCTTCGCCACCTCGGCGGCGAGTGGGTCAGCCTTTACGAGAGCGTCGATGTCGACGGAGAGGTTGCGGGCTATGACCCGGAGGGACGTGGAGGCCTGGTTGATCCAAGCCTCCACGTTCGTGGTTTCGTCGACCGTCAGTGGCTTCCACAAGGCCTCAACATCTTCCGTTGTGGCGAACGGTTCAAACCACGACATGAGCGCTCCTACTCGACGGGGTGGCCGGCCTCAGCCAGCGCTTCGCGGATCTCGGATGCCTTGGCGTCGCCGTCGGTTTCGAAGCCGAGCGCCAGGGCGTATTCTGCCCATGCCTTCGCGGACGAACCGGGCCCAGCCTTCGGGGGGATGACCAAAGCGGGCTCGTCGCCCTCATCGATCGCTTCGGTTTCCGGTTCCGCCTCGACCTCGACGGACTCGTCTTCCGAGGGCTCGTCGCCCTCATCGATGTCGACCCACACATCCGGATTCTGGATGCGCTTGCGAGCCCACTTGGGGATGTTGTCCCCGGGGCCGAAGTAGTGGCTGTTCATCTCGTCGTCAAGGAGAGCGACGTAGGTGTTCAGTTGTGCTGCCATGCTGATGCTCCTTCATGACTGGCGGGGGGACCGAAGTCTCCCCGCCAGACAGGTCAGACCGTTGCGACGAGGAGTCGCTTGGCGTCGGACAGGATGGGGATCGCGACCGCGTCCACGTAGGTGAACTGGCGGAACGGGACGCCTTCGCTCTTCACGACGACGCCGACGATGCCAGCGGCCTGCTCGAACGACAGATCGACCTGGGCCGAATTGACGAGCTCAAGCGCGGTGGCGCTGACACCCCATGCCGTGTAGCCGAGGTCCGCGAAGTTCGTGGGACGGAACACGATGCGGTTGTCGGGGATGGTGCGCGTGAGCGTCCCGTCCACGTCGACCTGGGTGTCGTACGCCTCGCCGAGGACCGGGAGGCCTTCACCGAGGAGGTAGTCGTTGACGTCGGTGAGCTTCGCCGTCGTGCGACCGGCAGCGGCACCGTAGACGGCGGCGATGACCTCGGCGTTGCGGAGGAACAGGCGAATGATCTTCTGCGACGTCTTGGCGAGACCGGCGGCGACACCGTTCGTGGTGCGGTACTTGTCCGCCCAGAGGATGTAGTCCGTCAGCGCGGTAGCCGTCGTGGTGTTCGACCATGGGGTGCTGGCCGTGACGATGTGGTCCGCCGGGACGCCGAAGTCAGCCTCGAAGCCGACGAGACCGTTCTCGTTCACGGTGAGCTTGCCGTCGGTGAGGACGTCACCCCACGCCTGCTCGAGTCGGGCCTGGACCTCGCGGGTCAGCTGGGTTGCGTCGTCGTAGATCGAGTTGGCGAGTGCCAGGGTGTTGGTGCCCTGGGTCTTCGCGAACTCGAGCTGCAGGCGCTCGTACTCGCCCATGTTGCTCGACGTCGACAGTGGGATGAGTCCCACGTTCGCCGTCGAACCGGAGTCACGTTCGGAGACGTGAACGCGGCCGTCGAACGAGCGGTAGCGCGCGGTGCGGTTGCGCTTCACGATCTCGGCGAAGTTCACCGTGTTCGACTGCAGGTTCTTGGCGGGGGCCTCGGTCAGGAGCGAGTTTTCACCGCTGACGGGGACCTCGCGGGTGAACCATGTGAGTTCGCCCGGGCGTACCGGGGCGTCGAAGAGAATAGCCATCTGATAGCCCCTTAGTCGAAGTAGATCTTGCCGGCGAGAGACGTCCGTGCCGCAGCATCGAGCGAACCTGTACCGGTCTGGATGGGGAGCTTCGTCGCGTTGACGAAACCGTGGATGAGGATCCCGGAGGCGACACGGTCAGCGCCGTCGATCGTCTGCGATCCGAAGAGGAAGCCGACCGCGGTCTGGCGACCATCGGTAGCGGCCGCGTCGTAGGGGCCGTAGACGCCGGACGCGGTGACCTTGCCGAGGACAATCCCGGAGGGGATGTACCCGTTGGGGTAGTGCGAGCCTGCGGTGAACAGCGACACGAGGAGCGTCGCGTTGGGGTTGGATCCGGGCTCGGTACCGTGCGGGCCTCGCAGCCACGACCGGTTCTCAGCCTGGAGAGTGGTGCGACGAACGTTCAGTGAACTCATCGTCATTCCTTTCAGGTGGTGGTTCCGAAACGCTTCTGCGCTTCGGCTTTGCCGGTCTCCCGGTCGGATTTGTCCACACGTTCACGCTGACCCTGGAACAGGTCGGGAAATCGCTTCTGCGGTTCAGCCGTCTCCGACGAGTTCGCTGCCACCCATGCCGTGATGGCTTCGGTGTTCGCGGTGTCGCCGTTGATGAACTGGTTGCGGTCGAGGTCGAGGAGCGCGGACGTGTTCGGAACACGTCCTTCGAGCGCCCGATCGAGAGCCGTCTTCACTCGCTCTGCAGCGAGCACAGCGCGCACTTCAGCGCGACCGGCTTCCTTGGCTTCCTCGACAGCTCGTTCGGCGTCCGTCTGGTTCTGCTTGCGCAGATCCTCTGCCTCCTGCTGAAGCTGTGTCAGCTTCTCGGGAGTGATGTCGCCGTACTGCCGGTTCCGCGCCTCGTGCTTGCGCGACTGGTGCTTCCAGTACGCTGCCTGCTGCTCAGCAGTCATCTCCGTGACGGGGGTTTCTGCGGGGAACGCCGGCTCTACCTGCCCGCCGGATCCACCCAGTTCGGATGGCTCCTCGACGAAACGAAGACGCGGGTTGCGGATGAGGATTCCACCTCGTGTGAACATGTGTTTCTCCCATGTCGGGTTGGTGTTCCCCATGTCGGGGCCCCGCACTGGTGTGCGGAAGTCGTTAGGAAGCGAGCGCTTCGATGTCGGCTGCGGACGTGAACTTGTCCGACCGCCATGTGAGGACCGGTCCGATCTCGCCGTGCTCGCGGGCGATGATCAGGTCCGTGAAGTCGCTGAGCGGCTGACCGCTGCTCGACGTCTTCCCGATGCCCAGGTCACGCGCGCTGCGGTCGCTGCCGCCGAGACGGGCGTCGATGATCTGGTGCGTCTGCTCGAGCAGTTCCGGTTTGATGACCTGGACCTGCGGGTTGCCCTTGAACTGCTTGATGCCGCAGTCGCACGCCGGGTGAATCGGCATCAGGTCGCCACGGTGGTACCGCTGCGTCGATGCGATGACACACAGGGCGCAGTTCTCGCGTCCGGTGAGGACACGGGCGTACCCGGCAATGCCGGAAGTGCGTCGCATCTGGCCTTGCGCCGAGTGAGTCTTTGCGAGCTGTAGGCCGGTCGACACGATGTCTTCGAGCCGTGCGGCACCGGAGGCGACTGCGTCCGTCAGTGAGTTGCCTGTGGACAGTGACGTGTAGGTGGTGACGAGTGGGCGCCGGTAGACCTCTTCGGGAGCGATCCCCCGAAGGTCCTGTGTGGTCACGGATGTGACAGCACCTCGACGCACGTTCACGCCGAGCTCGACCTGAGCGACCCGCGTGAGGTACGCGTCAGTCAGCTCGGCAATGCGCTTCTGTCCGGCCTCTACGCGCGGGACGAGCTTGGCGATGAGTCGTTCAGCGTCGGCGTCACGAAAAGCCGGGAGCGAGCCCCACAGCCGTGCGGAGTACGCCAACACGCGCCTCCGCACAGCCAAGACCTGCGCGTCGTAGGAGAGATCAAGCCGAGTTGCCATCCGGAGTGACCTCCTCCATCAGAAGCGCCTCGTCAGCGGCTTCCGATTCGACCTGCAGGATCTCCTGCGGCGTCATCTGCCACACACGGCGATAGATCGTCCGCTTCGGCATCGTCCCTGCGACCTGAGACGTAGCTGAAGCCATGTCTGTCAGCGAGAACCGTTCCGTGGGTTTCCACCCGACGATGATCTTCGACCGGTCAGCCCGCTCAACGTCACCGTCTGTGAGGAAGATGAGGTGATACAGGTCGACCAGACCTTGAGTGGCGCGGGTGATCTTGTCCTCGACCGCGAACGTCAGACCCTCACGGGTGAACTTCGCACCCTCAGCAGCTTGATTGTCCGGGGCGAAGATCGCCATTGGCCGGCGGGTGACAGCGGCGAGCCGCATCACGTCATCCTTGATCGCCGACAGGATGCCCTGCACGTCGGTCTGGGTCGATTCCCAGATCTTCGCCCCGCGAGGGAGCAGGAACCAAGAGCCTGGGTCGGAAGTGAGGACGTCATCGAGGCCTTCGAGGCCGATCTCGTTCTGGAACGAGTCCTGAACGCGAACCTCGTCGTCCTCTCCCTCGTCGAGGATGACGGCGCGCTGCTTGTACGCCTGGTACATGACGATGACCGTCAGCTGGAACACTGACCGGTTGATGCGGCGCAGGATCTTGAGGTGTGGTTCGAACTCGCCGAGCCCGTTCCGGTTGCGGAACCGGACGACGGGAACGAGATGATGGTTGAGCTCTTCGCCCTCTGCCCCACCCTGATCGTTGTCCCACGCCCATGACTCAGCGTCGAACCCTGCGGCGCCTTCGCCGGAGATGTCGGCGTATGCGACGAACCGGCGGGCGTTGATCTTGTCCTTCACGGACCCAGGGAGCATCAGCACGGCGTAGTCGCGTCCAGCATCCGAATCGCGGAGGAACTTCACGGCCGCGCGGATCTTCGACTGACGAGCCGGATCGTGGAACGTGACAACGTCCCTCGGGTCCTCAGCAGTGACCGTGATCTCGTCGGTGTCCGAGTCCTTGCCGACGATCGCGTACGCGTCGCCGAGGGCGAGCATCGTCTCCACGATGGACGACAGTTCGACGTCCATGTTGTTGTCGAGCCAGTGCTTCCACGCGATGTCGTCGAGGTCTTCTTCGGACTGCGCTGTGCGGATCTCCCGGACCGACATGCGCTCCCGGAGAGAGCCAGTGATGAGCTCCGCGAAGTTCGTCACCGCCTCTTCCTCGAACGCCTGGAATGCTTTTCGAGCGGTCTCGACAGCGGTGGGCGCCGGCGGATTTCCCGCCTGCCACGCGGCCAACTTCTCAAGCCGCGGCATCCGCGCTTCACGCTTCGCGAACGCCTTCACCAACCACGCGCCCGGAGACTTCGGGTCCTTGACATTGATAGCCAAGTTGGCCCCCTAACGGTTGGTTTTCAGCCGGCGGATCACCGACCGACGTGGAGCCGATTGGGTGACGCCCTTGCCGAGTGCATCGATGCCGCACGCGAAGGCGAACATCGCCGCCCACGTGAGGTCGATCTTGGAGAAGTCCTGATCATCGTCAGGCTTCTTGAGGACATATCCAGCACGCCGCGGATCGCGACGAGCGTTGAGGAAGTGACGAGTCATCGCCGGGTCGCCGTCGTAGCTGACCTCGGATGAAGAGATGGACGAGTACAGCTGATCGAACACCTCGCAGGTGCGGCTGATGTTCTTCTGCATCCACCGGATCGGCTCATTCACCGACATCTTCACCTTGAGGCGCTTGTGGTACTCGGCCTCCCAGCCCTTGACCTCACCTGCCCAGCCAGCGGACGGGTCAGCGTAGAACCCAACGACGTTGTAGTCCTTGAACGCCTTCCGAACCGAGTCTTCGATCTCGAGCTTCGGTGGACGCCACCCGTCGCCCTTCGGCCCTTCGGGTTGCTCCCACAGGCCGATCTTGAACAGGTGTTTCTGCGTCACCGAGTACCCGACGAGGACCGTCGAGTCAGCGATGCCGCGCTTGCGCCCCTCGGAACCGTCGAATCCCAGCGTGACCGGTTCGGTCGAGCTGATCTCCACACCGAGCTTCCGGATCGCACGCATCTCCGGTTCGGAAACGAACGCATCGCGGGCGACGTCGATCTGGTTCAGGAAGTCGGCGCGCATCACCGACGGGTCATTCGACGTGTCGAGGAAGTCGAGGGCGATGCGGTGGACATCCACCCATCCGGGCTCACACGGCGGCTCATGGATCAAGCAACCGTCAGCGTGACCAGACGAATCGCCGTACGCAATCCGCAGACCGCGAACCAGCGACTCGGTGTCGTCGATCTGTGTCTTCGGCGGCGCCGGCCGGTGGTCGAAGTGAATCGACTTCACGTCGTCGAGATTCTTGTATCGGCCTGACTGGATCTGGTCCCAGAACTCGTGCGACGACTCAGCGACCGAGCGTTCACCAAGCGTGTATGCGTTCGGTGTCTCGATCGTGATCCCGCCGAGCTTGGTCGCGTTGTTCCGCAACGTCTGGGCGAGCTTCACGCCGTGGTTGCCGCGGACCCACGTTTCCGTCTGGTCCAACGACGCAGCCACAGCCTTGAATCCCTTGATCGAGTTCGGAGACGCCGTGATCGGCTGGATGCGACCGCGCCGCAACGCCACGAAAGAATCCATCGGCTCGAGCTCGAACTCATCCGGCGCCGAACCCTGCCGAAGCATCTCGAGCAGCGGCTCCCACGTGTTCCTGGTCTGCTCTTCCGTCACGGCAGCGATCGCCACGTACGGGGTGCGGACCTTCGACCATGGCTTACCGACAGGCTGACCGTTTGCGTCCCACCCGTCGGGCACAACGTCGAAGATCGCCTCGGCGATCATGATCGCGCCGACGTACGGGCTCTTGCCCCATCCTCGGGGACGAATCAAGGAGGAACGGTGGATGACGCGCTTGCCAGTGAACGGGTCGAGCCGGTAGATCTCGTTCAGGAAGTCCTGCTGCTCGGCCGTGAGGATGAACGGGTTGAACACGTCATCGTCACCAGCGTCAGGTCGGCCGAGGTACGCGGCCATCTGGTCGGCAACAGTCCATCCAAGGGTCGGGAAATCGCCCTCATACTGCGGAACCCAAGGCATTACTGAACCCTCTTGATCCCACTGTTGCGGTCACGAGACGACTGCTCGACCTTGCCTGCAGTGGTCACCTCGGCGTCAGTTGCTTGCGCGAACTGGATCCGGAGACGAGCGCGGTCCTCGGGCGTGAAGCCGTACTTCGCTTCCCGGAGCCGCAGCTCGCCAGCAAGCGACAGATTCCCCTGCCAGAACGCTGCGTGCAGTCGCGCAGTGTCGAGCAAGTACGACCAGTCCATGTCGGTGAACTCGGACTGCAGCGGGTGGTTGTCGAGCTGGTCCCACCACTCCCGAGTCGTGACCGGCCAAGCGAATTCCTGAGTCACGAGATCGCCATCGATCTTGACTTGGATCGTGAAGTCGGGAAGTTCCGGCTTCGGCGCCGCAAGAGCGGGGAGGACGCGAAGCTGGACGACGTCCTTGTTGCTTCGTGCACGCTTCGCCGGGTCCTTCGGAGGTGGGCCCATTCCTGCCATGGTTACCTCCCCATGTCGGGTGAAGAGAACCGCCCATGTCGGCCGGAATCCCTGTGATTACGCGGTAAAAACCGGTACACTTGAGTCATGGAACTGAATGAAGTCGTGAATGCCGAATCGGCCAAGCTGACCGCACTCATCGAACGAGCGTGCGAGTTGATGATCACCTCGACCGATGAGGTTGGAGTGCTCGTCCACCACCGCGAAGATGGGTCAGCCGACGTTTCACTGACCACGAAGTATCAGCCGATGGTTGTAACCCACACCCGCGATGCGTGAGTGCGGATACTGCGGGAAGTCGATCGTTCGGAAGAACGCCCAAGCGCGGTACTGCTCCGACAAATGCCGGAACTACGACCGGCGCCGGAAAGCGTCCACATCGATCCCGCAAGCACTGATCCGCCGCGATCGATGGGTGCGCCGAGCTCCCGACAAGACGCCGCTGCGAATCAGCGGTCACAACGCCAGTTCGACAAACCCGGCGACCTGGTCGAGCTACGCCGAAGCGGTGAAGTCACGCGCCGGCGTCGGACTCGGATTCGTCCTTGGCGACGGCATCGGATGCATCGACCTTGACCACTGCCTCATCGACGGCAGCCCAACCGAGCAGGCCGCACGCTTCCTCGAGAGCTACCCGAAACACTTCATCGAAATCTCGCCCAGTGGTGACGGGCTCCACATCTGGGGCACCAGCGAGGAAGTGCCGGGGACCCGAGGAATCGAAGGCGGGCTGCATGTCGAGCGCTACAGCACCGGCCGCTACATCACTGTCACTGGAAACGTCTACCAGCACGGCGACCTCCTGCCCCTGTAGCTGTACCGGTTTTCTCGGCACGCGCCAATCTGAGGCGTCGGGCACTTCGGGGCACTCGATGACCGGAGAACGAACCGCCATTGCTCAGTCGAACAGCCTCGGGCCAGCGAGAGGCAAAATCCCCAGACCCGTAGCCAGCGGGAACCACAGCACCTTATAGCGCTTGCTGGGGCACCCAGGGAGGGGGTGGGACGCCTACCCCTTTGAGACGAGGTGGCATGTGCATGATGCTCATTTCAGTCCTGGGTGACCCTCGCGCTTGCGGAACGCTGATGGTCGGCCTCGTGCCCCCTGTGCGCGTGCTGCGGCGGCTTGTTGCATGGTCTCGCGGTTGTGGTGCCAGTGACACTTGGTGATGACGTCGCTTGCTGTTGTGTTTTCGCCAAGTTGCCAGCGTCCGATGTGGGCGGCTTCGAGGTTGGTGGTTTCGGGGCAGCGTGTGCCGTCTTGCATCGTGACTGTGCACCGGTTGCCGTCTCGTTCGAGGCAGGCTCGGCGTACCGGTGTGGGTACGTGTGTTGGTCTGTTGTTCTCCCATGGCATGGCGTGAGCCTCCGTGTGGGGTGTGGCGGGTTGGTGCGGGGGTGCCCCTGGGGTTGAGTCGAGGGGGTGGGGGTTGTTGCTAGCCCCCCTGGGGGTTTGGTTGGCCCCCGGGGGTTGTTTGGTGTGCGTAGATCGGTGCACCGTACCCGTCGTACCCGATGGGCGTGAGGTCAGGCACGGACACGAAGGTTCTCGGCGAGGATGGTGACCGTGACCCTGGCGACATCGTCCAGGCCCGAGTGGGTCTCGATGCTGTCTTCGGCGATGTGCCACGGGAACTCTTGACCGTCGATGGTGATCGAGTGCTTGCCGTTGCGTCGGTCGACGACGATGTTGCGGGCGAGAACACGGTCTGATCCCTGTCCTGTGGGGATCACCGTAACGGTGGCTTCTGCTGGTTCGATGCGGGCCATGTCATGCCTCCGGGTTGCTCAGTGGTTGGATCGGGATGATCGCTTCCGGGTAAGGGTCGGTCTCAACGAGGCGCGTGGTCGCCGCGGTGGTGACCAGTCCGCCAGGAGCGATGTCACGAGGATCAGCCATGGTCACTCCTCGTAGTAGCCGAGTGCGTAGAGCCTTGTCATGAGGCGTTCGAGTAGGTCGCTGTGGAGGTGCGCTGCCTGCTCGTTGTGGTGGGTGAGGTGGTCGGTCGCGAGGTCGCCGTCTGTGACGCAGTCCATCCGGTAGATGGTGGATGCTGCGTGGTGGAGTTCGTGGGCGATCATCGCGGTGCCGAGGTACTCGGCGCTGATGCGAATGAGGACGCCTGCCGGGTTGCCGTTGTCGTCGTTCCGGGCTTGGCAGATGCCGAGAGCGTGGGGAACGGGTTCGCGGTTGTACGCCTCACTGGCTGCGCGCATCTCATCGAGCGTGTCGTACACGTGGACGGGAACTGTTCGTCGGCGCCCGGTTGCCCTGCTCGATATGCGGATGACACGCGAGGTCACTCGGCTTCTCTCCCGTCGAGGGAGTGGTGCACGATGACCCAGCCGTACGAGCCGTCGTCGCGTTGGACAGGTTCGGTACGTGGACCGCAGAGGCAGTCGTCACCGATGTCGTCATGAGCGAGGAGGTCGTTGGTCGGGATGACGTGGACGGCGTCAGACATACCTGGCCTTGGTGAGCTTGTCCACTTCGGTCTGGAAGGCATCGCGTGCGGCCATGAGCTTGTTGTAGTCACTGATGCCGAGGGCCAGATCGATCGTCCAACTGATGGCCAGCACCAGATAGATGCCTGCCCAGAAGGTTCCCCACGTGTTCACCGTGAGAGCGGTGAGAGCCAACACGGCGAAGAAGCGGGCGAAGACCAGGCGTGCCGCGAGTTGGACGCTACCGTTCAGCGTGGCGCGCGCGAGCTCGGTGATCTGCCGGCTGGCGTCTGGGGTCATGGTTCGTTCGCTCATCACTGTTCCCGTCCGTCGAGGCTGTGGTGTTCGACTACCCATCTGAGTTCCCCGGTGGTCGTGTTGGACCGGTGTGTTGGTCCGCAGATGCAATCACTGTCGGGTTGGTGTTCGATGAGGTCTTGGTCGGGGATGATGTGGGTGTCTTTGGGGTGGTGGTAGATGAGCCAGTCACCAGGGGTGTACATGGTCACACGAGGGGGAAGCAGTCGTCGGATGCCCAGTGGGAAGCGAGCTGGTCAGCTGCTTGGTCACGCGTGACTATCCCTCTGCCTGGTTCGCCACATTCGAGGCAGTCCCAGCTCCACCCGAGGAGGGCGTCATCTTCATCGTTGATCGGAACCAGTGGCATGATGTGGCCTTCTCTTCGAGCGAAGGGAACGTACAGCTGTTCTGTAGCGTGTGCACTGGTGGGTGACGCGTCATGCGGCTTGAGTCGGATAACCGGGTGTGTCGTGATCGACACAGACGCACATCCGCGTCACCCACCAGTGCAGTAAACGACCCGGGGGTCGCGGGGAAGCACCTACCCCGGACATCTGGTCCGGATCAGCACTTGCATACCCCGCAGGATTCGAACCTGCAACCTGCGGTTTTGGAGACCGCTGCTCTGCCAGTTGAGCTAGGGGCATATGGCCCGATGCGTTGAGCGTGCACGCTCTCGGCTTCCATAACGACCACGACTCGGACGGATCGTGGGTCGGCTGGGCTTGACCTATTCGGCCCGGCGGTAGGTTTTGTCGCGGCCCTGCATGACAGCGTGTGTCGTTTGACTGACTGGGCTGGTTCCGTCCTCACTGGCCTGTTGGCTCCGAGGGGCATACCAGCTCGTCTTCTCCTGTGGGTGGTGGCGCTGATGCTGGGCCGCGGCGACTTAACGACGAAAGGCCCCCACCGAAGTGAGGGCCTTGTCGAAGTGATCAGCCGGTTGTGGGCAGAGCTCTACCGGCTTGGGCACTATTTTGCCACAGATGCGTTGAGTTAACAAGCTCTAGGTCACGGCGTGTCGTCTGTCGCCAGAATCAGGCGCCTCTGACCGTCTTCGACCTCGATGCGCCAGGATGCGGGCACTGTGTCGAACTTGATGGGTTCGGTGATCTCGTGTGCGTCCCAGTGGTCGCCGGTCCACTTCTGGATTCCGTTCATGATTCCTTGGAACGCCCACACGGGCATGCTGATCGTTATGATCTCGTCGTGTGGTTTCAGGTTCTCTGTCATGTGCTCATCCTTTCAGCTCAGGTAGTGGCTTTGCCCCGAGGAGCGGCGCGAGGACATCAATGAACGACCCCGGCCACCATGTCGCACCACACGCTGAGCAGCGCGCTTCATCGACGGTTGCGTTGTCGGCCTTGTAGTGGATGTTGAAAGCGGCGACGTGGATGTCTTCGCCGTCCTTCTTCCGCTGGATGTACCGAACGCCGCAGTCAGGGCACGGCGCGTTGATCTCCTTCACCCGAGGCGGCACGAAGTACTCCTCGACACGTTGCACCCACCTGGCGACAAGTGACGCCGCGGTGTGTTCTTCGTACTGCGAGTACACCTTCCCGTTGATGTCGGTGGTTCGGCTGGTGACAACGACGCGTTTGTCTTCGGTCACCCGCTGGTACCAGTCTTGGATGTTCTCCTCAGCATGGGCGAGACCGGTGGGTCTCCCCGTGACGGCAGCGAGTGCTTCCGCCGCCTGTCGGTCGATGTCGGCGTACAGGTCGGCGGCGGTCGCCTCCAAAGGCGGTTTGGATCCGAACGACGATCCGCCGGCGCCACCGGTCATCCCAGAAGTAATGGCCTCCCGCAAGCGTTGCAGGAGACCATCGGTTTCGGGGTAGTCGGTTGTGCCGTCGTCTCGTTCGACGGTGACCTTGTGGGTTTCGGTGAGCCGGTTTACCAGCGAACCGAACGATTCTTCGGTGGTCATGGTCTCCTCCTGGTGGTCTCGGGGGTCGGGGTAGGCAGGTCGTAGATTGTCCGTTCAAACGGAGTCAGGCAGCGCTCGTCGGCGTAGGTCGTCGAGCCGTCGTCCTCATGAGATACGTAGAAGCGGTTCGCAAACCGTCCGCATAGCTGGCACCGTCGGCCGTCCCATCCGCGTTCAGCCATCGGTCTCTCCTTCGTTGGTAGTCGGAACAGGGGTGGGTGCGGGCGGCAGCCCGATGCGGTGGATGCCGGTACCGTCGCACCAGCAGTACCCCGACGCGTACACGCTGCCGCCGACGACCACAGCCGCCCAGTGCGGTTTCGGCTGGGGGTGCGCCTCAGGCATGGTTGGTCTCCTCTTCGGTAGATGTGGTGGGCGGGACGACCGTGTACCGGCCGGCGCGAGCTGGAACGGTTTCTCCGGGACGCGGTGCAGGGTGCCCGGCCTTCCGATGTGCGCGCAGGTCAGCGCGCGCTTCTCTGACGGTCACGCGCGGTTTCCCGACGAGCCGCATGCACGTCTCGCACCAGGCGTGCCGTGTGGTGAAGCGGACTGTCTCAATCGCCTTCACGAGCCCGCTCCTGTCGCTTCGCCGGCGTGCTGACCGTCGATGTGCCCCGTCGCGTACCCCTGCTCGAATCCCTGCTTGAACGCCTCACGCAGCATCGGGAACGTCAGCCGCTCCCAGAGCCCGCGAGGTCGCGATAGCACCGACGAGGCAAGAGCTCGACGCATCTTCGTGTAGCCGCTCACGAGTCCGCTCCTGCCTGCTCTGAGTCTGTCGATTTCGGGAGCGGCCCGGCGCACCAGCAAGCGCATCTCTGCTCACTGGGATCAGGCTTGCCGTGAGCTTTCGCCCACTCGACGTCCTCGACTCCTGCCCACGAGTGCTTCGTGACCTCGTCGAAGTGGTAGCCGAACTCGCACGACTCGCATCGAACTAGGTGGACGCGTGCGCTCGGCGTGAACACGACGTGCTGCAACTCCTCAGCCACGATCGGCCTCCGAATCTGTCGGTTCCGGTTCGTCGTCGCGCTCGGCCACACAGTGCTCGCATTCGCACTCCTCGTCGGAGGAGTTGTGCAGCCAGTCGGTCTGCGCGACACCGACACCAGGGCCGCCGTACACGTCCATCGTGACGCTCGCGACGTACTCGCCGTCGCACCACATGGCACGCATCGCGTTCCCTCGGCCGGGCCGGGATTCGTCTTCCCAGACGACCGTCCACTGCCAGTCGGAGAGATCGTCCGACACCGTGCTCGTGTCGACGTCGCGCTGGATCTCAGCCAGGACACCGGGCCACGCGTTCGCCTGTCGTTCAGTCATCTCAGGCACGAGTGCCTCCGTTCGTCTCGGTTGGTTCTGGGGCTGTCGCCGGGGTGGGGCGGAACCGGGCATCCAGGTCCGCGCGGATTTCAGCGATGATCGACGGTGGGAGGTAGAACGCTGGCCCCCTGATGGCCTTGGCGACCGGTTGACCGTTGCTCAGGGCGAACTCGGCCACGCGGGCGTAGAACTCCTGTTGCTCCAAATGAGCACCAAAGCTCGCTTTCGCTTCCACCTCACGGTCGTGAGCGGCGAGCCAGGCGTCGAAAGCGGCCGCACGCGCGTTGTCACGTTCGGGGGTCGGTTCCTCCCAGGGGCGGGCAACAGCCATGCCAGCCTCCACGTAGTCGCGGATCTGTTCTGTTGTCGGGACGTTCGCGTCATCCACGGGTCTCTCCTTCCGTCTCGATAGGGACCCACGGCCCTGCCGGCGTACGGCGCAAGATTTCCCGCCCTTCTCCAAAGGCAACGAATCGTTCTGCGTGCCCGAGATCGAATGACGGGTAGATGAAGCCAGCGGATTTGACTGCGTACTCGAACTCCGTGTCCGCTTTCACGGCTTCCAGGGCAGACGAGGAACCAGCAGAGGCAAGGATCCCCTTGAGTTCGCGTGCCTCTGCGTGGTCGAGGTACTCACCGGCCGCATCCGTTGCCCAAGCTCGCGCCGCGTCGATCACGGCTTGCAGGCGGGCGGTCTCGGCAAGCTGAGCTTCGAGAGCGTCGGCAAGAGCCTCCTGAATGGTCACTACGCCGGGTACGCGCACGGCTTTGGCTCGCGCTTCGGCGATCAGTTCTGTGGGTGTGGGGTCGGTCACGATGCTTCTCCTGTCGGTGTCGTCGGTCGGATCGGGAACACCTGGCAGGTGTGATCTCCGAATGCTGCTGCGACCATGCACGGGGTGCAGCTGATGCCGCGGCTTGCCCGGTCGAGGCGAGAACCCCGGCGCGGCGGCCGGTGCTCGGCACATGCCGGGTCGGTGCGGAGGTGGCGGTCGTCTGTCGGCCGTTCGATCGCGGACGACAGTTCGTGACGGGCGAGGATGCCCCAGTCGCGGAGGCTCACGCGCTCTCACCGCATGCGCTCGGCTCGGTGCCGCGTCGATAGCGAACCTCGCGCCGCATGGGGTTGTCGACCTCGACCATTCGATCCTGACGGCCCTCGGCTTCCAGTCCTTCGATGTAGGCGGGGTCCTTCGACAGGGCGATCACCTGGTCGACCTCCTCCGAAGTCATCAGGCGCCGCTCGCCGGGCATCACAGGTCGCTCCTCTCGGTGTCGCGTTCTTCGGCAGCTTGGAACATGGCTGCCAGGGCCATCTCGGCGTCAACGTCGCCTTGGCGCACAGCCTCCTGAACGGCGTCCGTCGAGACGTCGAAATAGCGGGCGAGGTCCCACACTGTGAGGGCTGTGTCGTAGTGAAGCATGTTGAGGACTTCCATCGTGAGACGTCCCGCCGCGACCACCCTTGCGACCGTGTTCAGAAGGTCGTCTGGTGAAACGCAGGCGACGCGGGCGCTGCGCCGGACCGCGACGAGCGTCGGTTCGATTTCGGCTACAGGAACGCCGGCGACGGTAAGCATCCTGCGTTCGTCGATGCTCACGATGCACCTCCGCAGATGCAGGGGGTGATCCAACACGACGAGCACACGATCACGGGTTCCTCTGGTTCGATGCGCGGCAACCGTGGCGGCTGGTACGCCACCCTCGGTCGTGCTTCGACAGGAGCTTCATGGGAGGCCGTAGAAGTCTCCGGGGTGGTATCGGGTGCTTCGAGGACTACGACGGCGTGACGATCGATCCCTGGGCGTCCCTCGATGCCTTGCAGGTCACACTCACACCGGAACAGCATGCGACCGGTGACCTTCTCCCCCGTGGACTGCCACCGGTGCACATGCCCGAGCGACTGCACGATCTGCCGGAACGATGCCGATGGGAGGACGTCGCCGCAGTGCTCGCACGACACGACCACGTCGGCGGCGTCACCGTCACCCCACTCGGCGCCGACCGCGTACTCGTCGCAGACCTGGCAGGCCCGCGGGAACACGTCCCGCGGCTTCCGGTCCGTCATCGGGTACTGCGACCGCAACGTCCACAGGAACCCCGCAGCGTCGACCGCGAACGTCTCGCCGGACGGGTGCGCGGCGATGGATTCGAGGACCCGTCGCCCGGTTGGGGTGATGTCGTCGGGTGACAGGAGTCGGAGTGCTGCACGGAAGCGTTCAGCGACTGCGTGGTCGGTCATGTCGCCACCTCTTCGTACGTTGCAGCGAAGATGTCCGGCTTGCACGGGTAGAACTCGCCATGCACGCCGCGGATGATCCAGTCGCCGAGTTCGGCAGTCATGGTCCCTTCGAGGGTTTCGATGAGCGCGTGACTCACTTTGGTCCCCTGCATGCCCCGCCGGATGAACCGGATGCCAGGGCAGAACTCCTGCACGTCCTTGTACGGTTTCTCGAACCGCACGGCTTGGATTTCGACGGGCTTCTTGCGGTAGGTCTTGGCGGTCATATCGTCACCGCCCCGGGAATCGAAGGGTGTAGCGCATCCGACCGATCCAGGTCAGGTGCGCGTTGTGCGGGGAGGTATCGGTGCATCCGTTGCACCGGCGGGTCGAAAGCTTGCTGATGAGTCGCTTCATGTCGTTCTCCTGTTCTTGGGGTCGTTCCTGCACGGGATCGCTGAGCGCCCGTAGGGTCCGAAGCAGACACCGCAGCGGTGTTCTTCGGGTTCGCGTGCCTGGGTTTCGGGGGTGACGGGTCCCGTGTTCACAGGACCGTGGATGCGGTGGTTCATGAGAACCTCCCGGCGATCGCGTCGTTCTTGACCGATCGGATGGCGGCGAGCCTTGGATGCTCGTGGTTGGATGCCGAGGTGACACGGATCTGTTGGAAGATTCCCTCGCGACGTTCCACTTCCTCGAAGGCGGTTTTGAGTTGACCGTTCATGAGGATCGCGGCCAGCTGCATCGATTCGTGATCAATCTCGGCCCGGTACCTGATGGCGGACAACATGCCTGCGGTGTACGGGTATGCGACGTGGTTGACGCTGGCCGCTGCCGCCGAGAGCGGGCTAGAAGGGAGTTTCGGCATCGTTCCCACCCCCAGCCCACGAATCGGTGCTTGCGGGTGCTGTCTGTGCCCACGGTTCCTGTGCTGGCTGGCCTTGTGCGCCAGTCTGGGGCGATTTGGGTGCTCGTGCGACCACGGACAACGTCGCGCCCTTGAGGCGGATGGACGCGGCCGTTTCCCCGGGCTGCTTCTGGTACACGTTCAGCTCCGGCATGCCCTCGATGCGGACGAGCGTGCCCTTCCGCACCGTCGCTGCGACGACCGGGGCGAGCTCTTCCCAGAACGCCGCCTGGAACCACACCGTCTGCCCGGCGTCGACCCATTCGCCGCGCTCGTTCTTCTTCCTCGGCGTGTGCGGCACATCCACGGTGACGACCTGCTTGCCGCCACCGTCACGGATCTCCGGATCGGATGCGACGAAGCCTTCGATGTTCACTGTTGCCTTGCTCATGCTGCTCTCCTGTGTTCGTTGTTTCGTTTCTGTCGCAGTGCAGCCCGACCCTCGGGCGACTGCCTGTACGTGGTGCTGCGGTCGTACCCACGCGACTCGGCGATCGCCGCAGCGATCTCGCCACGTGTGGGACGCCGGGTACTGTTCGCGCGGTTGAGTGCGGCGACCCGGAGCATGTGCTCGGCCCGCATCTGCTGGTCGGCCCGTGACCCCGGCCGCTCATCCAACGACGGCGTCCCGAACCTCTCGGCTTCCAGCACCCGCTTGTCGATCGATGCGACGAACGCGTCCCATGCGGTTATCACTCGACCCTCCGCCCCACCTGGCCGACATCGACCGGGTTCGGTTCGAGAAAGTCCAGCTCGAGGTGCACGTTCGCTTGCCGGTTCTCCCGCTCCCGGATCGTCGCCAACTGCTGTTGGGTGTGATCCGGGAGTGGGCGCCGGGTAGGCCAATCCGATTCGATGAGGCCACGAGCCTTCGCGCTGCGGACGTCGGCCTCGATCTCGTACATGCTGTTGCGCTCGACGACCTGTAGCGCATCGACGATGTGCGCAACCGACAGGTACTCGTGACGATTCGGGCCCCGATGGTGAGCGATGATCACTGCCTCCAACTGCTGATACGACGCGGCCGCGATCTCGGGGATGCACGCCCATGCCTCGACCGCAGCCCGTGATGGTTTCCGCTGGTCGAAACCGGAGGCGAACGCGAGCGCCTTCGTGATGTCGGCTCGGACTCTCATTTCTTCGTCGTTCATTGCTCAATCTCCATCTGTGGTGACGGTTGCGCGTAGGTCGCCCAGAGCTCGGCGTGGCCGTCGAGGTTGCTGCGCTCCTGTTGTCGCTGCGGGAGTTCGTCTGTCCAGCGCTCCTTGCTGAGCCACACCCCCAGCGCCGGGACGAACCGTGTCTCCGTGGTCGCGGCGTACGCGTCACCGAATCTGATGACCACGGCGACGAGCTCGGACACGTCGGGGAACTTCCGGGCAGCGACCTTGAACTTCTCAAGCGCTGGTTTCCGCTCGACCTTCTTCGGCCAATGAGGCCAAGCGGTTTCGAACGCATTCGTCAGCGCCGAAGGTGCTGGAGTGTCTGTTCCCCTGTTCCTCTGTTCCCCTGTTCCTCTGTTCCCCTGTTCCTCTGTTCCAGGGGCTGAGGTTCCGCGCTCATGCACGGAACTTCCGCGCGTTTCCGTGTCGGCGATAATGCCCTGATCAGGAGTGGGATTTCGGCGGTTCGCTCGTCGCTCGTTCTTCTGGTGCTGGTCCCACGACGGAATGGCGTAGTAGGGGCGAGAATCGACGTCGTACCAGACCACCCCGTAGCAGTCAGCGACTTCCGTGCGTAGGCGCGGAAAATCCGCTGCTGTTACGTCGTCGTCATTCGGGAAAGCGAACCCGATGAGTTGCTTCGGGTTTCCTGTCCCGACCCCCCAGTCATCCGCCCAGTTCCAGAGGGCGATGAAGAACAGCCGTCCGCGTAGGCTTGCCGCCGCGGTGCCGGGGGAATCCCAGAACTCCGGCTTGATCGTTCTGATCCTCGCCATCAGCCCATCGCCCGTCTCGCCGGAGCGGCGACGTTAGCCGAAGGGTGGAGCTCGCGGATTGCGAGAGCTTCCAGGCGAGCGGTGTTCGGGCCACTGAAATCCCAAGGCTTCCGATGGAAGGGCGGGACCTCTTCGACTCGGATAATTACTGCGCCGGTTGCCATGGGCCACCACGCCTTTCGTCGGTGTTTCGTGAACCGATCAGCCGGACGAAAAGAGCGCCCCACGTACAGCAGCTCGTCGGCCTCGTTGAACAGCAGGTACACGTACTCGCAGTCCGAGCGCATCGGAGCGATCGAGTTGAGCCGCGTCGGCATCGGACCGTCGTAGACGACTTCCCATTTGATGCTTGTCACATCCTTCGAACGCCAGAACTCAGGTTTCGTAGACCGGATCCTCATGTCTCCTCCTCTCCGTCATCTCGTCAGTGCTCCTTTCGTGTGTGGATGATTCGTTTGACGCCGCGGTGTTCATCCGTGACGTCGTCGGTCAGCAACGCCAAACCAGCGAGCCGATAGTTCACAGGCACCTCAGCCGGTGTTGCGAGAGAATGGACTGAGAAACCCGCTTCCCGGCCAGGACCCGTGTGCGCGATCCCATGGCATCCGGAAGCGTTCCCCCGCCCGCACAGGTGCAGCAGGTTCGTTACCTCGTCACGGCCACCCTGAGACCGGTACCGGCGGTGATGCATCTCCGTAGCCCGGCGACGCCCACAGCCCTCACAGACGCCACCAGAGCGGGTGGCGACGGCGTCGTAGGCCGCCTTCGAGAGACGCGCCTGCTCAGCCTTCGACAATAGGGCGACCTTCGGGGCGATCACGGGACATCGCCGAGGCCGGCGAGCAGGTCAGGGATCGTCGCGGTAAGTGGGGTCTCGACATAGTCGACATCGGCGAGCATCGCCTCGATCGCCTTTGCCTTCGTGCCGGCCTCACCGCTGTAACCCTCGCTCGACCATCGCCAGACCGAGACGAATCCCTTCTTGCCGGGCACGTTGACCTTGCGCACGGTTCCGAGCTCATGGAACACCGATCTGGGATTGATGGCGAGTCCATCCGGTGTGTTGCCGAGGATCTGCACCAGGACGCGGTCTCCGCGGACTTCCACGAGAACGCCGGTCATGCCGTCGTTCATTTGGGCCACCTCACCTTGTTCATCGCGGCGACATGATCGCCTGGGAGCGACCCCTCGAGCGGGTCACCGAGCCACCTGGCGCCCATGGCTGCGAGAACGAGCGCGTCGGCCTCGTTGTTGTCCTTGATCGGGACATCCGGGTAGCGGCGCGCGACGGCGAGGAGAACGGTGTCCTTCGACGCGTTGCCCTTGCCGGTGGCGTACATGGCCCGCTGACTTGGGGTGACGATCACCACCGGGGAGTCGACTTGTGGGGCAAGCTGTGACAAGCACAGCCACCAGTTCCCGAAGATCTTGTCCAGGGAGGAGGACTTCGAATGCATCGACAGGCCCTCGATGACGATGAGGTCCGACGCATGTAGGTCAGCTTCGTTTTCGATCGCAGAAGCAATGCCAGCCGTCCGGTCAAGGAAGCTCTCAACGGTGCCGGCATCCGTCTTCGACTTGATCACCGAGGTTCGGACGGACTCTCCATCCCAGATCGCCAGTCCCGTCGAGGTGAGCGAGAGGTCGATGCCGACGACGTTGCGGTGCGTGGTCATTCGGTCACCGGTCCGTCGGTCTGCGCTTCGCCAGTGGGTGGCTCGGCGTAGGTGGCCTGTTCCGTCTCCACGGTGGCGAGGCCGAGCTTTCGCCACAGCCCATCGACAGTGAAGTCGGGCAGGGCGACGCGTGATGGGATCTGGTAGATCACCGATCTTGCGCCGACGAGCTCTGCCTTGCCGCGCTCTGGCATCTCGACGATCGCGTCGACGTCGTACGCCAACGACTTCTGGCCCTGGACCTTCTCCGACTTCTGGTTCGTCGGCTTCCCGTTCTCGATCACAGCGACGGTGTCGAGTCGGGCGGTGATGATCACCGGCCCGTTCCACCGGCGGACGAGGTTCAGGATCTCCACCCATTCGGTGTTGACCTTGTTCCAGATGTCCATGGTGACGATGAACTCGCCCTCACGGTCCTTCTTGCCGCGCTGTTGGGCGATGTACGTGGCCTTGTCGCGCAGTGTCGTCCAGATGCGGGTTCCGGAGTCGAGGACGAGCATGTGGGGCTTGTCCTGGCGTTCGATGGTGAGCAGGTAGCGGATCGTGTCTTTCAGGTCCGCGAGGGTGCCGTTGTGTTCGGCGATCTCGAACCGCGACCCGGGGATGGCGCCGTACTCGTCCGGGTCCTTCTCCCCGAACCCGACCCAGAACGTGCGGTCGATGAGCTCAGAGGACGATGCGAGGGCAGCCTGGTACGACTTCCCGGCCTTCTCTCGTCCTGCGAGGAGCAGGATCGGCCACGACGGCTTGCCGGTAGGCTTCCTCAGCCCTCGTGTAGGTCCAGCCGGTCGGGGTTTGCGTGCCGCGTCTGCGGGCAGTGCGATGTCATTCATCAGAGCGACTCCTGATAGTCAGCGATCAGCCAGAACGGGGCGATCAGCGATTGGATGTTGTCGTCGTACCCAGGCCACGTGTCCGTGTCGAGGCAGCGACGGAGGATGGTGCGAGCTTCCCTGGCCTGCGCGACTCCGATGTCTTCCCAGTCGGAGTTCAGCCGGTAGGCGCCCACGAGGTACGGGGCTTTGGACTCCACGACCACGAACGCGAACCCGTCAAGGTCAATACCGCCGGCGAACTCGTTGGTGTCCATGTAGTGGCCGCGCTGGATGTGATACCCGTGTTCCGCAACGGCCTTCGCGAATCCGCGAGGGGACGCATCACGGGCCGATTTCAGATCCCAGGCGACCGGTGTTCTCCCGCCACTCGGGGCGAAGTCGAACCGGGCTCTGACGTCGAGCTCCGTGTCGGGGTCTGTCCCGAACATGGACACTTCCGAGTGCCCCTCCTGCTCAAGCAGCACTCGAGCTGACGGATGGGCGAGGACGGCTTCGGCCATCGAGTTGACCTCTTCGGCCACATCAGCCTTCACCGGTACTCTCCCGGCCGCACGCGACTTGGCGATGAACTCCTTCGCAGCCGTCGTACTGATCGCCCCATTGGACGCCAGAAGCTTCGCGGGGATGATGTCGATCGGTGCGCCTGTCCCCAGGACCTTGGAGTGAGCAGCCGTGCCGACGTCGAACACCGTTTTCGGCGGCTCGGGGTGCGTCTGCAGGTACTTGTACCGTGCAGGCGAGTCGAGGAGGCGACGTGCGTTCGTTGACGACAGCGCCGGGTGTGCGTGATAGGCAGCCTCATCAAGCCCGTAGACGATGCCTGACGGTCTCTCTTCTCCCATCCATCGTCTGAGGTCTGCGGGGTCGGACTCCAAACGACCAGTCACGACTCCCACCCCGAAACCGTCGCCTTCCCCAGTGCACGGAGCGCCTTGTACTGCAGCACCCACCGCTCCTGCGTTGCCTCGTCAGCACGCCAGTCCTGCCGGCGCCGCTTCACCTCAGCGCTCAACGTGCCCAGCGTTCCCGTCCAGCAGCCGACGACGAGTTCGTGCTTCCCGTTCTTCGTCCGGTACAGGGTCGCCGTGACGTTCTCGGAACCGATCGGGCCGACGACGAGGAAGTGGTTGTGACGTTCGACCCGAGCGTTGCCGTAGACCCGAGCGTTGCCGTAGACCCGAGCGTCGCCGGAGACCCGAGCGTCGCCGTAGACCCAAGCGTTGCCGTAGACCCGAGCGTCGCCGGAGACCCGAGCGTCGCCGTAGACCCAAGCGTCGCCGTAGACCCAAGCGTTGCCGTAGACCCGAGCGTCGCCGGAGACCCGAGCGTCGCCGTAGACCCAAGCGTCGCCGGAGACCCGAGCGTCGCCGTAGACCCAAGCGTTGCCGTAGACCCAAGCGTCGCCGGAGACCCGAGCGTTGCCGGAGACCCGAGCGTTGCCGTAGACCTGAGCGTTGCCGGAGACCCAAGCGTCGCCGGAGACCCGAGCGTCGCCGTTCGCCAACTGCTCGGACTCGATCCAGC
>NZ_JBOBFT010000020.1:0-55319 GCF_050587525.1 Plantibacter lichenum | reverse complement strand
CCGGTGGCGCAGGCGCGGCGCAGGGCCAGGGCGGCGCTCGCTCCGGCGGCTCGCGTGGGGGCGCCCGCACGGAAGGCGCCGCGGCGTCGACCGGTGGAAGCCGTTCGCACTACAGCACGGGCTACGCCTCGAACTCGCAGGCACCCGCCGCATCGTCACGCCCCCGCACCAACCGCCGGGCACAGAGCTAAGCTCCACACCTCCCGCTCGAGGAGGACCTCCGTTCAGGAGGAACTGCAGGCCAGCCGCATATTGCGGCTGGCCTTCGGTCTGTGCGGGACTCCGCGGTCCTCGATGTCGCCCCGCGGGGCGCATCGGTCGATTTGGGCTGGGCGGCTGGGCGGGTTACGGTCTCACCATGAACGCCAACGCTGTTGTTCGACCCATCCGTGACGTCGACGCCGAATCCCTCGGTCGTGTGCACGCCACCTGCTGGCACGAAACCTACGACCACCTCATCAGCGAGGCCACCCTCGCCAAGCTGTCCCCTCGCCGCATGGCCGAGCTGTGGACGCACTGGGCCGCGCAGGGCCCCGAATACACGCACTTCGCCGCGCTCGTCGACGGCGAGATCGTCGGCTTCTCCGGATCGGGTCCGGGACGCGACGACGACATGCCTCGCGAACGCGAGCTCTACTTCGTCTACCTGCTCGACGCCTGGCACGGCACCGGCATCGGCCAGCAGCTCTTCGACGCGGCCATCCCCGCGGACCAGCCCGCCTACCTGTGGCTCGCGGCCGACAACCCGCGTGCGCACCGCTTCTACGAGCGCAACGGTTTCCGTGCCGACGGCGCCGCGCGCACGGAGCCGTTCCTCGGCGAGACGATCGACGAGGTCCGTCTCACGCGCTGAGCGGAGAGCCCGGCTCAGCGCAAGCGACCGACGGACGCGAGAGCCGCGCGGAGGAGGGTCCCACGACCGCCCTCCATCTCAGCGGCGATCGCATCGGTGCTCGCCTCCTCCGGCGTCATCCAGGTGATCTCGAGCGCGTCCTGACGCGGCTCGCACGTACCGGTCACCGGGACGACGTACGCGAGGGCCACGGCGTGCTGCCGGTCATCGGAGTACGGCGACTGCCCCGGCAGCGGGAAGTACTCGGCCACCTGGAACGGAACCGGAGAGGTCGGTAGCAGCGGGAACGCCATGGGGCCGAGGTCCTTCTCGAGGTGCCGGAAGAGCGCATCGCGGATGGTCTCCCCGTACATCACCCGACCCGAGACGAGCGTGCGCGTCATCTCGCCGAGCGCGGTCGCCCGCAGGAGCACACCGACCTCCGTCACGATGCCGACGCCGTCGACCCGGACGGGCACGGCCTCGACGTACAGGAGGGGCAGTCGACGGCGGATCTGCTCGAGCTCCATGTCCGACAGCCAGCCCGGATTGGAGTCGCCGGGCAGGTCGGGCTCAGGCGTTGGGTCTGGGGTGCGAACACTCATGGTTCTTTCTTACCCCATGGATGCTCCGGACGCGTCGTCACCGCGCGACGGGACGGATCACGAGACGGTTGATCCAGCATCCGGGGAACGCCGATGACGGCGGCCCGTGCGACGATGGATCGCACGATCGCCAGCACCGGGAGGAACCCATGACCGACGCACCCGTCATCGACGCCGACGCCGTCCTCTGGTCGGCGGGAGCCACGGATCGCACCGATCGGCCGCTGCTGGTCCTCCTCCACGGCTACGGTTCCCACGAGGGCGACCTCTTCGGCCTGGCCACCTACCTCCCTCTCGAGCCGGTGATCGCCTCGCTCAGGGCGCCACTGCCCGCTCCGTGGCCCGTCGACGGCAACTCCTGGTACCCGCTCGAGCTGCCGGGCGATCCCGCTCCGGCCGGAGTGACGGCGGCGGCGCGAGCGGTCCTCGACTGGATCGACGCCCTCGAGGTCGCGCCGACCTCGATCGGCCTGCTCGGGTTCTCCCAGGGCGGCTCGCTCACCCTGCAGCTCATGCGCCTCGCGCCGGAACGGTTCGCCTTCGGCGTCGTCCTCGCCGGGTTCGTCGCCTCGGGCGAGATGGCGGGCGATGCCGACCTCGCCGTGCGCAAACCGCCCGTCTTCTGGGGACGGGGAACCGAGGACCAGGTCATCCCGGACGCCGCTGTCGCCCGCACGACGGACTGGCTGCCATCGCACTCGACGCTGTCCGGCCGCATCTACGAGGGACTCGGGCACTCCGTCAGCGAACAGGAGCTCGCGGACATCCGCGCGTTCCTCGACCGCCAGTACTGACGACCACACCCGTCACGATTCCGCCACCCTGGACGCCGTGTCGGTGGTGTGATGGATGATGGACGGATGAGCGACGTGCTCGACCGATTCTCCCCGGCCACCCGCGACTGGTTCCAGGGGGCGTTCGTCGCGCCCACCCCCGCGCAAGCAGGTGCGTGGGATGCGATCTCGCGCGGAGCGCACGCACTCGTGGTCGCCCCGACGGGCTCCGGCAAGACGCTCTCAGCATTCCTGTGGTCCATCGACCGGCTCATGTCGCAGGACCTCCTGACGGACGGCCTGATCGCTCCGGGCTCAGCACCCGCCGCTCGCCGCGGCACGCGCGTCCTCTACATCTCGCCGCTCAAAGCACTCGGCGTCGACGTCGAGCGGAACCTGCGCACGCCGCTCGTCGGCATCGGTCAGGCCGCCCGGCGCCTCGGCGTGGAACCGCCGCACGTGAGCGTCGGCGTCCGCTCCGGGGACACGCCGTCGGCCGATCGCCGCGCGCTCGTGAAGGAGCCGCCGGACATCCTCATCACCACGCCGGAATCGCTCTTCCTGATGCTCACGAGCGCCGCCAGGCAGACCCTCACCTCGGTCGACACCGTCATCATCGACGAGGTGCACGCCGTCGCGTCCACGAAACGCGGCGCCCACCTCGCGGTCTCGCTCGAACGACTCGACGCCATGCTCGAGAAGCCCGCCCAGCGCATCGGCCTCTCCGCCACAGTGCGCCCGGCGGAAGAGGTCGCTCGATTCCTCGGAGGCAACGCAGCCGTCGAGATCGTGTCGCCTCCGGCCGCGAAGACCTTCGACCTGAAGGTCGTCGTCCCGGTCGACGACATGACGAACCCGGATGCGGGGATGGCGGGTGCCGGCCGACCAGACGCGTCGGGCGAAGGCGGCGGCTTCGACGGCCCGACCCCGCACGGCGACACCGGCGGGGAGGACCGTGTCGGCAGCATCTGGCCGCACGTCGAGGAGGCGATCGTCGACCGCGTGCTCGCGCACCGCTCGACGATCGTGTTCGCCAATTCACGGCGGCTCGCCGAACGCCTCACCGCACGGCTCAACGAGATCTACGAAGCCCGCATGACGGAGACAGACCTCGTCACACCGGGCGCAGGACGTCCGCCGGCGCAGCTCATGGCGCAGAGCGGGCAGACGCGAGGCTCGGCATCGCTCGCGGCAGTCGCGGCGGCACCGGCAGCACCGGCGCCCGGCAACGTCAACGACGCCGCTTCCGCCGACGAGCCCCTGCTCCTCGCCCGCGCCCACCACGGTTCCGTCTCGAAGGACCAGCGCGCCGGCATCGAGGACGACCTGAAATCAGGGCGCCTCCGCTGCGTGGTCGCCACGTCCAGCCTCGAACTCGGCATCGACATGGGCGAGGTCGACCTCGTCATCCAGGTCGAATCGCCGCCGAGCGTCGCGAGCGGGCTCCAGCGCATCGGTCGTGCAGGCCACCAGGTGGGCGAGATCTCTCGCGGGGTCCTCTTCCCCAAGCACCGAGCGGACCTCGTGAGTACGACCGTCGCCACGGAGCGCATGGAGGCCGGGCTCATCGAGTCGATCGCCGTGCCCGCGAACCCGCTCGACATCCTCGCCCAGCAGACCATCGCCGCGGTCGCGCTCGACGACCTCGACGTGGAGGCGTGGTTCGCCACGGTCAAACGCAGCGCACCCTTCGCGTCGCTCCCCCGCTCCGCCTACGAGGCGACGCTCGATCTCCTCGCCGGCCGCTACCCCTCGGACGAATTCGCCGAACTGCGCCCCCGCGTCGTCTGGGACCGCGACGCGGGAACCCTTTCTGGCAGACCCGGAGCGCAACGGCTGGCGGTCACGAGCGGCGGAACGATCCCCGACCGCGGGCTCTTCGGCGTCTTCATGGTGGGCGAGGCCGAGGGTGCCGGATCCCGGGTCGGCGAGCTCGACGAGGAGATGGTCTACGAGTCTCGCGTGGGAGACGTCTTCGCACTCGGCGCCACGAGCTGGCGCATCCAGGAGATCACCCACGACCGCGTGCTCGTGACGCCGGCATTCGGCCAGCCCGGTCGTCTGCCCTTCTGGAAGGGCGACGGCATCGGCCGCCCCGCGGAACTCGGTCGCGCGATCGGCGCGTTCGTCCGCGAACTCGACACGACTGGCAACGGCTCCACGCCCCGCCTGGAGGCCGCCGGACTCGACGAACGGGCCATCACCAATCTCGTCTCCTACGTTCGCGAGCAGAAGGAGGCGACGGGCGTCGTCCCGAGCGACACGACCCTCGTCGTCGAACGATCCCGCGACGAACTCGGCGACTGGCGCGTCATCCTCCACTCCCCCTACGGCATGCGCGTGCACTCCCCGTGGGCGCTCGCGGTCGGCGCGCGGGTCCAGGAGCGGCTGGGCGTCGACGGCTCCGCCATCGCGAGCGACGACGGCATCATCGTGCGGCTGCCGGACACGGAGAGCGAACCGCCCGGAGCGGAACTCTTCGTCTTCGAGCCGGAGGAACTCGACGCGCTCGTGACCCAGGAGGTCGGCGGGTCCGCGCTCTTCGCCTCCCGGTTCCGCGAGTGCGCGGCGCGGGCGCTGCTCCTCCCGAACTACAGCCCGCAGAAGCGGTCGCCCCTCTGGCAGCAGCGGCAGCGATCCGCGCAGCTCCTCGAGGTGGCCAGGAAGTACCCGACGTTCCCGATCATCCTCGAGACCGTCCGCGAATGCCTGCAGGACGTCTATGACCTGCCCGCGCTCGACGCGATCGCGCGGGAGCTGCAGGCGCGCACCATCCGCATTGTCGAGACCACGACCGATCAGCCCTCCCCCTACGCCCGCTCACTGCTCTTCGGCTACGTCGGCGCGTTCATGTACGAGGGCGACAGCCCGCTCGCCGAGCGCAGAGCTGCCGCGCTCGCGGTCGACAGCACGATGCTCGGCGAGCTGCTCGGCCGCGTGGAACTCCGCGAACTCCTCGACCCGGCCGTCATCGAGCTGACGGAACGCGAACTGCAACGCCTCACCGAGGACCGCAGGATGAAGGGCGTCGAGGGCGTCGCCGACCTCCTCCGCCTGCTCGGTCCGCTCACCGTCCCGGAGATCGCTGAACGCTGCACGTTCGAGGGCGTCGCGGTGTCCGCCGATGCCGTCGCCTCCCCCGTCGCGGAAGGCGTCGCAGCGCAGACCGCTGCAGCGCAAGCGGCCGTGACCACGCTGGAGCGAGCGAAGCGCGTCATCCGGATCCCCATCGCTGGAGACGAACGCTTCGCCGTCATCGAGGACGCCGGTCGTCTGCGGGACGCGCTCGGATCCCCGCTCCCCATCGGCATCCCCGTCGCCTTCACCGAGCCCGTCGCGGACCCGCTCGGCGACCTGATCGCCCGCCACGCGCGCACCCACGGCCCAATCACAACGGGCGAGGTCGCGAAGCGCTTCGGTCTCGGCACCGCCGTCGTCCAGCACGCGCTCAGCCGACTCGCCGACGCCGGTCGCATCGTCCGCGGCGAATTCCTCCCCGCAGGCCGCGGCGACACGACGAGCACCGACCCGCGCGACAACGGCGAGTGGTGCGACGCAGGGGTCCTCCGCAGGCTCCGCATCCGGTCACTCGCCGCGCTCCGCCACGAAGTCGAACCCGTCGACCATGCGACGTTCGGCCGTTTCCTCCCGTCGTGGCAGCACATCGGCGGGTCGCTCAAGGGAATCGACGGAGTCGCTGCCGTCATCGACCAACTCGCAGGCACGTTGATCCCCGCGTCGGCATGGGAGTCGCTCATCCTGCCGTCTCGGGTCTCCGACTACAGCCCGGCGATGCTCGACGAGCTCACGGCGACGGGCGAGGTCGTGTGGTCCGGTGGCGGAACCCTGCCGGGCAACGACGGGTGGGTCGCACTGCACCTCGCGGACACGGCGCCGCTGACCCTCCCGATCGCGACCGACCACGTCCCCGACGCCCTGCAGACCGAACTGCTCGCCACGCTCGGCGGCGGCGGCGCATACTTCTTCCGGCAGCTGGCCGAGTCGGTCGGGTCGACCGATGACACCCTCCTCGTGAACGCGCTCTGGGAGCTCGTGTGGGGCGGGCTCATCACGAACGACACGTTCTCGCCACTGCGCACGCTCGTCGGCGCGGGCAAGTCCGCGCATCGTGTGCAACGACAGACGCCGCGCGCACGCATGTACCGCGGCCACTCCCTGCAACGGCCCACGATGGCCACACGAGCCACTCCGACACTCGGCGGCCGCTGGTCGATCCTGCCGCTCGCCGAACAGGACGCCACGGTCCGCGCGGCTGCGACGGCGGAGACCCTCCTCGAACGGTACGGAGTCGTCACGCGCGGCTCCGTGATGAACGAGGGGGTCGTCGGCGGCTTCGCGCTCGCCTACCGCGTGCTCAACACCTTCGAGGAGAACGGCCGCTGCCGACGCGGCTACTTCGTCGAACGGCTCGGCGGCGCGCAGTTCGCCGCATCGGGAACGGTCGACCGGCTCCGCGGCTTCGTCCGCACCGATGAGTCGCCGGCCTTCGACGCCGTGACGCTCGCCGCGACCGACCCCGCGAACCCATACGGCGCCGCCCTGAACTGGCCGGGCGCCGACGCGACGGGCGTGAAGCACCGTCCGGGCCGCAAGGCCGGCGCGCTCGTCGTCCTCGTCGACGGCGTGCTCGCCTGCTACCTGGAGCGCGGCGGCAAGACGGTCCTCACCTTCGTCACCGACGCCGACGTCCTCGCCGCCGCCGGACGATCGCTCGCCCACACGGTGCGGAGCGGCAGGGTCGAGAACCTCGCGGTCGAGAAGGTCAACGGCGAGTTCGTGCTCGGGACGGCCACCGGGATCGCCCTCCGAGAAGCAGGATTCCAGGAGACACCCCGTGGACTCCGGCTGCGCCGTGGGTAATCTGGTCTCCAGGAACGACCACGGAGGTCCGCGCCATGCCAGAAGGTGACACCGTCTTCCAAGCCGCGCGTCGACTGCGAGAGGCGATCGGCGGCGAGACCGTGACCGGCTTCGACCTGCGCGTGCCGCACTACGCGACCGTCGATCTCACGGGCAGCGTCGTCCACGACGTCATCCCGCGTGGCAAGCACCTCCTGCATCACATCGGCTCGGAAACCGTTCACACACATCTCAAGATGGAGGGCGTGTGGCACGTGTACCGGCCGGGCGAGCACTGGCATCGGCCCGCGTGGAAGGCGCGCGCGATCATCTCGACGCGCGAGTGGATCACGGTCGGCTTCGATCTGGGGATCGTCGAGGTCTTCCCGACCGTGGAGGACTCGGAGCACTTCGGCTGGTTGGGCCCTGATCTCCTCGGGCCCGATTGGAACGAGGAGGAGGCGATCGCGAGGCTCGCCGCAGACCCGCGGGAGATCCACGTCGCCCTGCTCGACCAGCGCAACCTCGCCGGCCTCGGCAACGAGTACGTCAACGAACTGTGCTTCCTCCGAGGGATGCTGCCGACGAGGCCGACGAGCGAGGTCGACCTGCCCGCGACCGTGCACCTCGCGCATCGGCTCATCATCGCGAACCGTGATCGCCGCAACCGGGTCACGACGGGCGACACCAGGCCGGGCCGCACCTCGTGGGTGTTCTCGCGCGACGGGCAGCGATGCCTCCGCTGCGGAACGCGCATCAAGCGCGGCAAGCTCGGCGCCGACCCCACGGCGCTCCGCGACACCTACTGGTGTCCGTCCTGCCAGCGGTGAGGCCCTTCGACAGGCTCAGTGACCGGGACCGACAGGCTCAGCGACCGGAGCGGCAAGCTCAGCGGCCGGGGCCGGTCCCTGAGCGTGTCGAAGGGCTAGACCTGGTCGTCGTCTGTGGCCTCGCCGCGCACCATCGCCGCCCAGCGGGCCAGGTACAGCGCTCCGGCCTCGTCGTGGATGAGCGAGGGGTGGCTGAGGACGGGGTAGGGCTTCTCGGGCACGCCGTCTGCCGGGCGGACGTCGACGTGCGCGACCCTGTGGCCGTGCTCGTGCAGCCAGTCGGCCATCGCGTAATCGCCGCGGGAATCGCCCATCGTCCGCCACGAGAGCGGGAGCGGTCCGCCGTCGGCTTCGAGCAGTTCGAACGCGCGCTCCGCGCCGAGGTCCTTGCCGAGCCGTGACGACTCGATGTCGGTGGAGATGATCGTAGGGTCGATGCGGTACTGCACGAGCCCTGCCGCGTCAGGGAAGACGTCGTGGCCGTGGACGATGCCGACGCCGCGGCTCGCGAGCTCCGCCTGCGCCTCCGCGTCGAAGTGGCCGCGGACGGCGTCGTACTGCTCCGGCGTGACATGCACGTGCTGTTCGACCGAGACCATCGCGCGTTTGGTCGCGTCGAAGAACACGGTCTCCGCGTAGCGTGCCTCGACGATGCGCTCGACGGCCTCCGGGTAGCCCTCGGGCAGTGCGACGGTGTCGTCGACGCGGAGCTCGTCGATCCCGTCGGCGGTGAAGCGGAACCAGACGGCGCCCTTCTCGCAGATCCCGTAGAGCCGGACGTCGTCGGCGAGTCCGGCGGCCTGGAGCGGCGGGACGACGACCTCGCGGAGGAATGCGTCGCTGCGGCCCGTGTTGAAGGCGATGGGCACGCCCGCGTTGGCGAGTTCGGCGAGATCGGAGGCGATGCTCGGGATGTTGATCGTCCGCGTGATCGGGCTGGCGATGGGCCCGTCCACGTCGAGGAGGAGGCCGAGGATGGGGCGCTGTGCATTCACCCAGCCAGCCTAGCCGCCCGCCCAAACCTCCGTTTTCGTGCAATCCGCCCCTTTTCGGAGGCACATCTTGCACGAATACGGAGGTTTGGGGGTGGAGGGAGGGACTCGGCATAGACTCTGTTCACCTCCGATGGCGGAGGCGTCACGACATCAAAGGAGATTCTCGTGTTCAGCAGCCCCTTGCCCGACGTCGACGTACCCGATCTCAGCGTCTACGACTTCCTCTTCGGCAGCATCACGCCCGTCGACCTCGACCGCGTCGCTCTCGTCGACGGCTCGTCCGGAGCGGAGACGACGTACCGTCAGCTCATCGGGCAGGTGAACGCGCTCGCGGGCGCCCTCGCGGCACGCGGCATCGCCGTCGGCGACGTCGTCGCGCTCCACTCGCCCAACGTGCCGGCCTTCGCGACCGTGTTCCACGGCATCCTCCGCGCCGGAGCGACGGCGACGACCGTCAACGCGCTCTACAACGCCGAGGAGATCGCCGCCCAGCTGCGAGACGCCCACGCCACGATGCTGTTCACCGTGTCTCCGTTGTATCCGCAGGCGAAGGAAGCGGCGGCCGCGGTCGGCATCCCCGACGATCGGGTCATCGTCCTCGACGGCTTCGACGGACACCTCTCGCTCCGAGACCTCCTGAGCGCGCGTGAGCCCGCACCGGACGTGTCCTTCGATCCGGCCACCCATCTCGCCGTCCTCCCGTACTCCTCCGGAACGACCGGGCGACCCAAGGGCGTGATGCTCACGCATCGCAACCTCGTCGCCAACGTGCAGCAGTCCACCCCGCAACTCGGCATGGTGCCGGACGACCGCATCCTCGCCGTCCTCCCGTTCTTCCACATCTACGGGATGACGGTGCTCCTGAACCTCGCCCTCTCCCGCCGCGCCTCGCTCGTCACGATGCCCCGCTTCGACCTCGTCGAGTTCCTGCGGATCATCCAGGACTTCCGATGCACGTACGTGTTCATCGCCCCGCCGATCGCCGTGGCCCTCGCGAAGCATCCGCTCGTCGACCAGTACGACCTCTCGAGCATCCACACGATCTTCTCCGGCGCCGCGCCCCTCGACGGCACGCTCGCGCACGCGGTCGAGACGCGCCTCGGCTGCCGTGTGCGCCAGGGCTACGGCATGACCGAGATGAGCCCCGTGAGCCATGCGATCCCGCTCGACGCGACCGACGTGTCCCTTGACTCCGTAGGGCTGACGCTGCCCAACATGGAGTGCAAGATCGTGGACCCGGAGACCGGCCTCGAGGTGGAGTACCCGGCCGACGGCGAGAGCGTCGCCGGCGAACTCCTCTGCCGCGGACCGAACATCATGCTCGGCTACCTCGGCAACGAGGAGGCGACGAAGGAGACGCTCGACGACGACGGCTTCCTCCACACGGGCGACATCGCGACCGTCGACGGTCACGGGCGCGTCCGCATCGTCGAACGTCTCAAGGAGCTCATCAAGTACCACGGCTACCAGGTCGCGCCGGCGGAACTCGAGGCGCTGCTGCTCAGCCACCCGGAGATCGCGGACGCGGCCGTCATCGGGGTTCCGGACGACGACGGCCAGGAGGTGCCGAAGGCGTTCGTCGTCCGACAGGGCGATGCGACGCCCACTGCAGAGGACATCATGGCCTGGGTGACCGAACGGGTCGCGCCGCACAAGAAGATCCGCCGAATCGAGTTCATCGACGTCATCCCGAAGTCGTCCTCGGGCAAGATCCTCCGCAAGGATCTGCGAGCGGCGGAAGCGGCGGCGCGGGCCTGAGGTCCTCGGGCCCGCGCTGCGTCGGCCCCGGCTACTCGGGACGGGCCGCTGCGACGAGCCGATCGAACGATGCGTCGAGCGCTTCGTCCACGACCTGACGTTCCGGGTGGGCGTCGTAGTAGTCGACGATCTCCTCAGCGCCCGTCCAGAACGGAACCATCGTGCGGAACTCCGGAACGACCGTCCGCAGCTTCGTGGTGTCGAAGATCATCGAGTGCGCCTTGTCGCCCAGAAGGCCCGGGCCGAGCGACGGCACCTCGGCCGCGATGCCCTCGGAGGAGACGTGCACGAGGTCCGGCTCGACACCGGCCGCGGCGCCGAGCCACGAGTAGATCTCGTTCCAGGTCGGCGCGTGGTCGCCCGTGATGTGGAAGGCGTCGCCGATGACGTCCGGCCGGCCGAGGAGACCCGTGAAGCCGACCGCGAAGTCGTCCGTGTGGGTGATCGTCCATCGACTCGTGCCGTCGCCGTGGACGACGACGGGCTTGCCTGCACGCATGCGGGCGATGTCCGTCCAGTGGCCGATCGTGGGGATCGAGGTCCGGTCGTAGGTGTGCGACGGGCGGACGATCGTAATGGGGAACGCGGCATCGCGGTAGGCGGCGACGAGGAGGTCCTCGCACGCGATCTTGTCGCGCGAATACTGCCATTCCGGGTTGACCAGAGGCGTCGACTCCGTGACCGGGAGCCGCGAAGGCGGCGTCTGGTAGGCGGAGGCCGAACTGATGAAGACGTACTGACCGGTGTGCCCTTCGAAGCGGGCGATGTCGTCACGCACCTGTTCGGGCGTGAACGCGAGGAACTGGCTCACGACGTCGAAGTCGCGGCCGCCGATCGCGGCCTGGACCGCCGCCGCATCGGAGACGTCGGCCCGCAGCAGTTCCACGCCGTCGGGCAGGGGCCGTTCCGAGGAACGACCGCGATTGAGGACGGACACCTCATGCCCCTGCTCGACCGCGCGTTGCACGCACGCCGAGCTGATGACACCGCTGCCGCCGATGAACAGGATCCGTTTCGCGCTCATCCGTCCATCCTGGCACGGCGGGTGTCCATCGCGATCGATGCGGACGGAATGCACAGAGCGGGTGCGCGACGGGCGAGAGCGCGGACGGTGTGCAGGCGGACCGTGTGTGTGCGGACGATGTGTGCGCGGACGGCCGGCCCCCGGACTGGCCGTCCACGCCGTGAGGGGTCCGGACGCCGACTCATCCGGCCAGGGCACCATGCCTGGTTCAGAGCGGCGTCGGGGGCGGGACCCTTCGACGGCCATCGTACGTCCGCCACCGCCCCCGTTCAAGGGGCTTTCGACGGACTCGTGGGCGGCAGCCCCGAGCCCCGCAGCCTTCTGGCCTGACGCTATCGACGAGCCTTCACTGCGCTCATTCCAGCGATGACGAGCGTCAACAGGACGCCGGAGACCATGCCCCAGAGGATCGGTGTCGTGGGCCCGCCGATGAGGAGCGCGACGAGGGCGAGCACGGCGAAGCCGCCCGCGAGGATGAGCCAGGTGGCCCATTCCGGTCGCGGCCGTTTCGACTGCTGCTGCTGTTCGGCGTCCACCAGACCAGCCTAGATCGCGCGGGTAACACCCGGTCACTGAGCCGCACCGGTCACTGAGCCCGTCGAAGTGCCCCACACCGCACCCTTCGACGAGCTCAGGGACCAGATCCGGTCACTGAGCCCGTCGAAGTGCCCCACGCTCAGGTCCGACCCGCATCACCGCGCGGCGAGCATCGCCTCGCTCCGGTCCCACAGCTCACGGGCGAGCGCGGGATCGGACGCCTGCCGGCTGGACCTGGCGACCTTCCGCTTCACGTAGTACTCGCCGGGCTTCCAGTCGAGGCCCGGCTGCGTCTCCGCGAGCCAGAAGAGCGTGTCGGCCCCTTCATCGGGCGAGGTGAGGAAGCGACGGCCGAGCGCGGTCGTGTACATGAACCGCATCGCACCGTCCGGCGAGTTCGAGAAGTTCGTGGCGATCGTGCCTGGGTGGAACGACGCCGCGGACAGGCCGTCGCCCCCGTACCGGCGCTGCAGTTCGTGCGCGTGGAGCACCTGGGCGAGTTTCGCGTTGCCGTAGGCGCGCGTCGCCGAGTAGGAACGTTCCGCGTCGAGGTCGTCGATGCGCAGCTTGGAGAACAGTCGACTCGCGGCGCTCGACGTGTTGATCACGGTGGCCTCCGATGCGATGAGCCGGTCGTGCAGGAGCGACGTCAGGAGGAACGGGGCCAGATAGTTGACCTGGAACGTCTGCTCGTGGCCGTCGACGGTCGTCTTCCGCGCTCCGAAGATCCCGCCCGCGTTGTTGGCGAGCACGTCGATGCGCGGGTAGCGCTCGAGGAGCTGCGCCGCGAGGACCTCGACCTGCGCGAGTTCGGAGAAGTCGCTCACGAGGGAGTCCGCGCCGAGCGCTGCGGCCACGGCAGAGGTCTTCTCCGGCGAGCGCCCTACGACGACGACCTGTTCGCCCGCCGCAGTGAGCGCTTTCGCTGCTGCCGCGCCGATGCCGTCGCTCGCACCCGTGATCACGATCGTTCGTCCGGACACGTGTCCTCCTGTCGGCCGCGGGTCGACGCGGTCGTGCTCAGCCTAGATCGTGCCTGCAGTGTGGTGAGCGCGCCGGCGGAAGGAGGCCGGGGCGGAAGGAGGCCGGGCGCAAGCGAGGTTCGAGCGTGGTCGAAGCACGTATTCCCGCGCCGGGCGTCCCATCGCTGTCAGCGGAATCCATCCGATCGGGGTCGTTCCGTCACGACGCGGGCATAGGCTCTGATCCGTCCCACCCACCGTCCCCGGACCTGTTTTGGAGCATCATGTCGGATACGTCCACCCTCTCCGCCGCCGCGAGCGGCACGTTCCTCCTCGGCGGCGACCGCCCCGTCAACCGTCTCGGCTACGGGACGATGCAGCTCACGGGCGAAGGCGTCTGGGGCCCGCCCGAGGATCCTGCTGAGGCCGTTCGCGTGCTGCGCCGCGCCGTCGAACTCGGCGTGAACTTCATCGACACCGCCGACTCCTACGGTCCCCTCGTCGCGGAACCGCTCATCCACGAAGCGCTCGCGCCCTACAACGACGACCTCGTCATCGCGACGAAGGCCGGCCTGTCCCGCTCGGGCCCAGGCGACTGGCGTGCACTCGGGCGCCCCGAGTACCTGCGACAGCAGCTGGAGATGAGCCTGCGCATCCTCGGCCAGGAGCGCATCGACCTCTTCCAGCTGCACCGCATCGACCCGAAGGTGCCGCTCGCGGACCAGGTGGGCGAGCTGAAGCTCCTGCAGGACGAGGGCAAGATCAGGCACATCGGGCTGAGCGAGGTCTCCGTCGACGAGCTCGTCGCCGCCGGCGAGATCGCGACGATCGCCTCGGTCCAGAACCTCTACAACCTGACGAACCGAAAGTCGGAGGCGCTGCTCGACCACGCCGAGGCCAACGGCATCGCGTTCATCCCGTGGTTCCCGCTCGCCACCGGTGGCCTCGCCGCCCCCGGAGGCGTCCTCGACGACCTCGCGAAGCGACACGATGCCACCCCGTCGCAGCTCGCGCTCGCGTGGCTCCTGAAGCGCTCGCCCGTCATGCTGCCGATCCCCGGCACCTCGTCGGTCGCTCACCTCGAGGACAACGTGCGCGGTGCTGAGCTCGACCTGAGCGATGCGGACTTCGCCGAGCTGAGCGCGCTCGCATAGCCCGAAGATCCGAGTACCCGGCTCACCCCGGATCGACCCGCGAGAGGCGGCGTCGACGGCTCCCCCGGCCGTCTACGCCGCCTCTCGCGCAATTGCAAGCGCTGGTTTCCCGTTCCCTGTCCGCGCACACTGGTCGCATGATCGACACGACCCGCCCCACGGACGCGGAGCTTCGGCGCGAACTCGCCGAGGCCGCCCTCGTCTCATCGCTGCGCACGATCGACTTCCCGGCCTCCCGCGACGACCTCGTCCGTGTCGCGATGGAGGACGGGCTCGACCAGGAGAGCATCGACGCCCTCCGCTCGCTTCCGGAACATGCGTACGAGGGCACCTTCCACGTCATTCGCGCGATCGAACAGGGCGCCTCGACCTGATCGTCCTCAGGCACGGAGGATGCGGTCTCGCGCAGAGACTGTCAAGCCCCCGACACCCCGCGGGCCGTGCTCGTAGCCTCGAAGGACCGAACACATCGAGCGAGAGGATCCACCCGCATGGGCACCGACCAGTACACCCTCGAGGACCCCACCACCCGCTACCCGCGCATCTCCCCGCCGGAGCAGGAGCAGCCGGAACCGGGTCTCGATTCGGAACTCGACCCCAAGGCCGACCTCGGTGAGGAGAGCTACCGTGGCACCGGCCGTCTGCTCGGCCGGAAGGCGCTCGTGACGGGTGCGGACTCCGGCATCGGTGCAGCGGTCGCGATCGCGTTCGCCCGAGAAGGCGCGGACGTCGCGCTCTCCTACCTGCCGAGCGAGCAGTCCGATGCCGAGCGCATCGCCGCCCTCGTCCGCGATGCCGGTCGCACCGCCGTGACCATCCCCGGCGACGTCCGCGACGCGGAATTCTGCCGTCGCCTCGTGCAGGAGGCGTCCGACGGACTCGGCGGCATCGACCTCCTCGTCAACAACGCGGGCAAGCAGGTCTTCTGCGAGCGCCTCGAGGACCTCTCGGACGACCAGTTCGACGACACCTTCCGCACGAACGTCTACGCGATGTTCTGGATCACGAAGGCCGCGCTGCCGCTCATGATGCCGGGCTCGACGATCATCAACACGACGTCGATCCAGGCGTACAACCCATCGCCGGTGCTCGTCGACTACGCCTCGACGAAGGCGACGATCAACGCGTTCACGAAGGGTCTCGCCCAGCAGGTCGCACCGCGCGGCATCCGGGTGAACGCGGTCGCTCCCGGCCCCATCTGGACGCCGCTGCAGGTCACCCACGGGCAGCCGCAGGAGAAGATCACCGAGTTCGGCCAGGACACCCCGCTCGGTCGCGCCGGACAGCCTGCGGAGCTCGCTCCCGCGTACGTCTTCCTCGCTTCGGGCGAGTCGAGTTACGTCGCTGGCGAGACGCTCAACGTCAACGGCGGAACGCCCACACCGTAGCCGATCGGCCGAGCACACGAGGAGCAGCCACGGCCCGGCCTGCGCGACGGAGGGGAAGGGAAGGAACGACATGACGGTGAAGCTGAATCGGGCGGCGCTCGCGCATGCACGCAAGCTCATCACGGACGGCGACGTCGTTCACGACGACCGCGACGACTGGAGCGAGGCCGCACCGACCGCGGATGAGGAGAACCGATTCATCGAGCGCCACGGCTTCGGCGAGTACGGCCGGTGGCATCTCGGTGTCGACGACGACAAACCGGAGGACACGAAGGGGCACTACAGCTTCCCCTTCGGCGACTTCCGGAAGGTCCGTCGCGGCGGCGTGATCTCCCTCGAGAGCCGTGCAGCTCAGAACGATCATGACGACATCGCGAAGGCCTCGAAGGAGCTGCTCGACCTCATCGATGGCGAGTAGCGCCGGGCAGCTGGCGGGAGCCCCTGCCGCCGACACGAAACCTCCGTTCCGCGAACACGCGTGGGAACGGAGGTTTCGTCGTCACGGCTGCAGGACGACCTTGACGCAGCCGTCCTCCTTCTTCTGGAACGTCTCGTACATCTCGGGCGCACGATCGAGCGGCACCCGGTGGGTGACGAGGTCGAGGGTGCCGAGCGGGTCGGACGGATCCTCCACGAGCGGCAGGAGCTGTGGAATCCACCTGGCGACGTTGCACTGCCCCATCCGGAGCGTGATCTGTTGGTCGAACATCGACTTCATGGGCAGAGGGTCGAGCTCTCCCGCGTAGACGCCGCTCAGCGAGACGACCCCTCCGCGTCGCACGAGTTCGAGCGCGCCGTGGAGAGCGGCGAGCCGATCGATGCCGGCGTGCTCCATGGCAGGCCGGGCCACGGCGTCCGGCAGTAGCCCCACCGCAGCTTGTGCGAACGCTGCTCCCGGTGAACCGTGCGCTTCCATCCCCACGGCGTCGACCACCGCATCCGGACCGCGCCCGTCCGTTGCGTCGCGGACTTCCGCGATCACGTCATCGGTGAGATCGTACGTCCTGATGCCGTGCCGCTCGGCCATCGCCCGCCGTTCGGGGACGGGGTCGATCGCGTGCACCTCGTACCCGCGATGGGCTGCGATCCGCGCGGCGAACTGTCCGACGGGGCCGAGACCGAAGATCCCGATCGAACCGCCCTCGGGAACGTGGGCGTAGTGGACGCCCTGCCAGGCCGTCGGGAGGATGTCGCTCAGGAAGAGGTAGCTGTCGTCAGGGAGTTCGGCGCCCACCACGATGCAGTTCGCGTCGGCGAGGTGCACCCGCAGCAGTTCGGCTTGTCCACCGGGGACTTGTCCGTAGAGCTTCGTGTAGCCGTAGAGGGTCGCCCCGCTCCCGTACTCGGTGACCTGCGTTCTCTCGCACTGCGACTGCAGCCCCCTGCGGCACATGAAGCAGTCGCCGCACGCGATCGTGAACGGGATGACGACGCGATCGCCCGGCTTCACCATCGTGACCGCGGAGCCGACCTCCTCGACGATCCCCATCGTCTCGTGGCCGAGGACGTCACCGCGATCGATGAACGGCCCGAAGAGCTCGTACAGGTGAAGATCGGAACCGCAGATCGCCGCAGAGGTCACACGGATGATCGCATCGGTCGGCTCGATGATGCGTGGATCGGGCACCGTCTCGACTGAAACCGTTCGTTTGCCCTGCCAGGTGAGTGCTCGCACGTCCTGTCCCTTCGTCGTGAACCTCCACCATCCGCGCGCGGACGGGGCCGGACAAGGGGTGGAGGCTGCGCGACAGGGGTGCTACGGGACGATGCCGATCAGGGCGCGGCGGTGGACGTGCTGGACGTGCCGGCGGTTTTCGCGGTCGCGTTCGTCTTCGCGTTCTTCGCCGCCTTCGCCGCCTTCGCCGCGGACGTGCGGGCGGTCTTCGCGACCGGCTGCGCGTCGGAGGCATCGAGTTCCGGGCCGATGTGGAGGTCGCCGGACTTGTTCGCGTCCTGCATCATCGATTCGAGCCAGGTGCGGTTGAGCTCCGGACGCGTCGCGTCGTCGAACTCGAACTGGAGTGAGATCGAGGGGTGCATCCAGATGGACACGCGTCCGCCGCCTGCGTCCTCGCTGCGCTGCCACGAGACGGTGAAGGACTCGTTGCGGCGGAGCTTCATGACAGCGATGGACTTGACGTGCGCGAGGGTTCGGTCGTCGAGCTCGAGTTCTCTCGCGGAGCTGCCGTAGATCAATCTGCCCATCGGGACGGTTCCTCACTCGGATCAGGTTGTCGCGCTTTCACCGGCGGTGATCGATCCGGGCGCGGGATGTGTTGCCCACTGGGCACGCTCCCATCGTAAACGGACACTCGTTGACCTGCGCCTTCCCACCCCTCCCCACACCTCCGTTTTCGTGCAAGAAGTGCCCTCGAAAACGTGCGGATTGCACGAAAACGGCGGTGTGGAGGATGCAGGGGCGACCCGTTCATCGCGTCGGGTGCTGCTAGCGTGTGCCCGGGGCCATCGCAGGCACCGCTATCGCGCAGGGGGCTCCGCATGCACAATCGATCGATGAATCGTCCAGGCATCGTCTTCGGAGGTGTCGCTCTCGCGGCTCTGTTGTTGTCCGGCTGCAGCGCGCCTGCCGCACCGCGGAGCACGTCCGCATCGCCCACGGCAACCGCGGCTGGAGAAGCCACCGCACCGAGCTTCCGTCTCCCGCTGGGCTGCGACGACCTCGTCTCGGCGGCCGACGCGGAGTCTGCACTGCAAGCGCCTGCGACCGCCACGGACTGGCCGACGTCGTCCGACCACGCTTCCCTCGCAGACGTCGCCATCCAGAACGCCGGGGGCATTGTCTGCCAGTGGGCGGTCGATCCCGCAGACTTCGGGGGCCAGATCACGGCCACGGACTCTCCGGCGCCTCGACTCATCGTCTCCGTCCTTCCGGACGCCGCGGACGCCTGGAATCCGGGCTGGCAGGGCGACGCCGAAGCGACGGAGACCCGCACCTTCGGTTCGACCGAGGCGTATGCGTCGTGCGGTGACATCGGTTGCCGCGCGAACGCGCTCGTCGGTTCCAACTGGGTCAACATCCTCATCTACAACCCCGGCGCGCAGGTTGCGACGACGTCCCTCGGCACACCGGACGAGACCTTCGAGCACGCGACTCCGGCGTTCACCTCGATCTTCGACCACCTCGCATCGGCCGGCGAACCGGCACCCGCATGGATCCCACCGACAACCTCGAGCCCATCGCCGGCGAACTGCGAGACGCTCTTCCCACTCGCGATCGCCGCATCGGTCATCAACGCGCCAGGGGCGGTCGATGTCCTTCCGGCAGCCGAGGACACGCTCCCCGCCTCATCGACCATCGCGCTCAAACAGGCCGGCGCGCTCACCTGTTCCTACGGCGGCCCAGACGCCACCGCATTCTCCGCGCCGATCACGGTCACCGCGCTCCCGGGCGGCGCATGGGTCCTGCCGAAGCTCTCCTCGGAACTGCCGGCCTCCGGCACCCAGGCGGCGTTCGCGTTGACCGGATCGGCGACGAACCCCGCGCTCATCTGGTGCAGCGAGAACGGGAATTTCTGCGAGGTGCTCTTCAGCTCCGACGGTCAGGCCGTCTCGGTGATGACCCAGCAGTTCTCGGGGGCGACGCCGTCCGCGCGCGAACTCGCGACGTCGGCGGCAGAGCACATCGTGGCGCTCCGCTGACCCCCTCGCCGCCGGGCGTCCCCCGCCACACCTCCGTTTTCGTGCAAGACGGACGTTTTCGAGGGCACCTTGTGCACGAAAACGGAGGTTTGGGGAGGGTCAGCATTCCACGACGTTGACCGCCAGACCACCCATCGCCGTCTCCTTGTACTTCGACGACATGTCCCGGCCCGTCTCCCGCATCGTGACGATGACCTCGTCGAGCGAGACGCTGTGCGAACCGTCGCCCCACAGCGCCATCTTCGCCGCGTTGATCGCCTTTGCCGCAGCGATCGCGTTCCGCTCGATGCACGGGATCTGCACGAGTCCGCCGATGGGATCGCACGTGAGGCCGAGGTTGTGCTCCATCGCGATCTCCGCCGCGTTCTCCACCTGCTCCGGGATGCCGCCGAGCACCTCCGCGAGTCCCGCGGCGGCCATGGAGGAGGCGGAACCGACCTCGCCCTGACAGCCGACCTCGGCACCGGAGATGGACGCCTGCTCCTTGTAGAGCACTCCGACGGCGCCCGCCGCGAGGAGGAACCGCACGACGACATCGTCCTTCTGTTCCGTCGTCGCCGTGTCCATGCCTGGCCCGTAATGCGTCGCGTAGAAGAGGACCGCTGGGATGATGCCGGCCGCACCGTTGGTCGGCGCCGTCACGACCCGACCGCCGGAAGCGTTCTCCTCGTTGACGGCGAGCGCCACGAGGTTCACCCACTCCTGCCAGAACTTGAGGTCCCGATGCGGGTCCTCGGCGCGCAGTCGATCGTGCCAGGCCGGTGCGCGACGCCGCACGTTGAGGCCGCCGGGGAGCGGCCCCGTGCGCTGCAGACTCGAGTTCTTGCACTCCTCCATGACGTCACGGATGTGGAGGAGGCCGGATCGCACGTCCGCTTCGGACCTGGTGACGAGTTCGTTCTGCAGCATCACACCGCTGAACGGGAGACCGTGCTCCGTGCAGTGCGCGAGCAACCCCGCGGCCGTGCGGAACGGCATCGGCACGATCGCGTCGCCCTCCACCCCCGCGGGTCCCGTGCGGGCGACCGGCTCCCCGCCCTCACGGACGACGAACCCTCCGCCGACGGAGTAGAAGACCGCTTCGTGCAGGACGGTGCCCGCGGCATCGGTCACGGCGAAGCGCACGCCGTTCGTGTGGCGGTCGAGGACCGTGAGCGGGTGGAGCACGATGTCGTCCACGCCGTACCGGAGCGGTCGTCGTCCGCCGAACAGGAGCTCGCCCGTCTCGGCGAGCGCCGCGAGACGCGATTCCACCTCCTCCGGCAGGATCTCGTCCGGACGGTACCCTTCCAGCCCGAGGAGGACGGCGGTCATCGTGCCGTGCCCTCGCCCGGTCGCCGCGAGGGACCCGTAGAGGTGGACGTCGATGCCCGCGACGTCCTCGAGAAGACCCGCAGCCGTCACGTCCTCGACGAAGGTGCACGCGGCACGCATCGGCCCCACCGTGTGGGAACTCGACGGGCCGATGCCCACCGAGAAGAGGTCGAACACACTGATCGTCATGGTCGGTGAGCCGATGGTGACGGGATGCGGGACATGAGGAACTCCGATGCTGTGGCGCGCACGTGCGCGACCGATGGTCGAATCCCTCCCCGCTCTGTCTCGGACCTGAGAGTTTCCGACCTCCCCTGGCGGGAGAGGACTTGCACCGTCGGTGAGCGACGGCGGACCGTCGCTGCTTTCCAGAGTCGCCCAGCTGCTGCGGTACGGGGGCCTGAGAGATTCCCGGAGAGGATTTGCTCCTACGGCGCCCGCCCAGGCCACAGGCGGAACTCTCCCGCAGCTGCTCGAAGGCGTGTGATGTTGTGCCGCCACGATACACGATCGTGCGGAGTCCGAGAATGGCTGGATTGCAGGTGCGCCCCGGGCCTAACCTGATGACGGACCCGGCACGATCGACGACTGCTCGAGCCGCCGTGGAAGCGCGGGCCACCGAAGGAGTTCGACATGAGCGATCAGAACCTCGAGAACCCGAACATCAACAACCCGGGTCCGCACGACGAGGCGGTCGACGAGGAGCTGCTCACCAACGCGAGCATCAACAATCCCGGCCCGCACGACGAATCCGTCGACGAGGAGCCGCTCGCGAACCCGAGCATCAACAACCCCGGCCCGCACGACGGCCCCGTCGACGACGCCGTCGCCGAGGAGACCGCGACCGTGAACAACCCGGGACCGGACGAGAGTCAGATCCCGCATCACGAGCATAAGGATCACCACCACAAGCACTAGGGCTGCGCTTCGACAGGCTCAGCGACCGGATAGGGGTCCGGTCCCTGAGCCTGCCGAAGGGGGACGAGCTCAGGGACCAGATAGGGGTCTGGTCCCTGAGCCTGTCGAAGGGGGACGAGCTCAGGGACCGGTGGCTGACCCGTGTGGAAGCCGACCGCGTGACAGCCCGCCCGAGCGATGCGAGAATCAGCCTCTGATGGCACTCCACGATCTCGACCACCTCCGCACGTTCCTGACGGTGCAGCGCGCCGGCTCCCTCACGGAGGCCGCGGCCCTCCTCGGGATCTCGCAGCCGACCGTCTCAGCGCACGTCCAGGCGCTCGAGGCGTCGCTCGGCTATCCCGTGCTCGTGCGCGACCGCTCGGGCGCGACCGTCACGACCAAGGGGGCGGCGCTCGCCCGTGAGGTGGCGGTGCACATCGACGCGCTCGACGACATCGCCTCGCTCAGCACGGATGCGGGAGGCACACCCCGAGCCGTGCACCTCGGCGGCCCGGCCGAGCTGCTCACGACGGTCGTCCTGCCGAGGCTCCCCGAACTGCTCGAAGCAGCCGGGGTACCCGTCCACGTCACCTTCGGCCTGGCCGAGCCGCTCCTGGAAGCGCTGCGCACCGGCGCGCTCGACGTCGTCGTGAGCGCCGTGCAGCCGCGCGTCCGCGGAGTCGAGGCCGCCCCGCTGATCGACGAGGAGTTCGTCCTCGTCGCAGCCCCTGCCTGGACTCCTCCCGTCGGGACGGAGGCGCCCGCCTCCCTCGCGCACATCCCCGTCATCACGTACGCCACGAACCTGCCGATCGTCCGACGGTACTGGCGCACGGAGTTCGACCGTCGCCCCAACGGGGTCATGATCGCCGCCGTCGTGCCTGATCTCCGTGGGGTGCTCGCGGCTGTGATCGCCGGCACGGGCATGTCGGTGCTGCCCCGCTACCTCGCCCAGGACGCGCTCGACTCCGGCGCGCTCGTCCTGCTCCACGAGCCAACGATCGCCCCGCTCAACACCGTCTATCTCGCGCGGCGCATCGGCGAGGCCAATCGGCAGGGGCCGGTGCGGGCGCTCAGCGCAGCGCTCGAACGGGTCGTCGGCTGAGCGCAGCCGTTCCCGCCTCGGCTCTCCCGACGGAGCGACCTCACCAATCGGCCGATGAAGGACCAAGGATTTCCGATCGATCCCTGATCATCGCAGCGCGAGACTGGACGGGTCGAAAGGAAACGATGTCCTCCATCCTCATGGTCGTCACGGCCGCAACCTCACTCACCCTCACCGACGGCACCGAGCACCCGACAGGGTTCTGGGCCGAAGAACTCGTCGTCGCGCACCGCGAACTGCTCGCTGCCGGTCACACCGTCACGCTCGCCAGCCCCGGCGGTGTGCGCCCGCAAGCCGATCCCGGCTCGCTCACAGCCGAGACGGTCGGCGATGCGACGCGCGCCGAGGAGTTCCGCAGCTATCTCGCCGGAATCGAGGACGCCATCGCGCACCCGATCACGCTCGCCGACATGACCGTCGCCGACTTCGACGGGATCGTCCTCCCCGGCGGACACGGCCCGATGACCGACCTGGCGTTCGACGCCGATCTCGGCAGGATCCTCGCAGAGGCCGATGCCGCGCAGACCCTCATCGCCCCGTTCTGCCACGGCCCAGCCGGTCTGTTGAGCGCGACCAGCCTCGACGGGAGCTTCGTATTCTCCGGCCGTCGACTCACCGTGTTCACCGACGAAGAGGAACTCACCGGCGGGACGGGCGAACGGACGCCGTGGTTCGTCGAGCGCACGCTCGCAGAGCGCGGAGCGGTCATCGAGAGCGGCCCGGCGTGGTCCGGCCACGTCGTCCGCGACGGCAACCTCATCTCCGGCCAGAACCCGCAGTCGAGCGAAGCCGTCGCCGCCGCCGTCATCGAGGCGCTGTCGGCCTGACCCTCACGAGGAACGGCACCAGCCGCACGAGCACGACCATCCCGACGAGTTCCACGAGCGTCTGCGTCACGACGACGAGCGGAGCGATCCCGAGGGACGCCGGGAGCGCGAGTGCGAGCGGCAGGACCACGAGCGAGTTGCGTGTCGCGCCGCTGAACACGAGCGCCCGTCCGGCGGGGACGTCGAGTCCCGCCGGGCGGCGCATCACCGCACCGAGCGCCACCATCACGACCAGGAACAGGGCGAAGACCGGCACCACTCGGAGGAGTGCGCCCGCCTGCTCCCCCGCGGCCGCGATCTGCGACCCGATGACGACCGCGAGCGTCAGCATCATGACCGGCACCATCGCGCCCTCCATGACCGTCACCACCGCACGTCCTGCGCGATGCCGTCGCGCGATCACCTGCACGAGCGCTGCAGCACCGAGCGGCAGGACGATGAGCAGCAGGAACGCTTCGACGAACGGGCCCACCTCGACGAGCCCGACGGTCTCCGGTCCCGCGAACACCCACAGGTAGGCCGGCAGCAACAGGATCTGCAGGAGCATCAGGACGGGCGTCGCGGCGAGGAGCCGGTCCCGGGCACCGCCCGCCAGCCCCGTGAAGACGATGACGTAGTCCACGCACGGGGTCAGGAGGACGAGCAGGACGCCGAGCAGCAGCCCGCGGTCGTCAGCGACGAACCGGGACAGCACGAACACGACCGCCGGCACGACGATGAAGTTGAGCACGACCACCGCGCCGAGGAACCGGATGTCGCGGAACGCGCGGACCACCTCGATGATCGGCACCGCCAGGAACGTCGCGAACAGGAGCAGCATGAGCGACGGGTTGATCGATGCGGCGAGCGCAGGAGCCGTCCAGGGCAGCGTCCAGCCCACGACGCCGCCGAGGAGGATCGCCGCGAGGTACAACGGGACCTGTCGACGATCCCACCACCCCACGATCCGCTGCATCCCCACAGCCTAGGGACTCCCGGGCGGACCCCATTGACTGCGAGTGCACTCGAAGTCGTAGTCTGACGACTATGACAACAGCACAGCACCGCATCGGGTCCGGTTTCGACGCTTCGAGCACGGCGAGCGAGGTCCTCCGGGGCATCGATCTCACCGGCAAACTCGCGATCGTCACCGGTGGCTACTCGGGTCTCGGCAAGGAGACCGTCCGCGCGCTCGCAGCCGCCGGCGCGCACGTCGTCGTTCCCGCCCGCCGGGTCGACGCTGCGCGCCAGGAGCTCGCGGACATCGAGGGCGTCGAGGTCGACGAGATGGACCTCTCCGACCTCGCGAGCGTCCGCGCCTTCGCGGAGCGCTTCCTCGCCTCGGGGCGCGGCATCGACATCATCATTGACAACGCAGGCGTGATGGCCGCCCCGGAGACCCGCGTCGGCCCGGGCTGGGAACTGCAGTTCGCGACCAACCACCTCGGACACTTCACCCTCGTGAATCTGCTCTGGCCGGCAATCGTCAAGAACGGCTCGTCACGCGTCGTCGCCACGTCCTCCGCTGGACACCGCCGCTCCCCCATCCGCTGGGACGACGTCGACTTCACGACGGGCTACGACAAGTGGCAGGCCTACGGGCAGGCGAAGACGGCCAACGCCCTGTTCGCCGTGCACCTCGACGAACTGGGCAAGGCCGAGGGCGTCCGCGCCTTCTCCGTCCACCCGGGAGGCATCCTCACGCCGCTGCAGCGCCACCTCCCGAAGGAGGAGATGGTCGCGCTCGGCTGGATCGACGAGGACGGCAACGGGCTCAACACCGCTTTCAAGACGCCTGAGCAGGGCGCCGCGACGCAGGTGTGGGCGGCGACGTCTCCGCAGCTCGACGGGCTGGGCGGCGCGTACCTCGAGGACGTCGACATCGCGGAACCCACCGCGGACGCCGTCGCTCCGGCGGCCGGTGTGGCCGACTACGCCGTGGACCCCGCCGAAGCCGCGCGTCTGTGGGCGCTCTCGGCAGAGCTGACGGGCGTGAACGCGTTCGCGCGCTGATCTCCTCCCGGTCACCGAGCCTGTCGAAGTACCCGGTTACTGAGCCAGCCGAAGTGCACGGTCACCGAGCCTGTCGAAGTACCCGGTCACCGAGCCAGCCGAAGTACCCGGTCACCGAGCCTGTCGAAGTACCCGGTTACTGAGCCTGTCGAAGTGCCCGGTCGCTGAGCCTGTCGAAGTACCCGGTTACTGAGCCTGTCGAAGTACCCGACCTCACGGGACCCACCCCTCGACACGCTCAGGGACCGGAGGCACGAGCGGTTCCGATCCTGAACACGGAGGAAGGCGGGAGGTGACGGGAGTAGTGTGGCGACACACCGACCGCCCGACGCATCCCGCCTTCCGATTGGACCGCTGACATGGCCGACGAAACGACCGCAGACCTCGCCGAGACCTGGGTGGACGCGTACCAGCGCGCCTGGTCGAGCAACGACCCCGACCACATCCGGGCGCTCTTCACCCCGACGGCCGAGTACCGGACGGAACCGTGGGTGGAGCCATTGCGCGGGCACGACGCGATCGTCGCCTCGTGGCTGGAACGGCGCGACGAACCGGGCACCTTCACCTTCGACTGGACCGTGCAGGGAACCGACGGACCGCTCGCCTTCATCCAGGGCGAGACCGCGTACACCTCGGGGAAGACCTACAGCAATCTGTGGGTGGTCTGGCTCGCACCGGACGGCCGCGCCATGTCGTTCACCGAGTGGTGGATGGACCAGGCGAAGCCCAGCTGACGCCTTCCTCGACCGGCCCGCCGCAGCCGACGTACGCTGCAACGGACACCGTTCGTCTCAGGCCTCCAGGAGCCCCCGGATGTCCTCGGCCGTGAGCGCCTGGCTGAAGACGGCGTCGTCGTCGAGCACGGCGTCGAAGAGCTTCGACTTGCGCGCCTTGAGCGCCATGACCTTCTCCTCGATCGTGTCGCTCGCGACGAGCCGGTACACCATGACGTTGCCGGTCTGCCCGATGCGGTGGGTGCGGTCGATCGCCTGCGACTCCGACGCCGGATTCCACCACGGGTCGAGGAGGAACACGTAGTCCGCCTGGGTCAGGTTCAGCCCGAACCCGCCCGCCTTCAGGCTGATGAGGAAGACGGGCGCTTCGCCCATCTGGAACCGCTTGATGATCTCCGGCCGCTTCCGGCTGGAACCGTCGAGGTACTCGTAGGCGATGCCCGCAGCATCGAGTCGTGCCGCCGCCTTCTGCAGGAACGACGTGAACTGGCTGAAGACGAGCGAGCGATGCCCCTCCGCGACGACGTCGTCGAGCTGCTCGAGGAGGGCGTCGAGTTTGCTCGAAGGGATGTCGGCGTACTCGGGATCCACGAGCGACGCGTCGAGGCTCAGCATCCGGAGCAGCGTGAGCGATCGGAAGACGATGAACCGGTTGCGGTCGAGGTCCTCGATGAGTCCGAGGAGCTTCTGCCGTTCCTTCTGCAGCATCGTGTCGTAGAGGTGGCGATGCGCCGGAGCGAGGTCGATCTGCAGCACCTGCTCCTGCTTCGCCGGGAGTTCCGGCGCCACGAGTTCCTTCGTGCGGCGCATCATGAGCGGCCGGATGCGTCGACGCAGCGTCCCGAGGAGACTCACGTCGAGTTCGCGCTCGATCGGTCGGACGAAGCGTTCCGCGAACCGGTGCGCCGACGGGAACAGGCCGGGCGCGACGATCGCGAAGAGCGACCACAGTTCCATGAGGTTGTTCTCGAGCGGGGTGCCGGTGATCGCGAGTTTGAAGGGGGTGTCGATCTGGGCCGCGCACTCGTGCAGTTTGGCGCGGTGGTTCTTGACGAACTGCGCTTCGTCGAGGATGAGCCCCGCCCACTGCTCCTCGCGGTAGACCTCGGCGTCGAGACGGAACAGCGTGTAGCTCGTGACGACGATGTCCGCGCCCTCCGCGACATCGGCGATCGTCTCCTTGCCGTTCGCCTCCGTCGTGGTCATCGCCCGGACGACGAGGCCCGGCGTGAACCGCGCGGCCTCGACGAGCCAGTTGCCGACGACGGAGGTGGGTGCGACGACGAGGAACGGGGGCCGGGCGGCGGGTGCGTCCTGACTCTCCGTCTGCGACGGCGTCGGCGACGGCGACGGCGACGGCGACGGATCCTCCTCACGCGCGTGCGCCATCATCGCGAGCGCCTGCAGCGTCTTGCCGAGGCCCATGTCGTCGGCGAGCACCCCGCCGAGCCGATGCTTCCAGAGGAACGCGAGCCAGTGGTAGCCGTCGAGCTGGTACGGCCGCAGATCCGCCACGAGACCGTCCGGGAGCGGCGTCGCTGGCACCGCGGTCAGGTCCGTCAGCCCGGCGACGGACTCGCGCCACGCGACCGCCTGCACCGTCTCATCGGCCAGGTCCTCGAAGTCGTCCCAGAGGCTCGCCTGGTACCGGCTGATCCGCGGGCCCGTCTCCCACTCGCGGAGCGCATCGGCCTCGTCGAGCAGTTCGCGGAGACGATCGAACGCGGGATGCTGCAGCGACAGGTAGGTGTTGTCGACCATCAAGAGCTTCTTGGCGCGCTTCGACAGGGCCTTGAACAGCGGCCCGAAGGGGATGCGATAGCCGGCGAGGTTCACGACGATGCCGAGATCGAACCAGTCGCGCTTGTCGCTCTCGACCGTCGTGATCGTGAGTTCCGGATCGCCGATGAGCTCGCGGTACTCCGGCCGGGTGCCGACGATCTCGACGCGTACGCCGTCGACCGATTCGATGACGGGCAGGATGCGCTCCGTGAAGACGGCGGCGTCCACCCCGCGCAGGATCGTCCGTCCCTCCGGCGGCCAGGGGACGGAGATGGTCGGGGTGATGCGGCGAGCGCGCACACCGAGCAGGGCGGCCGATGCGCCGGGGCGGGAATCGGTCGCTGGCTGCGCGGCTCCGTCCTGGCCGGTCTGCAGCACGTCGTCGGTCCCGGGGGCGTCAACGGTCTCTTCGGTTTCTTCAGTCTCCGCGGCGAGCGCGGCCGCTCCGAGCGCCTCGCCGACCCGCTCCACGATCGTGCGCTCCGTGCGCTCGTCGTGGAGGACGTCGTCGTCCGGTGCATCGTGGACGCTCGCGCCCTCCGCGGCGAACGGCACGCGCTGATCCGGCGCGTAGAGCCACGACCAGTCGAGCTGCAGTGTGTGTTTGGGGCCGTAGCCGGCCGTCAACACGAGCACCGGCGGCACGACGGCCGGCAATGGCAGCGACCCGTCGACGCTCGTCAGCTCGATGCTCCTGCGCAGACGCGGAACGAAGTCCGTGAGGAACTCCTCGATCTCCGCGGGCGGTACGACGGTCGGTTCCGTCGGACCGAGCAAGGCGCGCTGCTGCTCGCTCAATCGGCCCTCCATCGGCGCGATCGTGATCGCCGCACGAGGGGTCAAGCGGTAGTTGTACAGCCCGTGGTCGCCGATCGCCCCGGTCATCGCCGCATCCGCGTGCTCGCCGTCGATCGAGACGACGGGAGACAGGCGGATCGCGCCCTCCGCGTCGATGAGGGCGTCGAGCCGCACCCCGGCCTCCCGACCGATGTGAACCGTCCCCTTGCGCGTCGCGACGAGGGCGACCCCGATCCGATGAGCCTCCTGCAGCAGATGCCAGAGGATCGGGCTCGCGAAGTCGTCGAGGAAGAACCAGTCGCTCTCGTGCCCCGTGTACGCTCCGCGCGTCGACCGGTGGAGTGCGGCGAACTGCGAGAACCAGCGGTGGTGCTCCGGATCGAGGCCGAGGCGGTTCACCTGGTGAGCGAAGGACGCCCACGTCACGTTGGCCTTCACGAAGTTGCCGGAGGAGTTCTTGATGACGGGCCGCACGGCGAGGCGCCTCGTCTGGCCCGGTTCCGGCTCGCCGGCAGCCGTCGCGGTCGTCGGCCCCCGCCATCGCTCCGCCGTCCGCGGTACGAGCTGTCTGACCTCGAACTGCAGGCCCATCGTGGTCGACTGGACGGTGCGGCCAGCGTCGGGTTTCGCGGCCAGCGCGCCGACGACCGTGCGCCAGGTGGGCGGCTCCGGCTCGGGGAGCGGGTCCTCGGCCCAGCCGGTCATCGCCCGAGCGGAGGAGAAGTCGAACGGGTCCGCGTCGTGCGGACGCACCGCGAAGTCCGGGCGCACCCGGCCCGTCGTCGGCTCCGCGCCGGAACCGCCACTCGATCCGCCGCCGGGCAGGCCTCCCGCCGGGAGCGTCCACCGGTCGGTCGAGCCCTCTTCACGGAGCCTCGCAGCATTGCTGCTGAGGAGCAGTGCGGCGACGTGCTTGCAGTCGCCGGTGACGGGACAGGTGCAGTCGCTGCGGAGGAGCTTCGCGAAGCCGTTGACCTGTGCGCCGAGGCTGACGTGGCAGTCGTAGGGCAGTGGACCGGTGCCCTGCACTCGGCCGGAGACGCGCTCGGTCGCCGGATCCCAGTCGACCTCGAGCACCATGCCGGTCCGTGCATAGCCACGGCCGCGGTCGAACGCCAGACGCCCCACCATCCGCACGATGTCGGCGACGTCCACAAGGGGTGACGCCGTGGCTGACATGTGCTCCATGCTCTCACGGACCGGCGACATCCGAGTCGCCTCCGGCCACGGCCCGGCTGGCGATGCGACGGGCGTTCGGCTGGTGATGCGACGGGCGATCCGGCGGGCGATCCGGGGCCACGCCCGTCCGCGGAACCGCGCCGATCCGACACCCAGGCCGGGATCGTAGAATGAAGCAATGACTTCCTCGCCCGACGCCACGCCCCAGCACGACGAAGCGTCGCACGAACCGACCACCGACACGACGCCGGAGAACCCCACGGACCTCGGCGACGGCATCGACCCGACCGACCTCGACGTCACGCTGCGCGTCCTCGAGTACATGGCCGGCATGGATGAGGAGCACCCCGACTACATCACGGTCCGCCGCGCCACAGCGAAGATGTTCAAGGCCGTCAAGAAGGAGCGCCGCCTCGGCAAGCGCGCCGCCATCGCGGACGCCGATCGCGCCGTCATCGCCGCCACCGCGACGGGCGCACCGGACCGCATCGACGACGAGACCCGCGGCATCCCCCTCTCCACGAGCACGGAGGCGCCCGTCGCCGGCGAGCTCCTCGTGCCGCGCAACTGCTACATCTGCAAGCAGCCGTACACGCTCGTCGACGCGTTCTACCACCAGCTCTGCCCAGACTGCGCCGCCATGAGCCACGCCAAACGCGATGCACGCACGGATCTCACGGGCAAGCGTGCGCTCCTCACCGGTGGGCGGGCCAAGATCGGCATGTACATCGCCCTGCGTCTCCTCCGCGACGGTGCGCACACGACCATCACCACCCGCTTCCCGCGTGACGCCGTCCGCCGCTTCTCCGCGCTGCCGGACTCCGCGGACTGGCTGCATCGCCTCCGCATCGTCGGCATCGACCTGCGCGACCCCGCCCAGGTCATCGCGCTCGCCGACTCGGTCGCCGAACAGGGCACGCTCGACATCCTGATCAACAACGCCGCGCAGACGGTGCGCCGGACGAAGGGCTCGTACCAGCCGCTCGTCGACGCCGAGCTCGCTCCCCTGCCCGACGGCCCGCTCCCCGAGCTCGTCACCTTCGGCCACACGAACGATCAGCACCCGCTGTCGCTCGCGGCATCGGTGTCGGCGCACCCCATCCTCGCTGCGGCCGCAGCCAAGGCCGAAGCACTGACGGAAGCGGCGATGTCGGCCGGTTCGTCATCGCTCGAACGGCTGGCGGCCGGAACCGCGATCGACGCCGGCGGACTCCTCCCAGACCACGACCACATCAACAGCTGGACGCAGAACGTGGAAGAGGTCGACCCGCTCGAGATGCTCGAAGTGCAGCTCGCCAACACGACCGCGCCGTTCATCCTCGTGAGCCGTCTGCGCCCGCAGCTCGCGGCATCGCCCTCGAAGCACACGTACGTCGTCAACGTCTCCGCCATGGAGGGCGTCTTCGGGCGTGGGTACAAGGGGCCCGGCCACCCGCACACGAACATGGCGAAGGCCGCCGTCAACATGCTCACCCGCACGAGCGCGCGAGAGATGTTCGAGACCGACGGCATCCTCATGACGAGCGTCGACACCGGGTGGATCACCGACGAGCGTCCGCACCCCACCAAGGTGCGTCTCGCCGAAGAGGGCTTCCACGCTCCGCTCGACCTCGTCGACGGTGCCGCCCGCGTCTACGACCCCATCGTCCGCGGCGAGGCCGGCGAGGAGCTCTTCGGCGTCTTCCTCAAGGACTACGCGCCCTCCTCCTGGTAGGGCGACGCGATGCTCGGCTCTCACGCGGTCGCGTTCCTCCGGGGCGCGGCTCTCGGCACGCGGGTCGTCGTGCGATACCGCCTGGACGACGGCACTGCCGGTGCGACCGACGCGCTCGGCGAACTCGTGTCGTGTGATGCGGCGCACTGCGTCATCGCCACGAAGCGCGGTCCAGAACAGGTGTCGCTCGCCGCTGTCATCGCCGCGAAACCCGTTCCCCCTGCGCCTGCTCCGCGTCAGCGTCGTCGGAACAGCGCAGAGCCGGGGCAGACGGACGGCGTCGGAGGCCGCCGGTAGCGTGAGCGCATGATCGCCATCGTCTCCGCCCCCACGAACCTCGGTCTGCGACCACCGGAACCCACATCGACGCCGGGCACGTCGAAGGCGCCGGAAGCCCTGCGTGAAGCAGGCCTCCACGCGGCACTGCTCGCCGACGGCGCGATCGATGCCGGAGTGGTCCTCCCCGGCAGATACGTCGATGACGCGAACCCTGGCTCAGGCCGGATCCGCAACCAGGATGCGGTGCTCGACCACGCGCATCGCCTCGCCGATCGCATCGGCGCAGTGCTCGATGCAGGCCACCGCCCGCTCGTCCTCGGCGGCGACTGCTCGATCCTCCTCGGTACAGGACTCGCGCTCGCCCGACGCGGCCGACACGGTCTCGTCCACATCGACGGCCACACCGACTTCCGCCACCCGGGCAACAGCGACGAGTGCGCGAGTCTCGCCGGCGAGGACCTGGCCGCGGCCATCGGTCTGCACTGGCCGGCGATCAGCGACATCGATGGGATGGGCCCGCTGTTCTCGGGGACGGATGTCGTGCACGTCGGGGCACGGGACGACGACGAGGAGCTCGTCGAGGTCAGACGGCTGCTCGGCGATGTCGTCACCGCCTCCGAAGTCCGAGCGCACGGCGTCGTCGATACCGCACATCGCGCACGATCCGTCGTCGATGCGGCGCCCGACGGCTCCTGGCTGCACCTCGACATCGACGTCCTCGACGCCGCCGTGTTCCCTGCCGTCGACAGCCCCGACCCCGGTGGTCTGCAGGCGGACGAGCTCATCGAACTCCTCCGGCTCCTCGCCCCCACCGCCGTCGGCGCCCAGGTCACGGTCTTCGATCCGGACCTCGACCCGGACGGCCGATATGCAATGCTCCTCAGCCGCATCATCCGCGAAGGGCTCGGTGCACTCGGCACCGCTCGCGCACCTCGCTGAGGGGGCGCCGCCGGCCTCAGGCCGCGACAGCCTGCGAGATCCGGACGGTGTTGCCGGACGGGTCGCGGAACGCGCAGTCGCGTGGTCCCCACGGCTGGTCGATCGGCTCCTGGAGGACTTCCGCGCCGAAGGATCGGGCGGTCTCGAAGGTCGTGTCGACGTCGTCGGAACGGAAGATGAGCATCGGCAGGAGCCCCTTCGTCAGGAGTTCCTGGAGAGCGTCGCCGTCGGACTGGGACCGGCCGGCGTGCGGCTCGGAGAGTACGAGCTCGACCCCGGGCTGGGCGCCGCTGCCGATCGTGACCCAGCGGAATCCGCCGGACGCCACGTCGTTGCGGACCTCGAAGCCGAGCGCGTCGCGGTAGAAGGCGATCGACTCGTCGACGTCGTTGACGGTGATGTTCACGTATTGGAGTGAGATGGTCATGACGGCAACTCTAGACAGCGGTCCGTGCGTTCGCTTCTCGGATCCTGCTCGATCCGTCACGAGCCGGTCTGGTGGCCGTCTTGACGATGCACGCGGGCATCGCGTTGACCGCCGGATGCTCCCGCAGACGATAGGCGGTGGGGGTTTCGCCCGCGATCTCGGTGAAGCGGGAGCTGAACGATCCGAGGGAGGTACAGCCGACGGCGATGCACGCGTCGGTGACGCTCATGCCACTGCGAAGGAGCGTCATCGCCCGCTCGATCCGCCTCGTCATCAGGTAGTTGTAGGGGGTCTCGCCGTACGCCGCGCGGAACTGCCTGGAGAAGTGGGCGGGTGACATCAGTGCGCGTGCGGCGATCGTCGGGACGTCGAGCGGCTTCGCGTACTCGCGGTCGATGAGGTCGCGGGCGCGGCGGAGGTGCGCGAGATTCTCGAGCTCCTGCGGGGTCATGAGGATGACGCTACCACCGGCTCCCGTCGCTGTCAGCGGCTCGCTCCCGCACGCCGCATCACTCGCTCCGGCACACGGCATCACTCGCTCCTGCCCACGGCATCGCTCGCTCCGGCACACGGCATCGGCCCTCCCCCCAGACCTATCCAACATCCGTTCGACACCTGGCAGACTGTTCACAACTCAGGAGCGCCTCGGTGCGTCGCGGCCGACACGCCGCGTGCGGCATCCGACACGCCGCACCCGTCCTGAGTTGTGAACACCCCGCACCCGATGACCGCACACGATGACTCGATGACTCGACGACGAGAGGATCCGCCCCATGGCCTACCGCAGCCTCACCACGAGCCGCGTGATCGCAGCACCGCCCGAAACCGTGTGGCGGCTGCTCGCGGACCCGCTCAAGCGCCTCGACGACCACCCCGTTGCGATCGAGCCCGATGGCGAACTCCGCGCGGCAGTCGGCGACAGCTGGGTCAAGGTCCACGGGCCGGAATGCGAGAACGATCGAGTGCGTTGGCGGACGATCGAGGCTGCATCGCCGCACGTCTACCGGTTGCGCGGCAAACAGCGCGGGATCACGCAGACCTGCGAGTACCGGATGACGGCGGTCGATGGCGGGACGCTCGTCGAGGACCGGCTCATCTTCTCGCCGAGCTTTGCCGGCCGGTTCCCGCAGCAACTCTTCCCGTGGTTCCTGCTCGCCATCGGTGTGCTCCCGAAGCTCGCCGCTGGCGAGGGCGGCATCTTCGAGGGCCTCGAGCGCGAGCTCGGCCTGGCCCCCGACGCGGATACCGCCACCGACGCGGGCACCCTCACCGACGCCGACTAGCCGGGACCGCTGTTCACAACTCAGGAGCGATGCGGCGCGTCGCGGCCGAAACGCCGCTGTCCGACGCCGACACGCCGGGGCCGTCCTGAGTTGTGAACACCCCCAGACGCGCCTGTCATGAATCGTGCAGGGCGACCGACGGTCAGACCGTGTCGGCGAACTGCCGACGGAGGGATGCCGCGTCGAGCCGGTACCCCGCGGCGTGTTCGTCGAGTTCGGGTTTGCCGAGCTCAACGGCCTTGCGTTCGGAGAACACCGCCAGGTCTTCGAGCCGCTCGATCGCGGTGTCGATGAGCGCTCCAACCGGCTCGCCCGAACCGTATGCCTCGAGCAGCATATGGATTCGCCGCACCCGCTCATCGCGCATCGCCGCCCCACCCGGAAGTCCGATCGGAGCCGCGTCCGGGGCCGCGATCGCAGCCTCACCGGTACCCGCCGCATCGGGCCCCTCCGATGCGCGATCCAGCGGCACGATGCGAGTGGCGAGGTAGGCCAGATCCCACAAGCGGTTGCCGGGCGATGCCGTGTCGAAGTCGATGACGCCGATGATCTCTCCACTCGAGAACACCAGATTGTGCGGCGCGAAGTCGTTGTGGCAGATGACTTCGTCGGCTCCATGGGATGGCAGCTGCCACACGGCATCAGCGCGTGGAAAATCTTCGGTCGCATCGTGCCAGATGCGCAGTCGGCTGGCCGCATCGGTCAGGACGGAGTCCGCCCACACCCAGTCGGGCAGCGGGTAGAGCGGTACTTCGCCCGCGAGGTAGGACAGCACCTCCCGCCCGCGCTCGTCCGTTCCGAGCGGTTCCGGGATCCACTCGACACCGGCGGCACGCACGTGCTCCAACAGACGGTGGACGGTCGGCGTCCACGGACCCGCGGCGCGATGGACCGTGTCGCCGATGCGTTCCACGGCGTTCATGTTGCCGCCCGCGAGCTGTTCTCCCATCCGGACAGTGTGCCATCCAGCGTGGCGGCGTGCGCCCGGCCCCTGTTCACAACTCAGGAGCGATGCGGCGTGTCGCCGCCGACACGCCGGCGAACGGCGCCGACATGCCGGGACCGTCCTGAGTTGTGAACAGCACCTAGCGGTTGAGTGTGAGGGGAAGGGCTGTCCGCGCCTGGGGCCCGACCGATGCGTCCGGCACGCCCGGCGCAGCACACGTAGCCCCGTCGGACGTGCTGCACGAGTTCGAAACGGACACATCCGACACGGACGCATCCGACGCCGGCACACCGACCCCGCACGAGCCCGACGCCCCCGCACCCGTCCCCGACCCCGACCCGTCATCGGTCGAGCAGACCCCCGTCTCGGGTAGTACAAGATGCACTATCCTCGCCGCCTGGTGTCGTCCGGCGAGTTCGTCCGCGATCGATCTGACCTGCTCGTACCCCGTGAGCAGCAGGAAGGTGGGCGCGCGGCCGTAGCTCTTCATCCCGGCGATGTAGAAGTCCCGCTCCGGATGGGCGAGTTCGGCGACGCCGTGCGGATAGACGGTTCCGCAGGAGTGCTCGTTGGGATCGATGAGCGGTGCGAGTGCTTTCGGCGCCTCCACGATCTCGTCGAGGGAGATCCGGACTTCCCTGAGGAGGTCGAGGTCTGGTCTGAATCCGGTGGCGTTCACGATGACGTCGGCTTCGAGCGCGAGCGGCTCGCCGGCACGACGGCCGTGGATCCTCACCTGTCCGTCGTCCGTGGGAGCGAGTTCGTCGATCTCGAACCGTTCGAGCAGCGCGACCGCGCCCGATCGGACGAGACCGTGGGCGAGGCTCCCGAGCGCACCCCTCGCCTCGAGTTCATCGGCGGGCGAGCCGTAGACCCGTGTCGGGCGCCCTCGACGGATCGCCCAGGTGATCGTCGTGCCCGGCTCGTCCTCCGCGAGGGCGGCGAGCTTCAGCAGTGTGTTCGCAGCGGAGTGTCCTGCGCCCACGACGACGGTATGCCTGCCTGCGAAGCGCGCGCGGTCCGTACCGAGGACGTCGGGGAGCGCACGACTGAGGTGCTCGCGGACGAGGTCGCTGCCGAGCGGTTCGATCCCGCTTGAGGCGATGCTGTTGGACGTCGAGTACGTGCCGGAGGCGTCGATGACGGCGCGCGCGAGGACCTCGCCCCGCCCCTCGACGCCGTCCACGCGCAGCAGGAAGGGTGCGGCTTCGCGTCCGGCCGAGCGGGTCCGGTCCATCCCCTGTCGCGTGACCGCCGTGACCCGATGGCCGTAGCGGATGCGCGGGGCCAGTTCCGCGGTGGCGGCGAGCGGTGCGAGGTAGCGCTCGACGAACTCGCGTCCGGACGGCAGCCGTTTCGCGTGCGGCGCCTCCCAGTCGGCGTCGTCGAGCAATCGGACGGCCGCTTCGTCGACGACGTACTCCCACGGGGAGAACAGTCTCGTGTGTCCCCAGTCGAGCACGGCGGCGCCCGCAGAGTCTCCGGCTTCGAGCACGATCACCTCGATGCCGCGTTCGAGGAGCTGCGCGGCGGCGGCGAGCCCGACGGGTCCCGCGCCGATGATCGCGACGGGCAGTCCGGCCCGTCGATCCTCAGCTGTTGCGGGCTGCGTCGTGGGATGCGATGTCATGGTGTGCTGCCTTTCAGATGGATGCGGAGAGGGTGTCGTCGAGGGCGCCGATTCCCTGCGGATACCACGCGAGGCCACGGGCTGCGAGGAAGTGTTCGGCGTCCTGCGCTGCGGCGCACCCGGTTCCGGCCGCTGTGATCGCTTGTCGGTAGCGGTGGTCGACGAGGTCCCCGGCCGCGAAGACGCCGTCCAGCCCGGTCTCGGTCGTCGGGGACGACACGCGCACGTAGCCGTCGTCATCGAGCGCGAGTTGTCCGTCGACGAGCCCGCTGCGGGGATCGTGCCCGATGGCGATGAACAGGCCCGCGGCCCGGATGGTGGATTCCTCGCCGGTCACGGTGTCGCGCAGGAGGAGTGAGTCGAGTGCGTCGGCGCCGAAGGCTTCGACGACTTCACTGTTCCATCTGATGGCCAGCTTCGGGTTCGCGAGGGCTCGTTCCTGCATGATCTTCGAGGCCCGCAACGTCCCTCGGCGATGCACGAGCGTGACCTGATCCGCGAACCGGGTCAGGAACATCGCTTCCTCGAGCGCTGAGTCGCCGCCGCCGACGACCACGACCTCCCGCCCGCGGAAGAAGAAGCCGTCACATGTCGCGCACCAGGAGACGCCGTGCCCTGTCAGCCGTTCCTCGCCCGGGATGTCGAGTCTCCGGTACGCGGATCCCATCGCCAGGACGACTGCGCGGGTGTCGAATGAGCCGCTGGATCCGGTCGTCACGGTCTTGACGGGTCCCGTGAGGTCGAGTGCCGTCGCATCGTCGATGATCATGCGGGCGCCGAAGCGTTCGGCCTGCCGACGCATGTTCTCCATGAGTTCCGGCCCCATGATTCCGTCGGGGAAGCCGGGAAAGTTCTCGACCTCGGTCGTGTTGATCAGGGCACCGCCCGCGTCGACCGAACCGGTGATGACGACGGGATGCAGACCCGCGCGGGCGAGGTAGATCGCTGCCGTGTAGCCGGCGGGTCCGGAGCCGACGACGACGACGTTCTCGATGGTCATGGCGACGTTCAGGCGTTCGTCGGGAGGATGTCGGCGAGCAGCGCTTCGGCCCGCGCCCTGATCGCATCACGGATCGGACGCACCGCCTCCAGATCCTGCCCGGCAGGATCCTCCAACGCCCAGTCCTCATATCGCTTGCCCGGGAAGATCGGACACGCATCACCACACCCCATCGTGATCACGACATCGGAATCCCGCACCGCCTCCGTCGTCAACACCTTCGGGATGTTGTTCGCGATGTCGATGCCCACCTCCGCCATCGCAGCGACCGCGACCGGATTGATCTCGTCCTTCGGCTCACTCCCCGCTGACAGGACCTCGACACGATCCCCGGCGAGCGCGGCAAGATACCCCGCAGCCATCTGGGAACGGCCGGCATTGTGGACGCAGACGAAGAGCACGGACGGTTTCTCGGACAGTGGGTTGTGGATCGTGGTCGACATGGGTTCTCCTTCGATGGTGATCAGGCGGGTGTGGAGTCGAGCGGGGCGGTGTCGTGCTCGATCTTCGTGGCGGGGAACAGGCGGGGACGCAGCCAGAGGGCGGCATAGACGAGGGCGACGAGGACGGGGACCTCGATGAGCGGACCGACGATCCCGGCGAGCGCTTGACCGCTCGTGGCGCCGAACATGCCGATGGCCACGGCGATCGCGAGTTCGAAGTTGTTGCCCGCGGCGGTGAACGCGAGGGTCGTGGTGCGCGCGTACCCGAGGCCGATCAGCTTGCCGAGGACGAAGCCGATGAGGAACGTGACCGCGAAGTAGACGAGCAATGGCAGCGCGATGCGAACGACGTCGAACGGCCGGTCGATGACCTGTCTCCCTTGGAGCGCGAACAACATCACGATCGTGAACAGGAGCCCGTAGAGCGCGAACGGCCCGACCCGCGGCAGGAACCGATGCTCGTACCAGGTCCGTCCCCTCGTCGACTCCCCGATGCGACGGGTCAGATACCCCGCAACGAGCGGGATGCCGAGGAAGACGACGACGCTCAGGGTGATCGCCCAGATGGAGAAGTCCGCGCTCGTCGTCGGCAGCCCGAGCCATGCGGGGAGGACCTGCAGGTAGAACCAGCCGAGGACACCGAATGCGAGGACCTGGAACACGGAGTTCACGGCGACGAGGAAAGCGGCCGCTTCTCGATCTCCGCAGGCGAGGTCGTTCCAGATGAGGACCATGGCGATGCAGCGGGCCAGTCCGACGATGATCAGACCGGTCCGATACTCGGGCAGGTCGGGGAGGAGCAGCCACGCGAGGGCGAACATCAGAGCTGGACCCACCAGCCAGTTCATGACCAGGGAAGAGACCAGCAGTCGACGATCCCCTGCGACGGCGGCAGCGTCCGCGTATCGGACCTTCGCGAGCACCGGGTACATCATGACGAGGAGTCCGATCGCGATGGGGATGCTCACCGAACCGATCTGGACGGCGTGCAGGGCCTCTCCGACGGCGGGCACGAACACGGCGAGGAGGAGTCCGGCGCCCATGGCGAGCAGGATCCAGAGCGGAAGGAATCGGTCGGCGGTGCCGAGTTTCACGGACGTGGTCACGTCGGACATGCATCTCCTCAGACGGTCGTCTCGGACAATTCATCGACATCCATCAATATCGACAAACATCGATACAGAGTATTGCTACAATATCGATGCCTGTCAATTCTTTGGAGGGTCCACATGTCGGTCACCGAACTGCTCCCGCTCACGGACGTCTCGACGTGCGCCGCCCCGCTCACTCGAGAAGCGATCTCGCCGGAACGAGCCGAGGCCCTCGCGAAGACCCTCAAGGCCGTCGCGGACCCCGCGCGCCTCCGACTGATCTCCATGGTCGCTGCGCACGATGATGCCGAGGCATGCGTCTGCGACCTGACCGAACCGCTCGGGCTGGGGCAACCGACCGTGTCGCACCACCTCAAGATCCTCGTCGAGGCGGGCATCCTGTCTCGCGACAAGCGGGGCACCTGGGCCTACTACCGCCTCGTCCCGGGCGCGCTCGATTCGATCGCCGGACTCCTCGTGGCCGTCTGACGACGCGAGCACACCCCTTAGGCTGACTGCGTGACCCCGGAACCCGCCGCACCGACCCGCCGCCTCGAACTCACGCTCCGGAAGCCCTGGCTCGGCTGGTTCCCCAGACCCACGATCGTCTTCGACGGCCGCGGACACCCTGCACAGTGGGGCACCGGCACGTGGCAGATCGCGGCAGACGGCGCCACGACGATCGAGGTCTTCCTCTACAACCGCCTGTGGCGATTCGGGGAAGCCTCGTCGACTGTTCCAGCCGGGGCCGATGCGCCCACGCCGCTCGCCTATCGCGCCCCGTGGCTTCCGTTCGGACGAGGACGGATCGGCACCGCGCCCTGAGGTCCGTGCCAGGGGTGCCTCGCCGTGGAGCGCCCGCGCGGGATCACCGCAGAGCTTCTTTTCCTCTCTTATAAGCCCATTCCTTATATTGACGCTTTATAAGAACCTGGCTTATATCGGTGGTTCCAACTACACTGGCCGCATGCCCGACCGGATGCGTGCAACGACCGTCATCGGTGATCTCGTCAGTTCACGGGACATCGACGACCGCCCCCGCCTGCAACCGCTGATCGAACGTGCGCTCATCGATGCCAACGAGACGATCGATGCCGTCCAGCCGCTCGCCTTCACGATCGGCGACGAGTTCCAGGGCGCCTACCGCTCCCTCCCGGATGCCATCCTCGCGACGACACTCGTTCGTTTGAGCTTGCCCGCAGGCGTCGACTGCCGTTTCGGCATCGGCCACGGCGGTATCGAACAGGTCGGCGAGGGCACCTGGATGCCCATCCAGGACGGCCCCGGCTGGTGGACGGCGAGGGACGCGATCACCGAAGCGCACCGGCTGGAAGACAAACGGGTCCCCAGCACACGCAGCTGGTTCAGAGCGGAGGACCCCGTAGAGGCGCCGCACGACCCCGGCCTCGTCAACGCCTACCTCCTCCTCCGTGACCACCTCATCGGACGGATGAATGACCGCGAGCAGCACATCGCCCTCGGCACGATGCAGGGACGCAACCAGCAATCGCTCGCGACGGAACTCGGGATCTCCCAGTCCGCCGTGTCGCAGGCGTCGCAGCGGTCCGGCGTGCCAGCGTTGCTCACGGGTCTCACCGCGCTCACCGGGGCCGGCTCCCCCGAACGCACCACGAAGGAGCGAACCGCATGATCGCCGCCGCCCTCCTCCTCTTCCTCGTCGGATCGGCCGACCTCGTCCGCGCACGCGGCAACGCGATCGCCACCTGGTGCATCGTGCCGATCGCGTGGGCGGGCGCCCTGTGGTTCACCATTGCCGTGCGGACTCCGCTGTGGGCCTGGATCCTCGCCGTCGCCGTCGCGGTCTTCTGGTGGAGCACGATGCGACGACGCGGCTCCGCAGACGCGCCTCGCCTCGGACTGGTGCCCGTCGCCGTGCTCCTCGTCACGCTCGCCGCACTCGTCCTGTTCGCGGGAGGCCTGCCGCAACCGGAGTGGCGAATCGACGGGTGGACGCTCGACTCCCCCGATTTCTGGATCCTAGGGGCGCCGGCCACAGGCGTCGCGATGGCGATCGCGGTGACCCTGTTCCTCTTGGAATCCGCCAACGTGCTCGTCCGAGCGGCGCTCCGTGACGAGCTGGAGGACGCGGAGAGCACCCCGAGCCCGACTCCGCCGCACGCCACCGCTCACGCCGCCGCCACGCACTCGCCCCGCGCCCGCGCCCGCAGGCGTCGCTGGTGGCAGCAGCCCGCCCCCGCACCGGAATCGATATCGGAACAGCCGCCCGCAGCGCAGCCCAGCCGCGTGAGCACCCTGAAAGGTGGCCGCCTCATCGGTCCGCTCGAGCGGCTCGTCCTCGTCGCCCTCCTCCTCACGAACGCGTATGCCGTCGTCGCCGCCATCATCGCCGCGAAGGGCATCGTCCGCTTCCCGGAGATCTCGAAGGACGGTGCGACGGGGCGCAACGCGGAGACCTTCCTCGTCGGCAGCATGGTGAGCTGGGCACTCGCGGTCGGTGCCGCCGGGCTCGTCTGGCTCGCGTTCCACTGAGGCGATGTTCCGCTGACGCGACCGCCCGCCGACGGGATCACACGACGCGCGTGAAGTGCTCCACGATCGGGAACGGCTCGTAGAAGCGGTGGAGCAGGGCACGCCAGTCCTGGTACTCCGCCGACCCGCGGAAGCCGATCGTGTGATCCTCGATCGTGTCCCACTCCACGAGGAGCAGGTACACGTTCGGCGTTTCGACCGATCGGGACAGCGAAAGCGAGCGGAACCCCGGCATCGCCGAGATGATCCCGCGGGCCTCCGCGAATGCGTCTTCGAACTCGACCTCACGGCCGGCGATGACGGGCAGGAGCGCATGTTCGGTGATCATCCGCCCATGATGCCAGCTGCGAGGCGGCCCGGCCTGCTCCTCAACCGCCCGTCCCCACCAACGCCGAAAGCCCCGGCCGCCCCGATCGCGATGGTCACGATGGCGGGAACAGCCGAGGCTTTCGAGAGCGAATGGACTTAGTCGCGCGGGCCCGGAGCAGCAACGGGCGAGGCGGAAGCGGAGGCCAAGGGCGCCCCACCACGCGACCGACCACGCGGCCACGCAGCGACCGCGAATCCGATGACGGCGATCCCAGCACTGAGGAACAGCCCAGGTCGGAACTGGTCGAGCATCGCAGCGGACGTCGCGTCCGGACCGGGCGCCGCACCCGCGATGAGCGCTGCCGCGACGGCGAGCGCGAGCGCCCCGCCCACCTGCGAGCTCGTCTGCACGAGCCCTGCGGCGAGCCCCTGCTCGTCGTCGTGGATGCCGGCGGTCGCCTGCACCTGGACGGACGGGAATCCGATGCCGAATCCGACGCCGAGCAGGAGGACAGACGGCAGGATGTCGAGCACGTAGTTGGGGGTGGTGCCGATGCGCAGGAACAGCAGGTAGCCGATCGCGAGCGCTCCGAGGGCGATCGGGATCAGTCGTTTCGAGCCGAAGCGGTCGATGAGCCGATCCGCGAACGGCGCGCTCGCCAGGACCACGACGCCCGTCGGGAGCAGCGCGAGCGCCATCCCGAGCGGCGACCAGCCGAGGATGTCCTGCAGGTAGAGCGTCAGGATGAACTGGAACGCGACGTAGGAGCCGAAGAGGGCGATGGCGCTCACGTTCGCCCGCCACACGCCGCCTTCGCGGAGGATGCCGAAGCGGATGAGCGGGTGCTTCACCCGCAGTTCGATGAGGACGAAGGCCGTGAGGACGAGGACGGAGAACACGAGTCCGCCGATCGTCTGGAGCGAGCCCCAGCCCACCGACGGTGCCGACACCACCGTGTAGACGAGCGCGAGCATGCCGATGGCGAGGGTGACCGCACCCCAGATGTCGTGCCCGCCCGTCTTCGCCTTGCTGTCCTTCGGGATGAAGAAGAAGCCGAGGATCATCGCGGCGAGCGCGAACGGCACGGAGAAGAGGAACGTCCAACGCCAGCTGAGCGAGGTCATGAGCCCGCCGACGATCAGGCCGAGGGAGAAGCCGCTCGCCGCGAAGATCGTGAAGATCGAGATCGCGCGGTTGCGGACGGGGCCTTCCGCGAAGTTGGTCGTGATGAGCGAGAACGCGGCGGGAGCGGTGAACGCGGCGGCGACGCCCTTGATGAAGCGGGTGGCGATGAGCATGGTGGGGTCGCTCGAGAGTCCGCCGGCGAGCGAGGCGACGGCGAAGACGGCGAGGGCGATGAGGAGGAGCTTGCGGCGGCCGAGCAGGTCGGCGAGGCGTCCGCCGAGGAGCAGGAGGCTGCCGTAGCCGAGGACGTAGCCGGAGACGATCCACTGGAGGGAGGTGGTCTCGAGGCCGAGTTCGGTGCCGATGGACGGCAGGGCGACGCCGACCATGGAGACGTCGAGGCCGTCGAGCGCCACGACGACGCAGACGACGATGAGCAACAACCAGGCGGCCTTGCCCCACTTGGCCGATGCGACGACCTCAGGGGTAGGGATGCTGGTGGGGATGGTGGATGTAGACACCGGATAACTATATGACACGGAATGTAATGCGCGTGCATACTATGCAAAATCATAAAATGAAGGGGTCTGGATCCGAGAACCGCGCGTACACTCGAAGTTGTGAGCACGGAATCGGAAGCCATCGACAACTGGCGCGAGATGCAGCGCGTCTACCTCTCCACGTCGTCGATGCTGGACCGCGCGTTGCAGGACGGGTTCCAGTTGGGCCTCAGCGAGTTCGAGGTGCTCGACCTCGTGGCCGTCGCCCAGGGCGAGGACTGCACCATGCGCGACCTCGTCGCCGAGACGCCCATGACGCAGAGCGCCCTCTCCCGAGTCGTCGACCGCCTGCAGAAGTCCGGCATGGTCGAGCGCAGCGAGTGCACCTTCGACCGACGCTCCCTCTTCGTCGGCATCACGCGCAAGGGTCGCGACGTCCACGCCGAGGCGAAGCGCGCCTACGAGGCGCTGCTCGCCTCCCAGCTCGCCGGGGTCTCCGTGCCTGCGTCGGCATCCGCCGGCAACTGACTTCGGGTCTCCTCCACGGTTCGGAGTCCGCGCCGTAGCGCTTCTCCTCCGCGTCGTACGCTCCGTTGTTCAGGCACGCGCTGAACGGTTTCCGTGCCAGTCTGTGGCGTTTCTGGAACGTTTTCGTGCCACCATCGCTTCGATCCAAGCTCTCGCGAGCATCTGCCAACATGCGTTTCTCGCAGCCCGAGACGCCCGAATGCTCACCCGCGAAGGGCCGCTGACCATCCCGCCGCACGTCGCCAGGCGGAGCGAAGCAGGTTGCGTTCACGCGGGCCGAGCTGCAGACCGGTTTCGCGTGCGACCGTTTAAGCGACGTCCGCGATGCTGCGGCCGGTCGTGTCGATGTGGGTCGCGAACGCAGGGTCCTCAAGGAGTGCTGCGCGCGTGTCGAACTGCTGCGCCGCCCAGCTCTTCGGCCCGTCCAGACGCTTCCGGAGCCGCCCCGCGATGGTCTCCCGCGCCGCGAGCAGCGTCACATGGCGAACGTCATGGCCGGCGCCCCGAAGACCGCCGACGATGCTGTCCATCAGCCGTCGATCCGTGATCGTCATCGGCACCAGGATCGGGCCGGGGTGCCGTTCAGCGAGATCCACGAGCACCGTGGTGATGAGCGGCGCCCACCACTCGCTCTCTTGGAAATCACTCCGGAGGGTGACCGGATACATGCGCTGAACGCCGATGCCTGGCAGTTCCGGATCCGCGATCGTGCTGCCGGGAAGTCGCTGCCGCAGCTCATTCGCCGTCTGCGTCTTGCCGACCCCGAACATGCCGTTGATCCAGATGAGCATGCTCGACCCTAGGCCACGCACGGTCATCGAGGCCAGAGAGACGAGCCTCAGGCGCTAGCGAGGAGGATCCGAACGCGCTCAAGGAGCTCCGGTACCCGACTGGAAGCAGCGAGCCACACGACGGTGTCGTCGACGACGGCATAGCCGTGAGCGAGAACGTTGCGCAATCCGATGATTCGCGACAGATTCGGAATCTGCTCAGCAGTCTCCTGGTCCACCTTCCGCAACTGATTCAACGCCTCGCCGACGATGAGCAGCTGACGCTCGACGGCTGATCTGCGCAGTTCATCAGCCGCGTACGAATCCGGCGTGAGGCCGTCGATGAAAGTCGCAATGCGCGATGCAGCGTTCTGCACGTCCCAGAGCAGAGCCGCAGACTCAGGCTGCATAGAGTTCCTCGGCAGAAGCGAGCGCGGACTGTGCAAAGAAGGGGTTCGTCACGGCTCCGGCCATCACGAGGTCGACCCGTCGACCCAACAATGCCTCGAGATCCTCCTGCAGGCCGAAATACGCGTCGAACCGATCCGTCACCTCGGGACCGAAATCAACGAAGAAGTCGATGTCACTCCGCACCGGATCGAATCGGGCAGAAACCGCAGACCCGAAGACGAGCAAACGCGAAACTCCGTAGGCGCGACACAACGACGCGATCGACTCGCGCTCGATATCAACTGCCGTGGTCATGACGCGAGTCTACCGATCCCCTCCGGCGCCGCGCAGAACCCGTCGTAGGCGCAGCCCAGCGGTGGACGAGAACGAGCGTCGTCCACGGCTACGAACAACGAAACCCCCGCACATCACGATTGCCCGGATGTGCGGGGGTTTCTGTGGCGGTACCGGTGGGATTTGAACCCACGGTGCGCTTTCACGCACACAACTTTTCGAGAGTTGCACCTTCGGCCGCTCGGACACGGTACCGGGATCGAGTGTAATGGATCACCGCGCGCGACGCGAATTGACGAGGCCACCAGGATCGCCCAGCAGCTCGCCTCGTCGGTGCCACCACCGATGCGTCTCACGCGGGACACGCGATCCGTCCCCAGGTCCCGCCGGCTCACTCATCCACAGGCCGCCGGGTCCCCGTCCGATGTCGGTGCCCGCACGTAGGCTTGCCGCATGGCCAAGGCATCCACTCCCGCGTTCCGCTGCTCCGAGTGCGGGTGGACCACCGCGAAGTGGGCCGGCCGATGCGGTGAGTGCCAGCAGTGGGGAACCGTCGTGGAAGCAGCGGCCCAGACCGGCATCCTGCGGAACCTCGTCGCCGTGCAGATCAGTGAGGAACGGGCAGCCCGGCCGATCACCGAGGCCAACGCCCAGGACGCACCGCGTTGGCCGAGCGGCATCGCCGAATTCGACCGCGTGCTGGGCGGCGGCATCGTCCCTGGTGCGGCAGTCCTCCTGTCCGGGGAACCGGGCGTCGGCAAGTCGACGCTCCTCCTCGAAGTCGCCTCGCGCGCCGCGAAGACCGGCTCGCGCGTCCTCTACGTGAGCGCGGAGGAGTCGGTGAGCCAGGTCCGCCTGCGGGCCGGACGCACGGGCGCCCTCCACGACGAGCTCTTCCTCGCCGCAGAGACCGACCTCGCCACCATCCTCGGCCACATCGACCAGGTGAAGCCGAAGCTCCTCATCGTCGACTCCGTCCAGACCGTGTCATCCCACCTGTCCGACGGCCTCGCCGGTCAACCGAGCCAGGTCCGCGAGGTCGCGGCATCGCTCATCCGTGTCGCCAAGGAACGGAACCTCCCCGTCCTCCTCGTCGGCCACGTCACGAAGGACGGATCGATCGCCGGCCCGCGCCTCCTCGAACACCTCGTCGACGTCGTCTGCCAGTTCGAAGGCGACCGCCACACCGCCCTCCGGTTCATCCGCGCCCTCAAGAACCGCTTCGGCCCGACCGACGAGGTCGGCTGCTTCGAGATGACGGGCGACGGCATCGCAGAGGTCGCCGACCCGAGCGGCCTCTTCCTCAGCCGCGGCATGGCCGTCTCCGGTACGTGCGTGACGATCGCGATGGAAGGGCGCCGCGCGCTCCCCGTGGAAGTGCAGGCCCTCGTCGTCAAGAGCAGCGCACCGAACCCGCGCCGCGTCACCAACGGCGTGGACTCCTCCCGGGTCGCGATGCTGCTCGCCGTCCTCGAACGACGCATCGGCATCCCGCTCGGCGACAAGGACGTGTACGTCTCCACGGTCGGCGGCGTCCGCCTCATCGAACCGGCGGCCGACCTGGCGATCGCCATCGCCATCGCCTCGGCTGCGGGCGACAGCTCCGTGCTCCACACGCTCGCGGCCTGCGGCGAGATCAGCCTCGCGGGCGAGGTCCGGCCCGTCGCGGCATCGAAGCAGCGCATCTCGGAAGCGAAGCGGCTCGGCTACGACACCCTGCTCGACTCCGAAGTCGGCCACCTCCGCGAAGCACTCCGCCGCACCACGATGGCGGCGAGCTCCGCCATGGACCGCGAACTCGACGCGTCGTTCTGAGCCGCGGCCGGGCACCCGCTCGTCGCCGGACGGCACCTGCACCACAGCAGGAGAACCGCGCGAGAGAAGGGTCCGATCGCGGAGACCGTCCTCCTGTCGCGCGGTTCTCCTTCTCTCAGGCAGCACGGCGCAGGCGGTCGGCCTGTGCAGCGCCTGCGCAGCACTCGCGCAGCACCTGCACCGCACCGTCACTCGGACGCAGGGACCTCCAGGTCCAGCACGCGCAGGAGCTCGACGGGGTCGGCCTGCATGGAGTTCGGACCGGCGATGTCGAAGAGGACGGTCTCGATGTCGTCCCCGTAGGTGCGCAGGAACCCGCGCAACCAGGCGCCGTCCTGCAACCCGACGAACGGCGGCAGCGCAGCGGGCTTGTTCTTCGCGTCGGAGAACAGCAGGAGCGCGAGGCGCGCGGTCTCCGGCTGGCGGAACATCCACACCTCGCCCGGATCGCTCGGCTTGTCTCGCGGCGCCGCCTTCATGAGCGGGACGACGAACCGCCCGTGCCGCAGTGCATACGCGACGGCGGCCATGTCACCTGCGGCAAGCGCGGCGGCAAGCTCTTCTGACCGGAACTCGGGCTTCTTCTTCGCCATGTCTCCATTGTCTCAGGCCGATCGCTCAGCTCAGGTCGGGCCGAGCGTGGCCGAGTACGGCCGAGAGCGAACCGCCCTACGGTCAGTTCAGCAGGAACTGCGCAGAGTCCTTCGACGCGAAGCCGCCGATCGATGTCTTCAAGTGATAGGAGGCACCGGCTGCGGGTACGGGATCACGAGTGGCACTGCAGGTGTCGGGCGCGGAGCGCGTGCGGTCCCAGGTGATCGGCGGATTCGAGCTGACCGTCTTGCCCGGTTCGAGCAGCACGTCCTGGTCGCTCGGCGCCGTCTGGCAGTCGGTCGACGTCCAGTAGACCTCGTCGCCGCTCAGCACGGTGAAGACCTGCTGGCTCGTGCCCGCGTTCATCGTGCACGGCGCCGCGCCCGTGTTGGTGATGCTCAGCGACAGCTGCGGCTGCTCACCGGCGGCATAGCTCGTGGCGTTCGTGATGGCGTCGACCCGGATGTCGTCCGCAACGCACGCCTTCGCTTCACCGGAGTCGGCGGTCGCCGCATCGGAGATGGGCGGGGGCGTCGCGTCGGCGGGGGGCGTGGTGGCGGGTGTGGTCGTCGTCGCTTTCGGCGTCGAGGTCGTCATCGCTGCGATCTCGGATCCGGATCCCGGACGCACGAGCAGCAGCACGACGATGACGATGACCGCGACGAGGGCAAAGAGCACGGCGAACCGGCGCCGACGGTAGACGGCGGCGGACGGCCTGGCTCCCGGGGTCTGGCTCGACGTCATACGACCAGGGTAAACGCCGCCGACCGCACGGGCCGCTTGGCTCGCCGCCGCGCACGACGAAGGGCCGCCGCCTCTCGGCGACGACCCCTCGATCGATGCGGTTCAGTCGGGACTAGCTGGTGGCCGGTCCGTCAGATCCGGTGGAACCCGCTCCATCCGCGATGCTCTCGACGCGACCCTGGCGGGCGCGGCGCACGAGCATCGTCGCGATGCCTGCCATCAGCAGGAGGGCTGCGAAGCCGACACCCGCCCACAGCTCGACACCGGTGGAGCTGAGCTTGCCGGACGAGGAGCCACCGGTCGATCCGCCGGCCCCGGCACCGTTCCCGCTGCCGTTGCCGCCGCCGTCACCAGGGGTGACCGCAGCATCCTTGACGGTGACGTTCTGCCAACCGATGACCGATCCGTCCGCAGCCTGCACGACGAGCTTGTGCTCGCCGAGCGGCGCGTCCTTCGGGACCAGGACGCTGACGTTGCCGTCTTCGCCCACCTGCACGAGGCCGTCGCCGAGGAGCACGGGTTCGGAGTGCAGCCACACGCTGACCCAGGCGCCCGCGTGGCCGGTGCCGATGGAGACGGTCGCCGTCTTGCCTCGCACGAGGTCGGTGAGGGACTTGATGAGGTCCTTCAGCGCATCCGTGAGGGCGTCGTCCGAGACCGGCACGGGAGCGATCGTGAGCGGCACGGTCGCAGTGGTGCTCGATTCGAGCGCGGTCACCCGGACGGTCGCAGCACCGGCTGCGGCCTTCGGAACCGTGAAGGACACGGTCGCCGCGCCCTTCGTGATCGGCACCGTGCCGACGGCTGCACCGTTGAACTCGATCCCGAGGGTCGCGTTCACGGGGCTACCGGTCGACGTGAGGTCGAGCTTGGCGACGTCGAACGTGACCGTCTCACCCGGCTTCACGGCCGCGGTGGGGACACCGGAGACCTGGACGCTGCGGCGGTTGAAGTCGGGCGCCACCGGCGACTTGGTCGCGAGGTAGCTGATCCACGCGTCGCTGTCGACGAGACCGGAGTCCTTGGTGCCTGAGCCCTTCGCGAACTCACGGAAGTTGTCGCCGCCCTGGAGGAGGAAGCTGAACGATCCGATGCGGTAGCTGCGCTTCGGGTCGATCGGCTGGTTGTTCACCGTGATGCCGGTGATCCGATCGCCCTCTGCACGGGTCGGGTCGAAGGTGTACTGCACGTTCTTCGACAGACCGAGCTGCAGGTACGGACGCGACGGGATCTCGCCCTTCGCGTCGCGCTGCCACTGCTGCTCGAGCACCGTCTTGAACTGCGCGCCCGTGAGCGACGTCGTCCAGAGGTTGTTGAGGAACGGGAGCACCGCGTTCGCCTGCGCGTACGTGATGTCGCCCTGCTTGAGCTCCTCACGCATGCCGCCGGGGTTCACGATGCCGATCTCGGCGCCACCGCGGTCCGCGGTCGCGAGCGATGCGAGGAGCGAGTCCGCCACGAGCCCACCGAGGGTGGATTCGGCCGAACGGTCGTCCTTCACACCGTTGTTGAATGCGCGGGTGATGTCGGCACTTGCGCTCGCGACGACCTTGTTGCCGAGTACGGCGGCCTTCGCGAGTGCGTCCTTGACGATGACGTCGACGGCCGCGACGGCCGGGTACGTCGAGATGAGCGTCGCGTCGTCGACCGTGGTGCGAGCCACGTTCTTCGCCGTGTACGCCGTGACCTCGTGCGTCGAGCGGTCGACGGTCAGGGTGATCTGGCCGATGAACTCGCCGTAGCTGCCGGTCTGGAGGATCGGCCGCGTCTTGCCGGCCTTGCCGGGGATCGGTGCGTCCCACGCGTACTGCTTGTGCGTGTGGCCGGTGTAGATGGCGGCGACTGCCGGGCTCGTCTTGGTGACGATGTCGGTGAATGCGCCGTCTTCTGCGATCTCCTGCTCGAGCGTCGCGCCGTCGGGCGTTCCCGCTCCAGCGCCCTCGTGGTACTCGGCCACGATGACGTCGGCTTCACCGTTCGACGGGTCGCCGTCGGTCAGCTGGGCCGCGACACGGTTGACGGCTTCGACGGGATCGCCGAACTCCAGGTCCGTGATGCCGCCGGGCGACACGAGCGTCGGGGTCTCGCCGGTCACGGCGCCGATGACGGCGACCTTGAGGCCGTCGACCTCGATGAGCGCGTACTCGGGCAATGCGGGCTTGGTGGTGCCCTTCTCGTAGACGTTCGCGCCCAGGTAGGTGAACTTGGCGTTGTTGCCACCGTCGACCACGCGGTCGACGAGGTCACGGTAGCCCTGGTCGAACTCGTGGTTGCCCACGGCCGAGGCCTTGAGGTCGAGTGCGTTCAGCACATCGATCGTCGGCTGGTCCTTCTGCGAGGAGGACGCGAACAGCGATGCGCCGATGTTGTCACCCGCGGAGATGAACGCCGTCTGGTCAGGGCCGAACTTCGCCTTCAGCTGCTCGATCGTTCCCGCGAACTTGTTGGTGTTCGCATCGATCCGGCCATGGAAGTCGTTGATGTTCAGCAGGTTGACGGTCGCGTCCTTCGACTGGAAGCCGAGTCCGACGACCACGGGGTCGTGGTCGCTGGAACGGTAGGCGTCCGGCTGGTAGAAGTTCGTGACGTTCGCGTTGAAGCGCGAGTACTCGAGGGCGATCGACTCGACGGAGTTGATGTTCCACACGTCGGAACCGGTGACGAGCGCTTTCGCGTCGGCGGAGGCGAACACGTGGTCGAGGGAGCCGACCGCGCCGTTGTACGCGTAGGTGTACTTACCCGTCGCGCCTTCGAGGCTCGTGTAGCCGGCGTCGCGGATGACGTCGATGGGGTCTTCAGCGTCGTACGAGTTGAAGTCGCCGACGAGGAACACCTTCGAGGTGCCGAGGTCCTTCTGCAGACCGGTCGAGAACTCGACGAGCGCCGTCGCCTGACGGACGCGGTCGCCCGTGAAGGCGCCCTGCCCGGTGTCGGCGTTGTCGCCCGTGGCCGCGGGGCCCGTGCTCTTCGACTTGAAGTGGTTGGAGATGACGAGGAACGTGGAGTCCTTGTCGCCGCCGACCGGCTTGAACGCCTGCGCATCGGGCTCACGGGCGTTGTCGAACGCCTTCGAACCGATGAGGATGTGCGTCTCCCCCACCGTCTCGACCTTCGCGGACTTGTAGATGAAGCCCGTGCGGATGAGGTCCTCGTCCGTCGGCAGTTTGGACGGCGACGGGACGAACGACCACGTGCCGGCTCCGGCCTTGGCGTTGAGCGCGGCGACGAGCTTGCCCAGCGCGTCATCGCGGTCCTTGCCGACGGTCAGGGAGTTCTCGATCTCCTCGAGGGAGACGACGTCGGCGCCGAGCGCGTTGATCGCTTCGACGATCTTCGCCTGCTGACGCTCGAAGTTGGCCTTGTCCGCCGCGCCACGCACGCCGCAGCCAGCCGCGTCGGACTTGTTGACGGTCGTCGGCTTGCCCTCGCGGTCGGTGTAGAACGTGCAGCCGGTGCGGTCGGCGCCGGTGGTCGGGAAGTAGTTCAGGACGTTGAACGTCGCGAGCTTCAGGTCACCGCCGACCTCTGCCGGGGCAGCGGTGCGGGTGTCGGCGAAGGTGGCCGGCTGGACGTCGGCAGCGTTGGCCGGGGTCAGCGCGGTCGTGGGCTGGAACTTCCAGCCGTCGTTCCGGAAGTCGAACACGACGGGTTTGGTGAACGTGACGGGGGCGCCGATCCGGACCGGGTCGGTGGTCGACACGTACGGGACCGGGGTACCGGTGTTCGCGGGCTTCAGGAAGTCGGTCGTGGCGCCGTCGTCGAGGATGACCTTCTGCTTGGCGACCCGATCGGTCTCGGCCTTGAACGCATCGCTGTTCGGCTTGCCGGCGACCGTCGGGGTCAGGAACGGCTTGTCGGCCGCTGCGAGCGTGACTTCGCCGTACTGGTTCGTGCGGTAGTTGTCGGTGACCGTGTACGCGCCGGCGGGAGCGAGGAGCATGCCCTCGAGGCTCTCGCGCTGTACGTCGTTGTCCGGGAACTCGACGGCTGCGGGGATCGGTGCTGCGACGCTCGTGGCATCGAGCTGCTTGACGGCCGCGGTGTCGTCGACGGTCAGCTGCGTGAGGCCGTAGAACTCCGCGACCTTGCCCGTGATCTGCAGGTACTGGCCGACCGCGACCGTGCCGACGGTCTTCGGCGAGTAGATGAAGATGCCGTCGGATGCGGTGTGCTTGGAGAGGTCGAGCGCGCCGCCCGTGCCCTCCGTCTGCAGGTAGTAGCCGTTGAAGCCGCCCTCGGGGAAGCTGGCGGTGACGAAGCCCTTCGTGGTGACCGTCCGGCCGACGATGGGGCTCGCTGCACCGGTGCCCTGGATGTCGGCGATCGCGACGTTCGTCGGGTCGACGGGCGGCACGGTCTCCGTGGGCTGCGGAGTGGGCGTGGGGGTCGGCTCGGGCGTCGTTCCGGGCAACTCGACCGGCGATGCGCTGTTCTGCGGCGTCAGCGCGTCAGTGAGCGTGATGTCGGAGCTGTTGTTGTTCGTGTCCGCGAAGTTCGTGCGAACGAGCGACTTCACAGCGTTCGGGCCCGGCGCTGCGGCGCCTTCGAAGGTGTTCGACGATCCGTATCCGACCAGGTCGACGACGTCGGGATTGGCCGACGAGTCGCCCGCAGGAAGAGTGACCGCAGTGGCAGTGCGCACGAGTGCGAGCGTCCCTGCGGACGCCGAGGGGTTGAGGCTACCGATCGCGTCGGGGACGGCGGGGAGAGCAGCACCGTTCGCGCCCGGGGCGCCCCCGACGAGGTAGAAGCCTCCGGCGGGAATCGTGCCGGTGAGGGCGACGACGTTGTTCGCGGCTCCGACGCCCGATGCGCTGCGGTACTGAACCGACCACCCGTCGACATTGACCGGTGCTGAGGAGGGGTTGTGGAGTTCGACGAACTTGCGGTTGTACACAGAGCCGTTGTTGCCGCCGGCCGCGTAGATTTCGTTGATGACGACATCGCTGCCGTCGGGAGCTGCTGCGGCGGGAAGGGCCGCGAGGGGTGCGACGACGAGCCCGGCGAGGGCTGCGAACGCGGTCAGGCGCGAGAATCTGCGCAAAGGATGTGGAGGGGCGGACGACGACATGAGGCTCCGTATCGAGGATCTGTTTCGAGGTGTGCACACGACCATGCGTGTGCCCTGTTCACGGGACAGAACAGGGACAGTGCCTCACAAGCTAATGGAGATGCGTGACGCAAAGCCACCCTCAATGTGAACGGGAGGTAAATCCGAACACGAAACAGACCCCGCGGAGCAGCCTCATACGAATCGAATGAATCCCAGATCAGTCCGCAAGAATGCGTGCGTCAGACACGCGACCCGCCGTGGCGAAATCGGAGCGGATCAGACGTTCAGAAGTTTGAGCATGCGCGTGTTGCCGAGCGTATTCGGCTTCACCCGCGCGAGCTCCAGGAACTCTGCGACGCCCTCGTCCGAGGAGCGCACGAGCTGCGCGTAGACCTCTGGGGGAACGATGTCCTCACCGATCGGCTGGTAGCCGTGCTTCGTGAAGAACGGCACCTCGAAGGTCAGGCAGAACAGACGGCTGAGGCCGAGCTCGATGGCGTCGGCTTCGAGGCGTGCAACGATGGCGTGCCCCACACCGGTTCCGAGGACGTGCTGGGCCACGGCGAGCGTGCGGACCTCGCCGAGGTCCTCCCAGAGGACGTGGAGCGCCCCACAGCCGATGATCTCGCCGTCGCTCGTCTCCGCGACTCGGAACTCCTGAACGGCCTCGTAGAACACGACGTCGTCCTTGCCGAGGAGGATGCGTTCCTGCACGAGCGGTTCGACGAGGGACTGGATGCGGCGGACGTCGCTCGTTCGTGCTCGCCGGACCGTGTAGTCGACCATCGTGAGCGTCCTCTCCGCATCGGCATCGCGCCAGACCCCGATTCTATTGCGCCCGGCGCGATGCGCTCGCGTGCGCGCGCCCCTGCGCTGCGAGCGCGGGTCGGACCGCACCCGCGCTCGCGGGTCGGACCGCAGCCG
>NZ_JBOBFT010000019.1:0-78854 GCF_050587525.1 Plantibacter lichenum | reverse complement strand
CGAGTCTGAGTGGGATACGGCAGTGCATCGGCTCAGGCGACATGCGGGGCGCTATCAGCAACCGTGAAGCTGAACATCGGTACGGCACTGCATCCTCGGCCGAGTCTGAGTGGGATACGGCAGTGCATCGGCTCAGGCGACATGCGGGGCGCTATCAGCAACCGTGAAGCTGAACATCGGTACGGCACTGCATCCTCGGCCGAGTCTGAGTTGGATACGGCAGTGCATCGGCTCAGGCGACATGCGGGGCGCTATCAGCAACCGTGAAGCTGAATGGGTGAGACTGATCCGACACCCGCTGCATCGACCGAAAGTTCCTCCGTGCGCAAGAGCCTCTCCCTTCTGGCCGTCATCGCGTCGCTGGCCACGCTGACCGCGTGCGGCTCCGCGGCGAACAGCTCCACCTCCGCGCTCACCGCGCCCGGGGAGTGCGCCAAGACGTCCTCCGGGACCGCATCGAAGGCCGTCACGGTCACGGGCGATTTCGGGGTGATCCCGTCGGTCAAGTTCAAGGACGGTTCGCTCAAGCCGGAGTCGACGCAGCGCGACGTCGTCATCAAGGGCTCAGGCACCGAGGTGAAGCCGGGCGACACCACCTTCGTCGAGATGACGATCTACAACGGCGAGACGGGCGACCTGGTCGCGCAGACGGCGTACGGCACGTCGCCGGCGGAAGCCATCGTGATCGACGATCAGAAGTGGATGAAGGGACTCGTGCGGACGCTCGAGTGCACCGACGTCGGGTCTCGTGTCGTCTCCGTGGTTCCGGCGGGTGAAGCGTACGGCGACGCCGGTGCATCCAACGGCGCCGTCAAGGCGAACCAGCCGATCGTGGTCGTCGCGGACGTCCTCGGCACGGTCCACAGTGATGCGAAGGCCGAGGGGACGCCGCAGGAGCCCGTCGCCGGCATGCCCGAGGTTCAGCTGGACTCCGCCGGGCGGCCGACGGTGACCATCCCGGCGACGACGGCCCCCGCCGACCTCGAGGTCTCGGTCCTCCAGGAGGGCGACGGTCCCGTCGTCACCGCCGACTCGCGTGTCATCATCAACTACCAGGGCGTCAACTGGCGCACGGGTGAGGTGTTCGACGAGAGCTGGGGCAAGGGCCCGGCCAACTTCCTCCTGAGCCAGGTCGTCCCCGGGTTCACGAGTGCGATCGCCGGACAGCACGTCGGTTCGCAGGTCCTCGCGGTCATCCCGCCCGACCTCGGATACGGCCCGAGCGGCGGATCCTCCGGCGCCGGCATCGAGGCTGACGACACGATCGTCTTCGTCATCGACATCCTCGAGGCCAGCGCACCCACCGCTCCCGCGGCCACCCCCGCCCCGTAGCTCGCGAGGGGTCGCAAACGGTCGCTGTCGAGCGTCCGGACCCACCATTCGTGACACCTCGCGGGAACTAGACTGGCCCACGTGAGACGCGTGATCATCCTCGGTTCGACCGGTTCCATCGGCACACAGGCGCTCGATGTCATCCGGGCCAACGGCGAGCAGTTCGAGGTGGTCGGCCTCGCAGCCGGCACGAATCGTGAGCTCGTGGAGCAGCAGGCTGCCGATTTCGGCGTCGATGAGATCGCGATGGGCGCCGATGACGCGGAGCAGCTCGTCCGTAACGTCGAGGCGGATGTCGTGCTCAACGGCATCACCGGTTCCATCGGCCTCGGCCCCACACTCGCCGCGCTCGAGACCGGCCGGACCCTCGCACTCGCGAACAAGGAGTCGCTCATCGTGGGCGGCGACCTCGTGCGCTCGATCGCGAAGCCGGGTCAGATCGTCCCGGTCGACTCCGAGCACTCCGCCATCGCCCAGGCGCTCCGCTCCGGCACGGCGAACGAGGTCAGGCGCCTCATCCTCACGGCGTCCGGCGGCCCGTTCCGCGGTCGCAGCCGTGAGTCCCTCGCGAACGTGACCCCGCGGGAAGCACTCGCGCACCCGACGTGGGACATGGGGCTCGTCGTCACGACGAACTCGTCCACACTCGTGAACAAGGGCCTCGAGATCATCGAAGCCCATTTGCTCTTCGACGTCCCCTACGATCGCATCGACGTCGCCGTCCACCCGCAGTCGATCGTGCACTCGATGGTCGAGTTCGTGGACGGGTCGACGATCGCTCAGGCATCCCCGCCCGACATGCGCCTGCCGATCTCGCTCGGGCTGGACTGGCCGAACCGCGTGTCCGGCGTCGGCAAGCCGCTCGACTGGACGACCGCGCAGACGTGGACGTTCGAACCGCTCGACGACGAGGCGTTCCCCGCCGTGAAGCTCGCGAAGCAGGTCGGCGGGTACGGCCGCACGTTCCCCGCCGTGTTCAACGCCGCGAACGAAGAAGCCGTCGCCGCGTTCCACGACGGTCGCATCGGTTACCTCGGGATCCTCGAGACGGTGCGCGCCGTCGTCGAAGCGCACGATGCGCCCGACGGTCAGCTCACTCGTGAAGCGCTCAGCGAGGCCGAGTCGTGGGCGCGCGCGAAGGCGCAGACGGTGATGGCGGCTTCCGCGACCTGATCGTGCCGGGCGCTGCCCGACGGCACCGCCCTGTCTGATGGCGCCGCACGGTCCGACAGCGTCTGTCGTGGTCGGCCGGGACCGCCTCCTTCCTCACAGAATCGCCAGAGCGCGCCCACAGCGATCCCGCAGCCGGCGGTCAGCGGCTGGCACTATCGTGATGTCGTGGAAACCGTCCTCCTGTACGTCCTGGGCATCGTCATCGTGCTCGTGGGACTCATCGTGTCCATCGGCCTGCACGAGGTCGGGCACCTGGTCCCCGCCAAGCTCTTCGGCGTGCGCGTGACCCAGTACATGATCGGGTTCGGCCGCACGATCTGGTCCAAGCGCAAGGGCGAGACCGAGTACGGCGTCAAGATGATCCCGCTCGGCGGCTACATCTCGATGATCGGGATGTTCCCCCCGAAGAACGGCGAAGCGGCCAGGACGGCGAGCACCGGGTTCTTCGACACGCTCGTGCAGGACGCCCGCGAGGCGAGTGCCGACACGATCGGCGCAGGCGATGAGGATCGCACGTTCTACAAGCTCCCGGTGTGGAAGCGCATCATCGTCATGCTCGGCGGGCCGTTCATGAACCTCGTCCTCGCGATCCTGTTCATCGGCATCGCGGTCGTCGGCTTCGGCGTGGCGACCGACACGAGCACACTTGTCACGGTCTCCGCGTGCGTGCAGCCGTCGACGAGCGCCTCCAAGACCTGCAGCCCGTCCGACCCCGCCGGCCCCGCAGCGGCGGCCGGCCTGAAGCCCGGCGACACCATCACGAGCATCAACGGCACGCCCGTCAGCACCTTCGACCAGGTGGCGAAGTTCGTGCAGGACAACGCAGGCAAGCCGCTCGCCCTCGAGGTCGACCGCGCCGGCAAGCAGCTCGACCTGACCCTCACGCCGCTGCTCCTCGAGCGCGATGTCGTCGACTCCGCGACCGGCAAGGTCGTCGTGGACGAGAACGGCAAGGCGGTCACGCACGACGTCGGCTTCGTCGGCATCACCCCGCAGGCAAAACTCGTCCAGCAGCCCGTGACCGATGTGCTCCCCACGGTCGGCGACACCGTCTCACGCACGGCGGGCATCATCCTGAACCTCCCGCAGCGCCTCATCGACGTCGGCAAGGCCGCCTTCGGTTCGGGTGAGCGCGATCCCAACGGCCCGATGAGCGTCGTGGGCGTCGGTCGCATCGTCGGCGAGGTCGTCAGCCTCGACGAGATCCCCGTCGCGAGCAAGGCCGCCACGATCTTCGGCGTCCTCGGTTCGCTCAACGTCGCACTCTTCGTCTTCAACCTCATCCCGCTCCTGCCGCTCGACGGCGGGCACGTCGCCGCTGGCATCTGGGAGGCGATCCGTCGCGGGTTCGCCAAGGTGTTCAAGAAGCGCGATCCGGGGCCGGTCGACGCGGCGAAGCTCATCCCGCTCACGTTCGCGGTCGTCATCTTGCTCGGTGGCATGAGCGCGCTGCTCGTGTACGCGGACATCGTGAAGCCCGTCAACCTCCTCGGCTGATCGCGGCATCGGGCCCTCGGCGGACGATGAGTGCGCTCCCCGGGAACGTACTCCCGGGGGAGTAGTGCACTCCGCTCGCCAGCGGACGATCGGACCGTGCGCGTCCGAGTAGCATGCAGACATGTCCGAGAGCGAGCACGACTCCTGGCCGCCTCGGCCGCCCGGACCGCACTGGTCCCGCGAGGCCCGTGAGGCGCGTGAACGGTACGTTCGCGAGCGCCTGGACCGCGAGGGATTCTTCGACGAGGGCGGACCCGGGTGGGCGCATCGCGAGCGGCGATTCGGTTCTCGGCGGCCGGTGTTCCGATTGTGGTTCCCCGTCGTCGTGTCCTTCCTCGTGCAAGTGCCCGCGGCGATCGTCGTCCCATGGCGCGCCGGCTGGTTCGGCGGCGCAGAAGGGTCGGACTGGCACGGCGGATTCGGCGGGCCCCCGTTCCACTGGCTGCGGCTGCTCTCGATCGCACTCGCCGTCATCGGCCCGTTCGTCCTGCTCGCCGCTCGGCGGTTCCCCGGTCCGGTCGTCGCCGTCACCGCGGTCATCGCGAGCGCATCGATGCTGCTGGGGCCGGAGGGCGGTGCGCCGGCAATCGTGCTGGCCTTCGCGGCCGCTTCCGGGATCATCCGGGGCGCTCGGCGTTGGACCTACGTGTCGCTGTTCGTCGGGTGGGTGCTCGTGCTGTCGGTCGCGGCCGTCGTCGGATTCGAGCTGCCGGGGTTCCGGGTGGGGGTGACGACCGTGCTCACGCTGCTCGCGATCCTGCTCGGTGAGGGGATCCGCGTCCAGAGCGAGCGGGCCGAGGAGTACCGGAGGCGTCAGCGCGAACGCCGCACGTCCGCCGCCCAGGAGGAGCGGGTGCGGATCGCCCGGGAGCTGCACGACGTCATCGCGCACTCGCTCGCTCAGATCAACGTGCAGGCCGGGATGGGGCTCCACCTGATGGACACGCAGCCGGAGCGCGCACGTGAGGCGCTCGGCAACATCAAGGCTGCCAGCAAGTCGTCGCTCGACGAGGTGCGTGGACTGCTCGACGTGCTTCGTGCCGATCCGGGTGCCGCCGGTTCCCGTGGGAGGGGTGGCGACGGGCGTGGGCCCGGGCGTCCGGGCGGATTCGGTGACGGTGTCGGTCACGGTGGCGCGCCAGGTGCAGATGCCGGCGCTGGCGGCGGTCCTGGCGGGGCGGGAGTCGCGGGAGGGTTCGAGGCTGCGCCTCGGCGGCCGGGACCGAACCTCGACACGCTGCCGAGCCTCGTGACGAGCCTCGAGGACCAGGGGATCGATGCGCGACTGGACGTACAGATCACCGAACCGCCCGGAGCGGCGATGCAACTCGCGCTGTACCGCATCGCCCAGGAGAGCGTGACGAACGTGCTGCGGCACGCGGAGGCGACGCGCGTCGACATCGTGCTGCACGAGGCCGACGGCCGCTACGTGCTCAGCGTGACGGATGACGGGCACGGCGCACCCGCCGGGCTCGAGGAACGGGGCAACGGATTGTTGGGGATGACGGAACGCGCGGAGCTGCTGGGCGGAACGCTCAGCGCAGGGCCGGCGGACGCTGAGGCCTCCGGTGCCGGCGGTCCATCGGGTACACGAGGTCGAGGCTTCCGGGTCGTCGCCTCGCTGCCGAAGGGCGACCGATCGTGATCCGCGTGGTGCTCGCCGATGATCAGGGACTCATCCGAGGCGGGTTCCGCGCCCTGCTCGACTCCGAACCGGACATCGAGGTCGTCGGCGAGGCGGCGACGGGGACGGAAGCGGTCGCCGTGATCCGGCGCGAGCGGCCCGATGTCGCGCTCATGGACATCCGAATGCCCGACGGCGACGGGCTGTGGGCGACCGAAACGGTCGTGGCGGATCCGGCGCTCGCCCCAACCCGGATCGTCGTCGTGACGACGTTCGAGCTCGACGAGTATGTGGCGCAGGCGATCCGGGCCGGCGCGAGCGGGTTCCTCGTGAAGGACACGGAGCCGGCCGAGCTGATCCGGGCGGTTCGCGTCGTGGCCGCAGGCGACGCGCTCCTGTCGCCCGGGGTGACGCGGCGACTGCTCTCGCGGGTGGCCGGGTCGTTGCGGGATCCCGTCGATCGTGCGGCGCTCAGCGCGCTGACCGATCGAGAGCGCGAAGTGCTGGGGCTCGTCGGGCGCGGACTCACGAACGATGAGATCGGTCGTGAGCTCTACGTCAGCCCGTTGACGGCGAAGACGCATGTGTCGCGCATCATGTCGAAGCTCTCGGCCAGGGACAGGGTGCAGCTCGTCGTCATCGCCTACGAGTCCGGGCTCGTGGCGCCGGGCTGGCAGGGCGACGGGGCGCCGCCCGCCGGCTGAGGCCGATCCCGGTCACTGAGCTGGGCCCCGGTCACTGAGCTTGTCGAAGTGGGTGCGGTACTGGGTGCCCTTCGACAGGCTCAGGGACCGGGTTCGTCGCGCGGTCGCCGCGGCTCAGGGACCGGGTTCGTCGTGCGTCGCCGCGGCTCGGCGATCGGCGCGGTCGGTCGCCCTACCAGTTGGTAGGGCGAAGCCTGCTCCCGGGGGAGTACACCGGATTCGTCCGTGGGGCAGACGTGCTGAACGGCTGGCGAACCGATGCTTGAAGCACTGGATCAGCAACCGGTCACGGATTCGAACCCTTCGATCACCGAAACAGACCGGCCGCTCGATCCGCCGACATCGAAATGGAGAGTTCCCATGTTCTCGCTCACCGCAGCCAGTGCGCTCAGCGCCGTCGCGATGCACCCCGGATGGCACGGCCCGTGGGGTGGGGGCGGCTGGTGGCTGTTCCTGCTCATCCCGCTGTTCTGGTTCGTCGTGATCGTCGTTCTCGCCTCGATCTTCGGTCGTCGCTGGCGTCGACGCGCCTGGGAAGGCCACCAGGCCATGGGCGGCTACGGCCCGCCGTGGGCGTGGCGTCAGAACCAGGCCGTCCAAAGCGCCGAACAGACGCTCGCCGAACGGTTCGCCCGAGGCGACATCGACGAGATCGACTACCGGGCACGCCTCGAAGTGCTCCGGACCAACAACCCGACGCCTCCTGCGCCGCCCACGCGCTGACGGAGGCCGTCCGAGACCGATGACGCCCGCCGCTCCGATGCTCATGCACCCGGGTGGCGGGCGTTTCGCGTGTCCGCACTTCGACAGGCTCAGCGACCGGGGCGCTTCGACAAGCTCAGCGACCGGGGTGCGGCTCAGCGGGCCGGGCCGGTCCCTGAGCCTGTCGAAGGGCGTTGGTGTGACGCTACCTGGACAGCAGGAGTGCGTCGCCCTGTCCACCACCGCCGCACAACGCGGCGGCCGCGCGGAGTTCGCCGGCTCCGGCATCGCCCGCGCCTGCACGTCGGGCGAGCTCGAATGCGGCGTGCAGCACCAGACGGGTGCCGGACGCGCCGATCGGATGACCGAGGGCGATCGCGCCGCCGTCGACGTTCACGATCTCCGACGACACGCCCAGTTCGCGCGTGGAGTGCACGCTGACCGCGGCGAACGCCTCGTTGATCTCCACGAGATCGAGTCCATCGGCCGTCCAGCCCTCTCGCGAGAGTGCGGCGGTGATCGCCCGCGACGGCTGCGCGTGCAATGAATTGTCCGGCCCCGCCACCTGACCGGCGCTCCGCACGACGGCGAGCCATTCGAGGCCGTGCTCCTCGGCGAATGCACGGCTCGCGAGGACGACCATCGCGGCGCCGTCGCTGAGCGGTGAGGAGTTGCCCGCCGTCACGGTGCCCGCTCCGTCGGCCTCGCTCGCGAACGCCGGTCGCAGCGAGCCGAGCGAGTCGATCGTCGAGTCGGGACGGACGCCCTCGTCGATGGAGAGGACGGTCGTACCGCGGCGGCCGACGACCTCGATCGGCACGATCTCCGCATCGAAGCGCCCGTCGGCCTGGGCTGCGGCGGCACGCAGGTGCGATGCGAGCGCGACCTCGTCCTGCGCGAGCCGGTCGATGCCGAGCGCACCGTTGTGCCGCTCGGTGCTGACCCCCATCGAGTCGTGGTCGTACGCGTCGGTCAGGCCGTCGAACGCGGCGTGGTCGAGGACCTCGCGGGACCCGTACTTGTATCCACCGCGTGCCCCCGGAAGCAGATGCGGGGCGTTCGTCATCGACTCCTGGCCGCCCGCGAGCACAACGGACGCTTCGCCTGTGCGGATGAGCCGCGCGCCGTCGATGATCGACTGGATGCCGGACAGGCACACCTTGTTGATCGTGACGGCGGGGACGCCCCACGGCACGCCTGCTGCGCGGCCGGTCTGCAGGGCCGGGTTCTGCCCGGCGCCCGCCTGGAGGACCTGGCCGATGACGACGTGCTCGATCTGCTCCGGCGCCACGCCGGCCCGCTCGATCGCGGCGCGCGCGGCGAAGGTCCCGAGCTCGACGGCGGAGAACGCGGCGAGCTGCCCGAGGAGGCGGCCCTGCGGGGTGCGGGCACCGCTCAGGATGACGACGTCGGTCGGCCGGGCGGCGGACGAGGCGCCCGGGCCGGCAGAGGCGGGGTCGTTGGCGGACGCTCCCGCGGTCGATGCGTGTGTGGCGGTTGTCGGGTTCATGTGGCGACTCCATCGTCTCGGCGGTCGCGCCGCCGGACCGTTCGTGCGACCCGTGGCTCGATCAGGTTCCTCGGGCGGCTCGTGGCGCCCGATGTCCCTCCAGCTTCGCATACGAATCCGACGCGGTGGTTGGACGATTCGACCAATCCGTGGCGGCCGGATCGACGATGTCGGACACCGCCGCCCTTGACGCGCCGGGGCGTTCGGGAGACGGTTGGTGCACACCGGACGACGCCGTCCGGGTGCAAGGAGGAACGGCATGAACGGTGGCATCACCATCGACAAGACCGTCGGCTCGGCTCACGAGGCCATCGCCGACATCCCGAGCGGAGCATCGATCGCCGTGGGCGGTTTCGGGCTCTGCGGCAATCCCATGGAGCTCATCAGGGCGCTGCACGAACTGGGGGCCCGAGAGCTCTCCATCGTGAGCAACAACTGTGGTGTGGACGACTGGGGGCTCGGGATCCTGCTCTCGGCGGGCCGCATCCGGAAGATGACGTCGTCGTATGTGGGGGAGAACAAGGAGTTCGAGCGGCAGTTCCTGTCCGGCGAACTCGAGGTCGAGCTGACCCCGCAGGGCACGCTCGCGGAGAAGCTGCGGGCGGGAGGATCCGGCATCGCCGCGTTCTTCACGCAGACGGGCGTCGGCACCCAGGTCGCCGAGGGCGGCCTGCCACGGCGCTACGACGGTGCGGGAGGCGTGGCAATCGCCTCGCCCGTCAAGGAGGTGCGGGAGTTCGCGGTCCGCGGCCATGAGCGCGGATTCGTCCTCGAGGAGGCGATCACGACCGACTATGCCCTCGTCCATGCCAAACGCGGCGACCGCTTCGGCAACCTCGTCTTCGACAAGTCGGCGCGGAACTTCTCGCCGCTCGCCGCGATGGCCGGCGGGATCTGCATCGCGCAGGTCGAGGAGCTCGTCGAACCGGGGGAGATCGACCCGGACGCCGTCCACCTGCCCGGCGTGTTCGTGCATCGCATCGTGGAGGTGGGGCCGGACATCGAGAAACGGATCGAGCGACGCACGGTGCGCGCGGCGGAGGTGACCGACGCGACCGACGCGTTCGGCACTGCTGAGGAGACCCGTGCGACACGTGCGGGCAGGGGCGCGCAGCAGACGCCGGCCTCGGCATCGAGGGAGGGGAACTGACCATGGCGCTCACGCGTGAACAGATGGCGGCACGTGCCGCGGCGGAACTCGTCGACGGCTCCTACGTGAACCTCGGCATCGGCCTGCCGACCCTCGTCCCGAACTACGTCCCGGCAGGCGTCACGGTCGTCCTGCAATCGGAGAACGGCATCCTCGGCGTCGGTCCATACCCGACGGAGGAGTACGTCGACCCCGACCTCATCAACGCCGGCAAGGAGACCGTGACGACGCTCCCCGGCGCCGCGTTCTTCGACTCCGCGCTGAGCTTCGCGATGATCCGCGGCGGCAAGATCGATGCGGCGATCCTCGGAGCGATGCAGGTGAGCGCGTCCGGCGACCTCGCCAACTGGATGATCCCGGGGAAGATGGTGAAGGGCCCGGGTGGAGCGATGGACCTCGTGCACGGTGCCGCGACCGTCATCGTGCTCATGGAGCATGTGGCGCGCGACGGCAGCCCGAAGATCCTTGACGAGTGCTCTCTGCCCTTGACGGGGCGGGGCGTCGTGGACCGGATCATCACCGATCTCGCCGTCATCGACGTGACGCCCGAAGGGCTGCGGCTCGTCGAGCTGGCACCCGGGGTCAGCGTCGAGGACGTCGTCGCGGCCACGCAGCCGGAACTCCTGCTGGACGACGCGTTGCTCGCGACGACGTCGGACGGTCCGCGCTGACCGGACGGGAACGCGCGCGCACCCGGTGCCCAGCAGCCTTTCAGGCCGCGGGGAGCCGTCACCCGGGTGCGCGCGTAAGCTAGCTCTGTGGCAGCAATCAATCTGGGTCTTCCCAAAGTTCCCGAAACCCTGAGTCCGCGGCGGAAGTCTCGCCAGATCAAGGTGGGCAAAGTCCTCGTCGGAGGCGACGCTCCCGTGAGCGTGCAGTCGATGACCACGACCCCCACGACGAACATCAATGCGACGCTCCAGCAGATCGCCGAACTCACGGCCTCGGGCTGCGACATCGTGCGGATCGCCGTCCCGAGTCGTGACGACGCCGAGGCGCTGCCGATCATCGCGAAGAAGAGCCAGATCCCCGTCATCGCGGACATCCACTTCCAGCCCGCGTACGTCTACGCGGCGATCGACGCCGGGTGTGCCGCGGTCCGCGTGAACCCGGGCAACATCCGCAAGTTCGACGACCAGATCGCCGAGATCGCCAAGCGCGCGAAGGCCGCCGACGTCTCGATCCGCATCGGCGTGAACGCAGGATCGCTCGACCCTCGACTGCTCCAGAAGTACGGCAAGGCGACGCCAGAAGCCCTCGTCGAGAGCGCCGTCTGGGAGGCGAGCCTCTTCGAGGAGCACGACTTCCACGATTTCAAGATCTCCGTGAAGCACAACGACCCCATCGTGATGGTGAAGGCGTACCGCCTCCTCGCCGAGCGCGGCGACTGGCCCCTGCACCTCGGTGTGACCGAGGCCGGGCCGTCGTTCCAGGGCACGATCAAGAGCGCGACGGCGTTCGGCATCCTCCTCTCCGAAGGCATCGGCGACACCATCCGCGTCTCCCTGTCGGCACCGCCGGCGGAGGAGGTCAAGGTGGGGCTGCAGATCCTGCAGTCGCTCAACCTCCGTGAGCGCAAGCTCGAGATCGTCTCCTGCCCGAGCTGCGGCCGGGCCCAGGTGGACGTCTACAAGCTCGCGAACGACGTCACCGACGGCCTCGAGGGCATGAGTGTTCCGCTCCGCGTCGCCGTCATGGGCTGCGTCGTCAACGGTCCGGGTGAAGCCCGTGAGGCCGACCTCGGCGTCGCGTCCGGCAACGGCAAAGGCCAGATCTTCGTCAAGGGCGAGGTCATCAAGACCGTTCCGGAGAGCGAGATCGTCGCGACGCTCATCGCCGAGGCCAACCGCCTCGCGGCCGAGATGCCGGCCGACGACACCTCCACCGGTAGCCCGGTCGTGACGGTCGGCGCCAACTAGGCGTACCCCCGCCCGCCCGAAACCTCCGTTTTCGTGCAATCCGCCCGTTTTGGTCGGCACTTCTTGCACGAAAACGGAGGTTTCGTCGGTGTTGCCGGGCGATCGACGGGACGGGCGGTTAGGCCGTGAGGCGGCGCAGCAGCTGCTTGGCGAGTTGGATCGGCCTGCCGATGAGGTACGAGATCCGGCCCAGCCAGCTCGTGTCGTACCTGCCGAGCGCGCGTTTGCGCTCCCAACCCGTCCTGAGCGCGCCGCCGCGACTCTGCCTGGCGCGTGGCCTGGCCGGGAGGGTGCCGCGGTCGAGATCGTCGAGGAGATCGTTCGTCCGCTCGATCCAGTCGTCGTCGCGGTCCGGGTGGAAGTAGTTCTGTTCGAGCCACTCCCGCTCGGGCTCGTGGAAGACGCCGTTCATGAGATCGGTGTGCGATGCGAGGAGTCCACTCCCCGTGAATACGGTGTTGATGAGGTCGTCGTCGACGCCGAAGTCGTCGAGCACGATGACGGGTACACCCGCGGCGAGCGCTTCGATGGCGGCCGTGGAGCCGACGGTGACGAGCCCGACCGAGAGGGCGAGGTGCACGGCCATCGACCCGGTGGCGACGCGCAGGTTGGTGGGCAGCGGCTTCTGAAGCGCCTCGGAGAGCAGCTCGTCGTACGGGAAGTGCTCGTGGTGGGTCTGGGGGTCTCCTGCGAGCCCGCGGACTTTCACGACGACGTCGAGATCGGGGCGACGGATGGCGAGGGCTCGCAGCCAGAGGAGGATCCGGAGTCGGTCGCCGCGTTCGGGTGGAACCGTCGCCTGAGTGGCGAACACGACGCGAGTGCGGGGCGCCGGGGGAACGTCCGCCGGCCGCGCTTCGGCGTCGCCGGGTCCGTGCCCGGGTAGGTGTCCGCGTTCGGCGGAGGTGAGCGCTGCGGCGTCGAGGAAGGGCAGACGCGCGAGCGCGAACGCCGGTTCGAGCCCGTGCTCACGAGCGAGGCGACGGTAGCCGGACACTTCACGGTGGCTGTGGAGGACGAACACGTCCGCCTGGGCCCGGTAGAAGAGGCCCTTCCATTTCGGCGGGATCGAGATGCCCGGTAGGCCCGTCAGGATGACAGGTCGGCCCGGCCCGAGGTCCGCGATCGCCGCGATGAGCACTTCGGCGACGGGACCGCGGGTCGCGACGAAGACGGCGTCAGGCGCCCGCTCGCCCACTCGCCCGATCAGCTCGGGGAAGGTCAAACGGTCGACGGCGTCAGCGCGGAACCTCGTATGGAGCAGGGCGATGTCGACCTGCCGGTCGGTCGCGGAGACGTCGGTCTCGAGCAGGAGCAGCTCGATTTCCCACTCGGCCGGGGCGGAGTCGAGGGTTGTCGCGCCCCACTTGACGAAGGAGTCGGAGTCGACGATGCCGATCACGCGTCTGGTGCGCTGGGCGGGAAGCGAGGCGGGCGGCGTCCGGTCTGCGTGCACGTCCGTCCCAGTGGGCGAGGGGTCCGCCGGCTCCCGCCCGAGCTCGTCGGCGCTGACGCCGCCCAGCCCTGCGCGGCCAGTCGCAGCACCGCGCAGCCCGGCGCCGCCTCGTCGTGTTCCCCCGGTCACATGCACCTCAGGCATCGACCCGTCTGAGCTTGGCCAGCGGTGCGTGCTCGCCGGGGAAGATCCGCTTCACGCCATCGCCCATCGCCGTCTCGATGATGCGGATGTCCCGCACGAGGTTCGTGAAGCCGTGCGGTTCGAGCGACGCCGCGTGGTCCGAGCCCCACATCGCGCGGTCGAGGGTGATGTGCCGCTCGACGATCGTGGCGCCGATCGCAACCGCCGCGAGCGAGATCTGCAGGCCCGTCTCATGACCGGAGTAGCCGATCGGTGCCTTCGGGAAGCGCTCGCCGAGGGTCTGGATCATCCGAAGGTTCGCTTCCTCCGGGGGGAGCGGATACGTCGAGGTGGCGTGCAGGATGGCGAGCGGGCCGGGGCGACGTGCCCCGGTCTCATTCCCGTTCCCGTCTTCGGTCCCGGAGAGGATCCCCACCGCTTCGTCGATCTGCTCGATCGTCGACATGCCCGTCGAGAGGATGACGGGCTTGCCCGTCGCTCCGATCCGCCGGAGGAGACCGGCATCGGTGACGGAGGCCGAAGCGATCTTGTACGCGGCGACCCCGAGGTCCTCGAGGAAGTCGACGCTCGGTTCGTCCCACGGCGAGGCGAACCAGGTCAGTCCGCGGAGTGTCGCGTAGTCGCCGATCTCGATGTACTGCTCCCGGTCGAACTCGACGCGGTAGCGGTAGTCGAGGTAGGTCATGTCGCCCCAGGGGGTGCTCCGCGGGATCGCCTTCATGTGCTCGGGCGTGGAGATCTCCGGGGTCCGCTTCTGGAACTTGACCGCCTGTGCGCCCGCGTCGGCCGCGACGTCGATGAGCCGTTTCGCGATCTCGGGGTCGCCGTTGTGGTTGAGGCCGATCTCGCCGATGACGTAGACGGGGTGTCCCGGACCAACCGCGTGGCCGTCGATGCGGATCATGGGACCGGTGGGAGCGGTTGCGTGTGCAGTGGTTGTGTCGATGCCGCTCATGCTGATGCTCCGTTCACAGTGGTGTCGCTTCGAGATGGTGCGGTGGCTTCCGTCGGGAGTGTCGGTGCTGTCGGCGCTGTCGGGACTGTCGACGCTGTCGGTGCGATCCGCGGCTCCGTCGGCTCGGCGGCCCGTGCCGGCGTCGTCCGTTTGACGTCGAGTACCCGATCCGCGAGCTCCCGGACGGCCCCAGCGCCGCCTCTGGCGTCGAGCACGAGGCGCGCTGCGCGTCGGACGGCCGGGTGCGCGTCCGCCACGGCGACGGGCCAGCCCACGATCGCGAGGGCCGGGAGGTCATTGACGTCGTTGCCGAGGTAGGCGATGCGGTCGAGGGTGACGCCCTGCTCGCGCGCCCAGACCGCGAGCGCCGTGGCCTTGTCATCCGAGCCGTAGACGACGTCGACGCCGAGCTTCGCGGCCCGGGCGGCGACGATGGGGACCCGTTCGGTGGAGAGGATGAGGACGGGAACGTCGGCCTCGCGGAGGAGCCGGACGCCGAGGCCGTCGCCGCGGTGCACGGTCACGCGTTCGACGCCGTCCGCATCGACGATCGCGCGGTCGTCGGTGTGGACGCCGTCGAAGTCGGTCACGACGGCGTCGACGTCGAGTGCGCTCGCGTCGGCGGGGATCTCGAGTTGCCGTTCGGCGTGCGGGGCGATGGCCTCAGCGACGAGGAGGTCCTCGGGCTCGTCGATCTCGAGGGCTCCGAGCGGTCTCGTGAGCGCGGCTTCGATCCGGCCGAAGAAGCGGTGACGGGCTTCGAGGAAGCCGTCTGTCCGGAAGACGTAGAACGCTCCCGTCTCGCGGAACTGCTTCGCACGGTCCTGACGGCGGGGCCGGCCGGTGTGATCATGGCCGATGCCGCGTGCCCCATCAGGCGTGTCGGTCCAGAGGAAGCCGTGATCCACGACGGCGGAGAAGACGGCGTCGGCGAGGCCGAGGGTGACGGTGTCGATGGCGCCGTCGAGGGCGTCGACGTCGAGGAATGGCGACGTCGCCTGGGCGAAGACGGTCACCCGGGAGAGCGGTCCCTGCTCGCGCAGGGCCTCGAGCGCATGGAGGAGCGCCGCCTCGGAGGAGCTGTCGTCTGCGGCGAGCTTCGATGGACGGTCGATGACGTCCGCTCCGGCGGTCCGTGCGGCTGCGGCGATGTCGGGATGGTCGGTCGTCACGACGACACGGCCGATGCCCGGAGTCCGGAGGAGGCCGTGGACGCTGCGCGCGACGAGCGTCACGCCGCGTACCGTGCGCAGATTCTTGCGACGGATGCCCTTCGAGCCTCCGCGGACGGGAACGATGGCGGTCGCGCCTGGTGAGGCCGGACTCGGTGAGGCCGCGTCCGCCGAGGCCGACCGCTGTGCGTCCGCGTCCTGCACTGGCGAGGCCTTGCGGGCCGCGTCGACGTCCGACGGGAAGTGGCTCAGATCATCGAGGTGCGACACGGGGACAGCGTAGGAACGGGAGGTTGCCGGTCGGCCAACCGGACGCCGCGCGGAGGTGTCCCGCAACCGAACAGCAGGGGTCGCGCAGAACCCCAGACCTCCGTTTTCGTGCAAAACGTCCGGTTTCGAGGGCACTTGTTGCACGAAAACGGAGGTCTGGGGGAGGGGCCGGGAGAGGAGGCGAGGCGGATGGGGCCGATTAGACTGGACCGCACCGCGCGCGCCGACGAGCACGCCCGACTGTTCGCACACCCAGGGGAGACCAGCCGCCGTGACGCTCAGCACACCGATCCACGCCAGCGAACTGGAACGTGCCCGCGCGATCCTCACCACGATCGTGGGCGCATACGATGCGAAGGTCGTCGGCCAGCAGAGCCTCCGCACGACGCTCCTCGCCGCCCTCGTCTCAGGCGGGCACGTGCTGTTGGAGAGCGTGCCGGGGCTGGCCAAGACGACTGCTGCCGAGTCGATCGCCCAGGCCGTCCACGCGTCCTTCAAACGGATCCAGTGCACCCCCGACCTCCTGCCGAGCGACATCATCGGCACCCAGATCTACGATGCGAAGACCGGCGGATTCCAGACGCAGCTCGGCCCGGTGCACGCCAACTTCGTCCTGCTCGACGAGGTGAACCGTTCGAGCGCGAAGACGCAGAGCGCCATGCTCGAGGCGATGCAGGAGCGCCAGACCTCGATCGGCGGCGTCAACCACGCCCTGCCGAAGCCGTTCTTCGTCCTCGCGACCCAGAACCCCATCGAGCAGGAGGGCACCTACCAGCTGCCGGAAGCACAGCTCGACCGCTTCCTCCTGAAAGAGGTGCTGAGCTACCCGACGATCGGCGAGGAGGCCGAGATCGTCCGACGGGTGAACGCGGGCGTCTACGACGAGCCGGACACCGATCAGCACGTCTCGGTCGACGACGTCCTCTTCCTCCAGGGCCTCGCGAAGCGCGTCTACCTCGACCCGTCGATCCTCAACTACATCGTGCAGACCGTGTACGTGACGCGCAACGCACGCGACTACCTCTCGCCCAAGCTCGCGTCCTACATCGACTACGGCGCCAGCCCGCGCGCGAGCATCGCGTTCAGCACGGTCGCCAGGTCGCTCGCGATCCTCGCCGGTCGCGACCACGTCATCCCAGAGGACGTCAAGAGCTACCGGCATCAGGTGCTCCGGCACCGCATCATCCTGAACTTCGAGGCCGCAGCGGACGACGTCGGCCCGGAGACCATCATCGACGCCGTGTTCGGCGCCGTCCAAGCACCGTAGGCGCACCATGGCGTCACTCCTGCACCGGGTCAAGACGAAGCTGTTCATCCACGCGCACCGTCGGGTGCGCGGGATGCTCGACGGCGAGTACCGCTCGGTCTTCCAGGGCAGGAGCCTCGACTTCGACGACCTGCGGCAGTACACGCCTGGCGACGAGATCAAGGACATCGACTGGAAGGCGACGGCGCGGCACGGGTCTCCGCTCATCAAGCGCTACATCGCCAACCGCAAGCACCAGGTGGTGTTCGTCGTCGACACCGGCCGTGACTTCGCGGCCGTCTCGGAGGGAGGCCGCCCGAAGAGCGACATCGCGGTCCTCGCCGTCGGCATCCTCGGCTATCTCGCGGTCCGCCACGGCGACCTCGTGACGCTCGTCGCGGGCGATGCGACCGGCATCGAGATGCTGCCGCCGCGGGGCACCGAATCCGGTCTCGAACGCCTGCTGCAGAGCATCGCCCACCGTGCGTCGATCGATGCGGCTCCGAGCGATCTCGACACCCTCCTGTCGTTCGCGAGCCGATCGATCCACCGCAAGTCGGTCATCGTGATCGTCGCCGACGACGAACCGTTCTCGGCCGAACGGATCCATCTGCTCAAACGCCTCCACGTCCAGCACGAAGTGCTGTGGATCTCAGTCGGCGACGCGGACCTCATGCGCGCGGACTACACCTGGCGCGAGATGACCGACGTCGACGGCGAAGCACTCCTGCCGTCCTTCGTGCGGAACAGCAGTGCGCTGCGCGACGAGTTCGAGGCCTCGGTCGCCGTCACGACCGAGCGACGGATCGATGAACTCGAGAGCCTCGGCATCAGCAGTCAGCGGGTCACGAGCGATGACGACGTGATCCCGTCCCTCTTCCGGCTCCTGGAGGTGCACCGTCATGCGCGGCGTTGAGCTCGTGTCACTGGCGGCGCAGGCGACGTCGGGCATCGCGCAGGCGGCCAGCACACCGGTCCCAGACGACAACGGCTACTACCCGCCCGCCCAGTACTCGATGGTGTGGCCCATCCTCGGACTGCTCCTCATCGCCCTCGTGATCGCCTGGTACGTGTGGATGACCTGGTACGTGCGTCGCCGCACGGCGAAGCCGCAGACGACCACTCGCCAGACACCGAGCCCTGCGACGCTCCGGGTGCGTTACCTCGGCCTCATCGACGAGATCGAGCACGACTTCGGCGCCGGCGCGCTCAGCACGAGGAAGGCGCACCAGAAGCTCGGCCTCATCGTGCGGATGTACGCCCACGAGTCGAGCGGCGTCCGCGCGCAGGTCATGACCCTCGACGACCTCAACCAGGCGAAGCTCTTCCCTGTGGCGAGGGCCGTTTCGAGCTACTATCCGGCCGAATTCCGTGAGGCGGAGTCGGGGAGCGTCCACGACGCAGCGGAGATGGCACGACAGGTGGTGACGACGTGGGGGTGATCTACTGGTGGATGCCGCTCGTCTGGCTCGCCGTCATCGCGCTCGTCATCGGCGGGATCCTGTTCGTGCGTCGAGCGCGGCGGAAGCGGAGGCCCCAGGCCGATCGGGTGTGGGTCGCGCACTCTGATCGCCTCACGAAGCTGCCCGGGTACCGGCGTGCCCTGAACCGCTACCGACGACTCGTCATCGCATCGGTCGCCGTGCTCGGCGTGCTCCTGCTCACGGGCATGGCGCTCAGCTCCCGCGTGGTCACGACGAACGTCTACCAGCCGGAGCTCCGCAACCGCGACATCGTCCTGTGCCTCGACGTGTCAGGTTCGATGACCGAGTACGACGCGGAGATCGTCCGCGTCTTCGACACGCTCGTCAAACGGTTCGACGGTGAACGCATCGCCCTCGTGCTCTTCAACGCCTCCGCGACCACCTACTTCCCGCTCACGAGCGACTACGACTACGTTGCGAAGCAGCTCGACCACCTCGTCGACGACTTCACCTCCGTCGACAGCGACTACGAGTACTGGAACGGAACCGACCTCGGCAACGGCTCGTCCCTCATCGGCGACGGCCTCGGATCGTGCGTCATGCGCTTCGACAAGCTCGGTGAGGAACGGTCCAGGTCGATCGTCCTCGCGACCGACAACTACGTCGCAGGCGAGCCCATCCTGACCCTGCCGGAAGCGGGCGAGTTCGCCACGGCGAAGGGCGTGACCGTCTACGGCATCAACCCGGGGGACACCTCGAGCAAGGACTTCCTCGACGACCTCGCGAAGGAGTTCGAGCAGGTGGTCGATGCGACGGGCGGCAAGTACTACGCGCTCTCGGACACGAGTGCGGTCGCCTCGATCGTGCATCAGATCACGGCGGATCAGACGAAGACGCTCAAGGGCGCGAAGCAGCTCGTGCAGAACGATGAACCCACCCTCTTCGTCCTCATCGGCTTCGGGGCGCTCGCGTTGCTCATGCTCGTGTCGTGGAGGTTGCGCCGATGATCTTCACTCCCGTCCTGCCGCTCTGGTTGCTCATCGCGCTCTCCGGCGGGCTCGTCGCGTTCGGGCTCTGGCAGTGGATCGCGACGATCAAGCGCCCGGGCTCCTGGCACTGGATCGTGCGGATCCTCATGGTGGTCGTCCTGCTCGCGATCGCCCTCCGGCCCACGATCCCGGGCGCTCATCGCCCGCCCGCCGCGATGGGCGACATCGACATCTACTTCGTGGTCGACACGACGAGCAGCATGGCGGCGGAGGACTGGGACGAGAGCGGAACGGGCGGCGCAGGAGGCACCCGCGACGGGGGAGCCGGTGAGTCCGTCACCGGACGAGCAGCGACCCGCCTCGACGGCGTGAAGGCCGACATCGCCTCGATCGCCGACCGCGTGCCGGGCGCCCGCTACGCGCTCGTGACGTTCGACGCCGTCACGGTCCAGCGGATGCCGCTGACGACGGACGCCAGTGCGCTGCAGTCCGCCTCCGAGGCGATGACGCAGGAGATCACGACCTACTCTCGCGGCAGCAGCATCGACGCTCCGGTCGAGTTCCTCACGAACCTCCTGACGAAGGCCGAGGAGCAGGAGCCGGGCCGGAACCGCATCGTCTTCTACCTCGGCGACGGCGAACAGACCTCCGGGACGAGTCCAGCGTCGTTCGAGGGCATCGCGCCGCTCATCGCCGGTGGCGCCGTCCTCGGCTACGGCACGGAGGAGGGCGGCCGGATGCGCGAGTTCAGCGGGTACGCCGACGGCAGCCCCATGTACATCCAGGACTACACGACCGGGACCGATGCGATCTCCCGCATGGATGAGGGCAATCTGCAGCTCATCGCGTCCCAGCTGGGCGTCGATGAGATGCACCGCACGCCGGGCGCCGACATCGATCCAGCCGTCGATGGACTGTCGGTCGGCACCCTCACGGTCGACGACCAGGTGGACATCCGTCGGACCGATGAGCTGTACTGGATGATCGCGATCGTGCTGGGCGCCCTCCTCCTCACCGAGGTCGGCGGCGTCATCGGTTCGCTGCGAGAACTCCGACGCGTGAAGGGCGGTGCCGCATGACGCTGTTCGAGGAACGGCGCGCCGCCGATCGACCGGGACACCGTCCGGAGGATTCGCGATTCGCGCAGGCGGGCACAGCCCCGGCGCCGCCGCCGCGGAAGCCCGCGAAACGACCGCTGACCGAGGGGGAGGCCCGTCGTCTCCGCCGTCTGCTGTTCTGGTGGTCCTTGCCCGTCGTCCTCGCCGCCGTGTTCTTCGGCGTGAAATTCCTGAGCCTGCCCGCCATCGCGCAGTCGACGATCGCGAGCTACGAAGCCGGCGACTACCTCACGAGCCAGTCAGCCGCGAGTCACCTGCAGACGGTCAACATCGTCGAGCCCTACCTCGCCTACTTCGATCGCGGAACGGCGGCCGCCGTCGGCCAGAACTGGGTGCTCGGCACGGATGATCTCGCGAAGGCGCTCGACCTCGCGCCGGACGAACCGACCAAGTGCCTCGTCCGTGTGAACCTCGCGCGCGCATACGAGACGCAGGCCGATCAGTACGTGAAGGCCGAGTACTACCAGGGTGCGATCAACCTGTACGAGACCGCGAAGCGCATCGTCGACGAGGGTGCGGACTGCTTCCCGCCCCAGGACGAGCAGGATCAGCAGGACCAGCAGGACCAGAGCCAGGATCAGCAGAATCAGAGCCAGGGCGATCAGGGCCAGCAGGGTGATCAGGCGCCGCAAGATCAGGGCCAGCAGGGCGATCCGGGCGATCAGGGGCAGCAGGGCGACCAGGACCCGCAGGATCAGCAGGGCGGGCAGGGACAGCAGAACCCCGACAGCATCCAGCCGAAGCAGACGCCCGGCGAGAACCTCAAGGACACGGGCGATCGCATCGACCGCAAACGACAGGGCGCGACCACCGGGCGCGACCAGCAGAATCAGACGAACGGTTCGCCCGGTCAGCCCGGTCAACAGCAGCCGGGAGACGGCTCGAGCGGCACCGGTAAGTCCGAACTCGACAACAAGGTCGACAAGCTCAAGGACGCCGGTCAGGGGGCCGAGCAGGACAAATCCACCGAGGACGCGAAGAACCGTGGCCGCAACTCCGACAACGGGAGCTTCGCCGAACGCCCCTGGTAGCACCGATGCTGCGGGGAGGCCGCCGAATCGCGCGTGATCTGGTCGGAGACCGCGAGCGCTAGCATGGACGAGTGGTAACGCGTCTATCGAACTACTTCCTCCGTACCCTCCGTGAAGACCCCTCCGATGCGGAGGTGACGAGTCACCGGCTGCTGGTCCGCGCCGGCTACATCCGCCGACAGGCGCCAGGCGTGTTCGCGTGGCTGCCGATCGGGCTCAAGGTGAAGGCCAAGATCGAGACCATCATCCGCGAGGAGATGGCAGCCGCCGGCGCCTTCGAGGTGCACTTCCCGGCGCTCCTGCCGCGTGAACCCTACGAGGTCACGGGTCGGTGGGAGGAGTACGGCGACGCACTGTTCCGCCTCCAGGACCGCAAGGGCTCCGACCTCCTCCTCGCACCGACGCATGAAGAGGTCTTCACGCTCATGGTGAAGGACCTGTACTCCTCGTACAAGGACCTGCCCCTGTCGATCTACCAGATCCAGGACAAGTACCGCGATGAGGCACGTCCCCGGGCAGGCCTCCTGCGTGGCCGTGAGTTCACGATGAAGGACGCGTACTCGTTCGACTACACGGACGCCGGACTCGATGTGAGCTACCAGGCGCAGCGCGACGCGTACGAGCGCATCTTCTCGCGTCTCGGCCTCGAGTACGCCATCGTGCAGGCCGACGCCGGCGCCATGGGCGGGTCACGGAGCGAGGAGTTCCTGCACCCGACCGCGATCGGCGAGGACACCTTCGTGCGTTCAGCAGGCGGCTACGCGGCTAACGTCGAGGCGTACACGACCGCCGTTCCCGATGCGCTCCCCATCGAAGGACTCGCAGAAGCGCAGATCTTCGACTCGCCCAATACGCCCACCATCGCGACGCTCGTGAACCTGGCCAACGCCAACCACCCGCGCGACGACGGCCGAGCATGGACCGCGGCGGACACGCTCAAGAACGTGGTCCTCACGCTCAAGCACCTCGACGGCACGCGTGAGCTCATCGTCGTCGGCCTCCCCGGAGACCGCGACGTCGACATGAAGCGCGTCGAAGTGGCGTTCGCGCCGGCAGAGGTCGAGCCGGCCACGGAGGCGGACTTCGCGAAGCAGCCCTTGCTCGTCAAGGGCTACATCGGTCCGTGGTCGCCGCAGGGCGCCGTGCTCGGCGAGGAGTCCGCGACCGAGATCCGCTACGTCCTCGACCCCCGCGTCGTCGACGGCACCGAGTGGATCACGGGTGCGAACGTCGACCAGAAGCACGTCTTCGGGCTCGTCGCCGGTCGCGACTTCTCGGGTGACGCGTTCATCGAGGCCGCAGAGGTCCGTGCGGGCGATCCCGCACCGGACGGCTCCGGCCCCGTGGAACTCGCGCGCGGCATGGAGCTCGGCCACATCTTCCAGCTCGGCCGCAAGTACGCGGACGCTCTTGGACTCAAGGTGCTCGATGAGAACGGCAAGCTCGTGACCGTCACGATGGGCTCCTACGGCATCGGCGTGACCCGCATCCTCGCGACCATCGCCGAACTGAACAATGACGACCGTGGCCTCATCTGGCCGAAGACGGTCGCTCCGTTCGACGTGCACGTGGTCGCCACCGGCAAGGACCCCGCGGTCCACGCGATCGCCGAGCAGGTCGCCGCGGATCTCGAAGCCGCAGGCAAGGACGTCCTCTTCGACGACCGTCCCAAGGTCTCGCCCGGTGTGAAGTTCGGCGACGCCGAGCTCATCGGTGTGCCGACGGTGGTCGTCATCGGTCGCGATGCGGCCGAAGGCCTCGCCGAGGTCTGGGACCGCGCCGCCGGTACGAAGGACAAGCTGCCGATCGAGGGACTCGCAGCCCAGCTCTGACCCGCTCAGCCCGCGAGGGGTCGCATATGGCGAGTCTGGCCTGGTCCTGACGAGTCGTTCGTGACACCTCGCGGGCCGTTGGGGGCGGCGAGACGGTAGCCGGCGCCTCGGACGGTGTCGATCGCGGACTTGCCGATCTTGTTGCGCAGGTACCGCACGTAGACGTCGACGACGTTCGATCCCGGATCGAAGTCGTAGCCCCACACCCGTGAGAGCAGATCCTCGCGGCTGAGGATCTGATCGGGGTGCCGGAAGAACTCCTCCGCGAGCGCGAACTCGCGGGTCGACAGCTCGACGGGCACACCGCCGACGATGACGCGACGCTCGCGGAGTTCGAGTGTCAGATCACCGACCACGAGCATCTCGGTGGGGAGGGTGATGGCGCCGGTCGCCGTGTGGCCGACGAGCCGGCGGCGGATGCGCGCGAGCAACTCGTCGAAGCGGAACGGTTTGGACAGGTAGTCGTCTGCTCCGCCGTCGAGGCCGGCCACGACGTCACGAGCGGAGTCGCGTGCCGTGAGGATGACGACGGGCAGTTCGCTGCCGTCGTTCCGCAGGCGTTTCAAGACCTCGAAGCCGTCGACGCCGGGCAACCCGATGTCGAGGACGAGGAGATCGAAGTCGCCGCTCTCCGCGAGTTCGAGCGCGTCGGCCCCGCTCACGGCCACCGACGCGGAATGCCCTGCGGCTTGCAGGCCTTTGCAGACGAACGCCGAGATGCGGGCTTCGTCCTCGGCGACGAGGATGCGACTCACGGGGTGCCTCCTGGGTCTGTGCGATCAGGGTCTGTGCGTTCGGGGTCTGTGCGGGCCGGGTCTGGACGGGCCTGGTCCGGACGGTCTGCGTCAACACGGTCTGCGTCAACACTGCCCGGGTTCGGGTCGTCCGGAGCGGGCGGATTCGCCGACTGTACTCCGGATGTCCGCTGACCGGGAACCGGCGGTTCCGCAGCGGACCGCTTCGGTGCGGTCTGCGTCACCGGGATCGTCGGGCCTGCGCTCCAGGGGCGACCGGTGTCGACGAGCGGCGGGAAGTCGTCGTCGTTGAAGGGGCCCGCGGAGTACGGCCGCGGGACGGGCGCCTGGTAGGGCGGGGGAGCGGTGCGTGCCGGCGGGGATGTGTGTGCGGGAGGGGACGTGTGTGCCGGCGGAGCGGTGTGTGGCGGAGGACCGGCGAGGGCCGGTGGCGATGCAGGAGCAGCGGACGATGACGGTGCAGATGGCGCCGGCGCGGCAGGTCCACTGGCGTGCGCCACGGGTGCAGGCGCCGCCGGGACGGCATGCGCCGGGCCCGTCGGCGTCGGCGCCTCGTCCCGCGCGTGCTGCGGCATCGCATCGATCGTCCCGCCGGGAAGCGGTGGACCGCTCGTGGGGTCCTGCGGTTCGATCGCGGGATCCTGCTCGTCGTCCGGGGTGTCGAAGTCCTCGTCGTCCGTCGGGTCGACCTCGAGGGGAAGCCGGATGCTGAACACGGAGCCGTTCCCGACGTTCCCGTCGCCCTCGTCCATCTGCGCCCAGCCGCCGTGGGCCTCCGCGATGGCTTGGACGATCGCCAGGCCGAGACCGGAGCCGCGAACGCCCCGACCCTCCTGGGCCCGCGTGAACCGGTCGAAGATGCGTTCGCGGAGGTCCTCGGGCACACCGGGGCCCTGATCGGACACGGAGAGGACGAGCTGCGGGTCCGGACCGATCACCGGAACGCCCGAGCCGCCGAGCTCGTCCGTCGAGTCGTCCGTGCCAGCATCGGAGCCGCCGCCCGGGTCGCCGTCAGGACCGCCTTCACTCGAACCGTCACTCGAACCGCCACTCGAACCATCCTCGAACCGGCTCGAGATCGTGATGGTCGAGCCCACGGGAGAGTACTTGGCCGCGTTGTCGGCGAGTTGGAGCCACGCCTGCGCCATCCGGGCCGGATCCACTCCCACGATGAGCTCGGCTCGTTCGCCCAGCTCCCAGCGGTGGACCGGGGAGATCGCGGCAGCCTTGTCGAGGACGGCCATCGTGAGGTCGGCGACATCGGTGGGCACGCGTTGCAACGTGGCGCCGGCTCCGGCCGCGGAGAGTTCAGCGATGTCGCCGACGAGCGTGCTCATGCGGTCGAGTTCGTCGAGCGCGAGTTCCCTCGTCGCGGCGACCTCGACGGGATCGGCCGGGTCGAGGAGCTCGAGATGTCCGCGCACGATCGTGATGGGCGTCTTCAGCTCGTGGCCGACGTCGTCGAGCAGCTGCCGCTGGCTCGTGAACGCGTCGTCGAGCCGATCGAGCATGTCGTTGACGGTCGAGGTGAGCTGGGACACGTCGTCCTTGCCGACGACCGGGATGCGCTCGTCGAGATCGGATTCCGTGATGCGCGCCGCCGTGTCCCGCAGGAGGCGGATGGGGTGGAGGAGCCGTCCGGCCAGACGCCAGCCGACGAGACCGATGAGCAAGAGGGAGATCACCGCGACGATGACGTACACGCGGAACACCTCGCCGACGGCATCGAGCGCCGCGGTCAGATCGGTTGCGACGACGACGTGCCCGACGGCCGGGTCCCCGACGACCGTGACGGGAATGACGGCGTATCGGATCTCCCGGACGGTCGCGCCGTGGGTCGTCGCCGTTCCGAGCACCGTCGCTCCGGTGGCCTCAGAGGAGAAAGTGGCGATGAGGCGGTCGTCGCCGTCAAGCCGGAACCCGGTGGGGGAGGACGGGGCGATGGGCTCGGCGCCCGGCAGCAGTCCGACCGCTCCCTCGTCCGCTCCGAAGGAGGACCGCTTCAGGACGAGCGCGACGGCCTCCGCGGTCGTCGTCGGCGCCGTCGAGGAGTCTCCGGAGCCGGCCACGACGAACGCCGTCGCCTCCGCCGTCCTCGTCAGGTCCGCATCGATCGCGGCCACCGTCTGCTCGCGTTCCATGACGTAGGCGGAGAACCCCGCGAGCACCATGGCGAGCGTTGTGGCGAGGAGGATCGCCGCGAGGATCCTCACCCTCGTGTTCTGGAAGACGTGCTGGAGTTCGCCGAAGCGCATGCGGCCATTATGTCGGTCGCGTCTGGCAGTGGTCGAGGAGGAGGCACAGGGAACACTCACGTGCGTGGGACAGTGCGCTCGAACCGCCCGGGTGTACTGCCGATGGTGACGGAGGCGGATCCATCGGGTACCGTAGACAGACGGGTCCGGCTGTGCATCACCGGCGTTCCCGGCCGCCCAGAGGCGGCGAACGAAGAGCTGAATAGAGGAGACCATCGATGGACATTGATCTCAGTTTGCTGAAGTCGATCGAGCGGGAGAAGGAAATCCCCTTCGAAGAGCTCGTGGGAATCATCGAACAGGCCATCCTGACGGCATTCCTCAAGAACACCCCCGGCGCTGAAGAGGCCGGCCAGGGCTCCGTGGAGCCGGCACGCGTCCAGCTGGACCGGAAGACCGGCCACGTGGCCGTGCTCGTCCCCGAGTTCGACGACGAGGGCGTCCTCATCGGTGAAGCCGAGAGCACCCCGGACGACTTCGGTCGCATCGCCGCGTTCGCCGCGAAGCAGGTCATCAGCCAGCGTCTCCGTGACATCCAGGACGAAGCCGTGCTCGGTGAATTCAAGGGCCGCGAAGGCGACATCGTCGCCGGCGTCATCCAGCAGGGGCCCAACCCGCGGATGATCCACGTCGACCTCGGCACGATCGAAGCGATCCTGCCACCTGAAGAGCAGGTGCCCGGCGAGCTGTACCCCCACGGTCAGCGCCTCCGCGTCTACGTCACGGCCGTGACCAAGGGGCTCAAGGGTCCGCAGATCACCGTGTCGCGCACGCACCCCTCGCTCGTCCGCAAGCTCTTCGCGCTCGAGGTGCCCGAGATCGCCTCCGGTGTCGTCGAGATCGTCTCGCTCGCCCGCGAAGCCGGCCACCGCACGAAGATCGCCGTCAAGGCCAACGACCCGAGCATCAACGCCAAGGGCGCCTGCATCGGCGAACTGGGACGTCGTGTCCGTGCCGTGACCGACGAGCTCGGCAACGAGAAGGTCGACATCGTCGACTACTCGCCAGACCTCCCCACCTTCGTGGCCAATGCGCTGTCCCCGGCGAAGGTCACGAGCGCGTACGTCATCGACCAGTCGCTCAAGGCCGTCCGCGCCCTCGTCCCGGACTACCAGCTGTCGCTCGCGATCGGCAAGGAGGGCCAGAACGCCCGCCTCGCCGCGAAGCTCACCGGCGCGAAGATCGACATCCAGCCGGATTCGATCCTCGAAGCCGACTGATCGCCTGATGAACGCGCCACGGACTGCGCGGGGCGCCCGCACGAGCCGAGGCGCCTCCGGAGCGAAGCGTGCCGCCGCGGCCGCCGCGGAATCGTTCGACGGCCCCGTCCGCACGTGCGTCGGATGCCGGAAGCGCGGTTCACGCTCGGAGCTGCTGCGGGTCGTCGCGGGGGAGGACTCCCTCGTGGCCGACCCGTCCGCCACCGAGCCGGGCCGCGGTGCGTGGGTGCACCTCGACGCCGGATGCTTCGAGAACGCGGTGGCGCGGAAGGCCTTCACGAGGGCCTTGCGACTGGCCGAATCGCTCGACGCACGTCTGGTCGGAGCGTACGTCGTCGAGGTCGTGGAGCGCCGCAGCGGTCTCGCCGACTGACCACTGTCGCAATCCACCCCGGTGGGCGGCGAACACGCCGATCCGACGCTGGGAACCGCCCGCCGATCCCCGTGATTGGACCGGCCCGCTCAGCGGCGGGTGTACGATTGATGTTGTACCGACGTGCGTCACCGATGCGCTCGGACTTCCCATCGCTGCAGTACACCCGGCTACCGGGCTGTCGCTGCGCATGCCGGTCCTTCGACCAGGCATTCCGAGAGAACAGGCTGAACGGCTAATGGACAACTCATGAGCGGCTCGAAATGAGACCCGTCCACCACTAACGCTCGCCCCTGCCTGGGTGCGAGCTCAGACAGGAGAATTGTGGCTGCAAAACCACGCGTACACGAGATCGCATCCGAACTCGGTGTCGACAGCAAGGTCGCCATGGCGAAGCTCAAAGAACTGGGCGAATTCGTCAAGGGACCGTCATCCAGCATCGAACCCCCCGTTGCACGCAAGCTGCGTGCAGCACTCGAAGCAGAAGGCGTGAAGGCTCCGGCCCCGTCCGCTGCTCCGAAGGCCCCCGCCGCACGTCCGTCCGGCGCGCCGACCCCCGGTCCCAAGCCCGCGGCTGCTCCGGCGCCCGCACCGGCTCCGGCACCCAAGGCTGCAGAGCCCGCACCGGCTCCGGCCGCTGCAGCGCCTGCCGCTCCGGCACCCGCAGCACCGTCGGCCCCTGCAGCGGCAACGCCTGCAGCTCCGGCCCCCGCTGCTCCGGCACCCGCCGCAACCGAGGGCGACGCCTCCGGTGACGCGAGCAAGCCGAGCATCCCCCGTCCGGGCGCACCTCGCCCCGGCAACAACCCCTTCGCCTCCTCGCAGGGCATGGGTCAGCGCCCGACCGGCACGCCGCGTCCGGGCAACAACCCGTTCGCCGCGGCACAGGGCATGGGTCAGCGACCCAACCCCAGCAACATCCCGCGCCCGCAGGCTCCGCGCCCCGGCTCGCCCCGTCCGGGCGTCGGCCAGGGTCAGCGTCCCGGTGGACCCGGCCGTCCCGGTGGCGCAGGTCGTCCCGGCGGTGGCGGTGGCTTCCGTCCCGGTGGTGCCGGTGCAGGCGCCGGCGGCGGTTTCCGTCCCGGTGGCGCTCCCGGTGGAGCCCCCGCAGGCGGTGGCTTCGCAGGTCGCCCAGGTGGCGGCGGCGGTCGTGGTCGTGGACCCGGCGGTGGTACCGCTGGCGCCTTCGGTCGCGGTGGCGGCAAGAGCAAGGCACGGAAGTCGAAGAGGACGAAGAGGGCCGAATTCGAGTTGCGGGAAGCCCCTTCGCTCGGCGGCGTGAGCGTTCCCCGCGGCGACGGCAACACCATCGTCCGTCTTCGTCGTGGCGCGTCCATCTCGGACTTCGCAGACAAGATCGACGCCAGCCCCGGCAACCTCGTGACCGTGCTGTTCCACCTCGGTGAGATGGCGACGGCGACCGAATCCCTCGACGAGGCCACGTTCGACGTGCTCGGCGCGGAACTCGGCTACAAGATCCAGATGGTGTCGCCGGAGGACGAGGACAGAGAGCTCCTCGAAGGCTTCGACATCGACCTCGACCAGGAGCTGGAAGACGAGTCCGACGAGGACCTCGTCGTCCGTCCCCCCGTCGTCACGGTCATGGGTCACGTCGACCACGGTAAGACGCGACTCCTCGACGCCATCCGCAACGCGAACGTCGTCGCAGGTGAAGCCGGTGGCATCACGCAGCACATCGGTGCCTACCAGGTCGTCGCAGAGCACGAAGGCGTCGAACGTCCCATCACCTTCATCGACACCCCGGGTCACGAGGCGTTCACCGCCATGCGTGCTCGTGGTGCGCAGGTCACCGACATCGCGATCCTCGTGGTCGCGGCCGATGACGGCATCATGCCGCAGACGGTCGAAGCGTTGAACCACGCTCAGGCCGCAGGCGTCCCGATCGTCGTCGCGGTGAACAAGGTCGACAAGCCAGACGCCAACCCGGCCAAGGTTCGTCAGCAGCTCACCGAATACGGCCTCGTCGCGGAAGAGTACGGCGGAGACGTCATGTTCGTCGACGTGTCGGCGCGGAACAACACGGGTATCAAGCAGCTGCTCGACGCCGTGCTGCTCACCGCAGACGCGGGTCTCGACCTCCGGGCGAACCCGAACAAGGACGCCCGCGGTGTGGCCATCGAAGCGAAGCTCGACAAGGGCCGCGGTTCGGTTGCGACCGTCCTCATCCAGTCGGGAACGCTTCGCGTCGGCGACGCGATCGTGGCAGGCACGGCATACGGCCGCGTCCGCGCCATGGTCGACGAGAACGGCGACACGGTTGCAGAAGCCGGACCCTCGCGTCCGGTGCAGGTGCAGGGCCTCTCGAGCGTTCCTCGTGCCGGCGACACCTTCCTCGTCACCGAGGAAGACCGCACGGCCCGTCAGATCGCCGAGAAGCGTGAAGCAGCAGAGCGCAACGCCCAGCTGGCCAAGGCCCGCAAGCGCATCAGCCTCGAAGACTTCACCCGTGCACTCGAAGAGGGCAAGGTCGAATCGCTCAACCTCATCATCAAGGGTGACGTGTCGGGTGCCGTCGAGGCGCTCGAGGAATCGCTCCTCAAGATCGATGTGGACGACAGCGTGCAGCTGCGCATCATCCACCGCGGTGTGGGTGCCGTCACCGAGTCCGACGTGAACCTGGCGACGATCGACAACGCGATCATCATCGGATTCAACGTCCGCCCCGACCCGAAGGCACGCGACCGTGCTTCCCGCGAAGGTGTGGACATCCGGTTCTACTCGGTCATCTACAACGCACTCGAGGACGTCGAGCAGAGCCTCACCGGCATGCTCAAGCCCGAGTTCGAAGAGGTGCAGTCGGGTGTGGCCGAGATCCGCGAGGTGTTCCGTTCCTCCAAGTTCGGCAACATCGCCGGTGTCATCGTCCGCTCGGGAACCATCACGAGGAACGCCAAGGCTCGCGTCATCCGCGACGGCGTCGTGGTCGGCGACGCCCTGGCGATCGAGTCGCTGCGTCGCTTCAAGGACGACGTCACCGAGGTGCGCACGGACTTCGAAGCCGGTATCGGCCTCGGCAAGTTCAACGACATCCAGATCGGCGACGAGATCGAGACGATCGAACTCAAGGAGAAGCCGCGCGGCTAATCCGCCCGGCTGATCCCCGTCGCTCTCCTTCGGGAGGGCGGCGGGGATTCCTGCTTGTATTGTGTGCAGCATCCGTCGGGCGTTCGTAGCCCGACGGTCATCAGAGGAGAACGAGATGGCAGAGAACCCCAGGGCTCGGAAACTGGCCGACCGCATCAAGGAGATCATCGCGAAGCGTCTCGACAAGGGGATCCGCGATCCCCGACTCGGCTTCGTCACGATCACCGACGTCCAGGTGACCGGCGACCTCCAGCACGCCAACATCTTCTACACGGTGTACGGCACCGAGGAGGAGCGCGAGGGCACGAAAGCCGCCCTCGAGTCCGCGAAGGGCCTGCTGCGCAAGGAGGTGGGCGCGAACATCAACTCGCGGCTCACGCCGAGCCTCGACTTCTTCCTGGACGCGATCCCCGAGAACGCCCAGCACATCGAGGACCTGCTCCGTGAGGCCCGCAACCGCGACACCGAGGTGGCCGGGCTCGCCCAGGGCGCCGCGTACGCCGGCGACGAGGACCCCTACGTCAAGCCTCGCGAGGACGACGAAGAAGCCTGAGCAGCAGCACGCTTCGCGCAGAAGCCCCGCCCCGTGGTCATCCATGGGGCGGGGCTTCTGTGTTGGCGCTTCGACAGGCTCAGCGTCCGGCGGTTGGTGGGCCGAGCGCCCCGGACTCCGGTGCCTGAGCCTGTCGAAGGGGGTCAGCGTCGGCACTTCGACAGGCTCAGTGACCGGTGGTGGTTGGTGGGCCGAGCGTCCCGGACTCCGGTCCCTGAGCCTGTCGAAGGGCTGTGACCTCGACTACTCGTGGGGGAGCGCGTAGCCGTCGGGGGAGCGGACGGCGAGACCGTCGGAGACGAGCCCCGCGATGGCGCGCGTGAGCTGTTCGGCATCGCCCCAGACCGTGGCCAGTTCCGTCTCGGGGACGGGGCGGTGCGTCGATCGCAGTTCCGCCATCACGAGGCCCCGGACCTGTCGGTCGCTGCCCGCGAACGCCTTCTGCTTGGCCTTCACCGGTCCCGTGTACTCGGGGTAGCCGGCGGCGCGCCACGCGCACCGGTCGACGAGCGGGCACTGCTCGCAGAGCGGCGAACGCGAGGTGCAGACGATCGCGCCGATCTCCATCAACCCCGCGTTGAACACCGCCGCCTCCGCGACGTCCTCGGGGAGGAGCGCTTCCATCGCGGGGAGGTCGCGTTTGGCGTTCGGCGGCCCCGGTTCCGCGTCTCCGTCGAGCGCTCTGGCGATGACGCGGCGGATGTTCGTGTCGACGACCGGATGCCGTCTGCCGTACGCGAACGTCGCGACGGCTCTGGCCGTGTAGTCGCCGATGCCGGTGAGCGAGAGGAGGTCGTCGACGTCGTCCGGCACGACGCCGCCGAACCGTTCGGTGATCTGGGTCGCGGCGGCGTGCAGCCAGAGCGCACGACGCGGGTAGCCGAGTCGGCCCCAGGCGCGGACGGCCTCGGCGGGCGGAACGGCGGCCAGGTCGGCTGGCGTCGGCCATCGGTCGAGCCACTCCTCGAGGCGGGGGATGACACGGCTCACCTGCGTCTGCTGGAGCATGAACTCGCTCACGAGCGTGCCCCACGCGGGGAACCCGGGCCTCCGCCAGGGCAGGTCGCGGGCATTCTCGCGGAACCAGTCGTTGACGAGCGGGGCGATGGGGCCAGCGAACGCGTCGAGGTCCGCGGCTTCGGGAGGAGGCGTCGCTTCGGAGGGTGAAGCCGCTTCGGAAGGTGAAGCCGCTTCGGAGGCGTGGCGCGCATCGATCGGCTGGGCGTCTGGATCGGTGTGCACGGATCAAGCCTACGAGGGTCTGGACAGGTGTCGCTCACCGGCGTGCTGCTCACCGGGACGGTCGCTCCGGCCCGGAGTAGGCTCGGGACATGAGACTCGTGAACACGCCGCGCGTCGAACTGCTCCGCACCGTGGGCAGCGACATCACCAGGCACTACCCCGTCGGGCGCATCATGCTGGCCGTCGACGGTGTGAGCGGGTCCGGCACGAAGGAGTTCGCCGACGGTCTCGCCGACGTGCTCCGCGAGACCGGCCGAGCCGTCTACCGAGCCTCGATCGACGACTTCCACAAACCCCGCGAGGTCCGGTACGCCCGCGGTCGAGACTCCGCCGAGGGGTACTTCCTCGACTCCTTCGACTACTCACTCTTCCGTCGCGTCCTCGTCGAACCCTTCCGTCTCGGCGGCAGTGCGGGGTTCCAGCTCGTCGGCTTCGACGAGCGACGGAACACGGAGGCGCAGGCCCGCTGGACGACGGCGCCACAGGACGCCGTCCTCATCGTCGACGGTGTGTTCCTCCACCGGCCCGAGATCCGCGGCATCTGGCACTCCTCCGTGTGGCTCGAGGTGCCGCTCGAGATCGCCTATGCGCGGCTCCATGAACGACTGGGCGTCGACGCGGACCCGTATGCGGCGTCGAACGCCCGGTACGTGGGCGGGCAGCGGCTCTACCAGGCCGACGACGACCCCCGCCGCTTCGCGGGCGCACTCGTCGACAACAGCGACGAGGACCACCCGAAGCGGATCTTCGCCGACTCGTGTTGAGTTCGGGCCGTGTCCGTGGGTCCATCGCCCGGTCACTGGGCTGCGCCCGGTCACTGAGCTTGTCGAAGTGTGGAGCCCATCGAGCACAACTCCTTCGATTCTGACTCGGTGCCGACCGGCAGTCCCGGAATTCCGGGCATGCGAGCAGCTCGGAGCACCGGATCGAAGGAGTTGTGCTCCAGTGCCCTTCGACTGGCTCGGGGAACGGTTCATCGAGGAGGGGAGGCAGTGCCGTGGACCGGGGGCGGCACCCGGTGGCTGGTACCGTTGCCTGGTGGCAGATGAACGTACGGTCGGCGGAAGCGTGTCGCAGACGACGGCACCCGGAATCCTCCTGATCGACAAGCCGCAAGGCTTCACGAGTCACGATGCGGTCGCCCGCGTCCGTCGCCTCGCCGGCACCCGCAAAGTGGGCCACGCCGGCACGCTCGACCCCATGGCGACCGGCCTGCTCGTCCTCGGGACGCGGTCGGCCACGCGGTTGCTGACGTTCGTGGTCGGGCTCGACAAGGAGTACTTCGCCACGATCCGGCTCGGCCAGGAGACGTCGACCGACGACGCGGAAGGCGATGTGACCGTCACCGCGGACGCATCCATCACCGCCGCAGTCACGGAAGCGGCCATCCGGGCCGGCATCGCGCCGCTGACGGGCGACATCGAACAGATCCCGAGCACCGTGAGCGCCATCAAGGTCGACGGGAAACGGGCGTACGCGCTCGCTCGCGAAGGCGTCGAGGTCACATTGAAGTCCCGCGCCGTGACCGTGAGCGCATTCGATGTGCTCGACATCCGCCGCGACGGAGAGCTGCTCGACGTCGACGTGCGCGTCGTCTGCTCCTCCGGCACCTACATCCGCGCCCTCGCGCGCGACCTCGGACGTTCCCTCGGGACGGGCGGGCACCTCACGGCGCTCCGTCGCACCCGCATCGGTCCGTTCCGCATCGAGGACGCCTCGGCGCTCGAGGAGCTCGACCCCGTGGCATCGCTCCACACGCCGACAGCCGTCGCGACCGCGCTCTTCGGCGCCATCGAACTCACCCCGCAGGAGACGATCGACCTCGGCCACGGCAAACGGCTGTCCAGGCCGCTGCCCGAGGGCCACACCGGTCCGATCGCTGCAGTCGCCCCCGACGGCCGACTCGTCGGACTCGTCGAAGCCCGCGGTGGGACGCTCAAGTCCGTCGTCAACTTCCCGATCGAGGAGGGCGCAGCATGATCGAGTGGTTCGCATTCGCGCAGATCGCCGTCGCCGTCCTCGCCGGGCTCCTCTGCGTGGTCCTCGGTCTCGCCGGACGAGTGCCGAACGACCTCACGATGGGGGCGACCGCGCTCGTCGAGGTCCTCCTCATCGCCCAGCTCGTCGTCGCGATCGCCGCCCCGGCGTTCGGCAACGCGGCCACGGGGAGCGTGCCGGAGTTCTACGTGTATCTCGTGTCCGCAATCATCCTGCCGCTCGCCGGCGGATTCTGGGCGCTCGTCGACCGGAGCCGCTGGAGCACCGTCGTCCTCGGGGTCGTGTGCCTCGCCGTCGCGGTCATGCTGTACCGGATGCTGCAGATCTGGACGGTGCAGGGAGCGTGAACACGACCGCGGATCGTTCGGAGCGGCTCGATGCTCTCGCACGTGCAACGTCACACGGGGACCGGCCGCCCCTCCCGGTCGCATAGAATCGACAGGTTATGGCTGACACGTCAACTGCTCCCGCCCGTCCTCGTCTGAGTGGTATCGGCGTGGTGCTCGTCGCCGTCTACGGCATCCTCGCCCTGGCCGCGACCGGGCGCTCGTTCTTCCAGATCGCAACGAAATTCGATGAGGCGCCCGTCGCGTACGTGCTGTCAGCACTCGCCGCGGTCGTGTACATCGTCGCGACCGTCTCGCTCGTCGCCCGAGGGGACGTCTGGTACAAGGTCGCGTGGATCGCGATCTCGTTCGAACTCGTCGGGGTGCTCGTCGTCGGCTTCCTGAGCCTCTTCGACGCGAGCCTCTTCCCGCACGACACCGTGTGGTCCTACTTCGGGCGCGGCTACGTGTTCATCCCGCTCGTGCTGCCGATCCTCGGCCTCTGGTGGTTGTCGAAGCATCGGCGCCGCACGGCATGATCACCTTCACCGAGCTCGACGAGATCCCGGACGATTTCGGGCCCTCCGCCGTCACGATCGGCAAGTTCGACGGTGTCCACGCCGGGCACCGGGCCGTCATCGCCGCCCTGTTGCAGGAGGCGTCCGACCGGGACCTCACCTCGGCCGCCGTCTCGTTCGACCGCAACCCGCTGAGCCTCATCGCCCCGGATGCGTGTCCAGCCTCCCTCGTGAGCAACCCGCAGAAGCTGTCGCTGCTCGCCGAGACCGGCGTCGACGCGACGCTCCTGCTCCGGTTCGACAACGCTCTCGCCCAGCTCACGCCGGAGGAGTTCGTCACCACGATCCTCGTCGGCGCCCTGCACGCGAGGATCGTGCTCGTGGGGGAGGACTTCCGGTTCGGACATCGAGGGGCCGGCGACGTCCGGACGCTCGAATCGCTCGGTGAGGTCTACGGCTTCTCCGTCCGCACCATCCCCGACGTCCGGCCGGCCAACGGTCGTCGTGTGTCGTCGACGTGGATCCGCGAGCTGCTGGGCGAAGGCGCCGTCGCTGAGGCCGCACGGCTCCTCGGGCGTCCGCCGGCTGTGCGCGGCATCGTTGTGCACGGTGCGAAGCGCGGGCGAGAGCTCGGGTTCCCGACCGCCAACCTCTCGCCGGAGTCGCAGGGGCTCATCCCCGCCGACGGCGTGTACGCGGGCTGGCTCACCTGGAAGGGCAAGCAGCTGCCCGCCGCCATCTCGGTCGGTAACAACCCGACGTTCGACGGTGTTCCGCAGAAGCAGGTCGAGGCGTACGTGCTCGACGAGACCGAGCTCGACCTGTACGACGACGAGGTCGAGGTGTCCTTCGTGGAACGCATCCGCGGCATGGTCGCGTTCACGGGCATCGAGCCGCTCATCGTGCAGATGACCGATGATGTGGAACGAGTGCGTCGAACGCTCTCCTGAGCACTCCTGGTCCGCTGAGCATCCCCAGGCCAATCCGGAAGCGCTCGGGGTTGGGGTACTGGTGTGGCTGCACCAAGGCGGTCGATCAGCCCGATATGCTGGCGGCAGCTGCGCGAAGGGCGCAGCGCTTCACGGGGGAATCTCACATGCGTTCACGTCGTTTCGTCCTGCCTGCGATCATCGCCGGCCTCGCTCTCCTGACCGGCTGCGCGCCGCAGGCGGCCGCACCGAGTGCGTCGCCGACGAAGACGGCCGCAGCGCCCAGTGCTACTCCGACGCCGACTCCGGCCGACGCGGTCGCATCGCGCGTCGTCGTCCACTCGCAGACGGTCGACGTCGTCGCGGAGGACGGCTCGACGATCGCCTCGGTGCGGTACTTCGATCCGGCCACGGACATGGTCGCGGCGCTCACGAAGGCGTTCAAGGCCGAACCCGTCGTGACTCCGGATGCGGGTGGGAACGAGACGCCGTCAGGCACGCGCTACACCTGGGGCGGCTTCGCGATCGTGGATCGCGACGTCGAACAGGCCGAGCCGTATTCGCCCGCTCTCGCTGCGTTCTGGGACACCGCGGATGTGAATGGAGTCCGCGTTGAGACGGTCGACGGCATCGCCGTCGGAGACGCGGCAGAGCCGCTCGCCGAAGGACATCCGGACGGTCTCTTCCGCAACCCGAACAACGGCGAACTCTCCGTGCGCGTGGATGTCGCGTTGTTGCCCCTGAACGCGGACTACGGCGACAAGCCGTCATTCGCGGTCGCCCTCGTCGGCGTGACCGATGGTCCGGTCGCCCGGATGATCGCACCGTCCGGGAACTGGGGCGTCTAGCGGGTTCGTTTGGTCGAGCCAGCCGCGTGATGGTCCTGCTCCCAAGCTCGCTTGAGTGGCTCAGGCGAGTTTGGGAGCAGGAGCGGGGCCCGGGGCGAGCACGCGGGTGTAGCCGTCGTCGATGGCACGCCTGCCGAAGATGAAGAGGACGATCGTCTCAGCGGTCGCCTCGAGGTCAGGACCGTCGCCGATGGACCAGCCGGCGTCCGAGGCGACGAGCGTGCGGTGTCGGACCGTCAACCGCACACGACGCGGCGCCATCACGAGACCAGCTTGAGCGACCCGGTGCGTGACGTCCGGGGCGACGGGCAGATGGGCGAACGGGTGCGCGATGTCGTACCCGTGCACGACCGACTCGGTGAGCTCACCCGCATTGGTTCGGCCACGACCCGCACGCTTGTCGGCCTCGGTCGTGCGCAGCATCGCGAGCAGCTCCGAGGTGCTGTGGGCCGCCGCGAGCTCGAGAGCGATGCCGTCCATCGAGTTCATCGGGTTGAGGTGGCGTTTCCGCACACTCTCCCGGACGATGTCGCCGGCGAACTCGAGTGACGGTGTCCCGACCCGCCAGACCAGGTGGGCGAGCGCGTCCTTGACCCGCCAGCCCTCGCACAGGCTCGGCAGTTCCCAGACCCGGGGCGGAGCGGCAGCGAGGATGTCGCCGAGAGCACCGAGCACCTCGGCGATCTCGGAACCGCGCACCGTGGCAGTCGATCCCATGGGGTCAGCCTAGACTGGATCGGTGAAGCGTACTGGTGTCCCGTCCCTGTGGCGGGGCCGGACCCTCGCACTCCTCGGCGTCCTGCTCGTCGCAGGCAACCTGAGAACGGCGGTCGCCGCCCTCTCGCCGATCTTCGCGGAGATCGACGGCGACATCGGCGTGGGGTCCCTCGGACTCGGTCTCCTCGGCATGCTGCCGCCCCTGTGCTTCGCTCTGTTCGGTGTGTTCACGCCCAGGATGGTGCGGCGGTTGAGCCTCGAACCGGTGCTCGTCATCGCGCTGCTCACGCTCGTCGCCGGGCACTTCATCCGCGCGGCCGCTCCGAACTTCGTGGTCCTCGCGCTCGGCAGCGCCGCCTGTTTCGCGGGCATCGGCATCGGCAACGTCGTCCTGCCCCCGCTCGTGAAGAAGTACTTCCCCGACCGAGTCGGCCTCGTGACCTCGCTGTACGCGACGGTGATGTCGTTCAGCACGTTCATCCCGCCGCTCATCGCCGTGCCTGTCGCCGACGCGACTTCGTGGCACCTGTCGCTCGGCCTGTGGGGCGTCCTCGGCGTCCTCGCCGTGTTCCCGTGGCTCACGCTGCTCCTGCAGGAGCGCAAGCGGAAGCGCCTCGCCGACCCCGACCTCGACGAGGCGAGCCCGGCGGACCGCGTGCTCGTCCACCACTCGCCGATCGCCTGGGCGGTCGCCGCCGTCTTCGCGACCTCCGCGCTCAACGCGTATGCGATGTTCGCCTGGTTGCCGCAGATCCTCCGTGACGTCTCGCACGTTTCGGCGTCCGAGGCCGGCATCCTGCTCTCGCTCATGGCTGCGATGGGCGTGCCCGCGAGCCTCCTCATCCCCGTCCTCGTCTCGAAGATGCGGAACGTCGGCGTGCTCGTGTACATCGCGAGCGTGTGCTTCCTCCTCGGCTACGGCGGCCTCATCCTCTGGCCGACGACCCTCACCTGGCTGTGGGTCGCGTTCATCGGGCTCGGACCGCTGCTCTTCCCGCTCGCGCTCATCCTCATCAATCTGCGCACCGCGACCCGTGACGGAGCAGTCGCGCTCAGCGGCTTCGTGCAGAGCGCCGGGTACACGATCGGTGCGGCGGGTCCGCTCCTCGTGAGCCTGCTCCACGAGGTCACGGGCGGATGGACGATCCCGCTGCTGTTCCTCACGGTGACGGGGGTCGCGTGCGCGTTCGCGGGTGTGCTCGTCGGCAAGCCGACGACGATCGAGGCCGATCTCGCGGCACGCGCTCGCCGTCATCCGCGCGACCGCTGACCAGGTCGGGCAGCCCGACTGCACCCGCCCCGAGAGCGGCTGAGCGCGATGCGCTCGCGTGAGCGCGGGGTGGTTCCGACCCGCGCTCACGGCGTCGGGGCGCGCTCGCGCGAGCGCATCGCGCTGCCGGGTGCGCAGATGCGCGGTGTTCTCGGACGGCCATGCTCATATGAGCAGTAGAGGCAACGAACGTTGATGATGGGCGATCGACCGGCCTAGGCTGGTCTCGTCGGGCGGCGCCAGCAGCACCAAGCAGCCGCACCGACCCACCAGCGCACGAGGGAGACAGCACGTGATCGAGAGCGACGAACTGCTCGCCGTCCGCGCCGCGGAGCTCTACTACGACGAGACGAAGACGCAGGACGAGATCGGCGGTCTCCTCGGCATCACCCGATGGAAGGTCGGACGCCTCCTCGCCCAGGCCCGCGAACTCGGGTACATCCGCATCGAGATCGTCCATCCCCGTGCACGTCGGCTCCCGCTCGAACGCTCCCTGCGGGAGCGGTTCGGACTGAAGGACGCCGTCGTCGTCCCCGCTGCGAACTCCCAGGCCGAGCTCAACGAACGCGTCTCGCGCGCAGCCGCCGACTATCTGAGCGCGCTCCGCCCTGTTCCGCGGACCCTCGGCGTCAGCTGGGGTCGCACGCTCCGCGACGTCGCAGACCACCTCGCAGACGGTTGGGCCTCCGGCATCACGGTCGTCCAGATCAACGGCGGCGTCAGCCTCAACCAACGACTCGGGACGGCTGCCGCAACGGCCGCGCGGATCGCCGACAAGGCATCGGGCGAGGTCCGACTCCTGCCGAGCCCCGCCATCCTCGAGCGCCTCGAAACGAAGCTGAGCATCGAGTCCGACCGCACGGTCGCCGAAGTCCTCTCCGCGGCCGCCAACGCCAACGCCTACCTGTACGGCGCCGGGGTCGCAGGCCCGGACTCCGCGCTCGTCAACAGCGGCTACCTCACCCCGAAGGACGTCGAGGTCCTCGTGGCGCGTGGCGCGGTGGGCGATGTCGTGGGCCGGTACATCGACGCGGAGGGCATGATCGTGGACCCGTCGCTCGACGACCGCACGGTCGGACTCGGCCTCGAAGCCCTGCGCGCCGCAGAGACGAGCATCGCGGTGATCGCCGGCGCCGAGAAGCACGCGATCGCTCGGGCCGTCGTCGGCAGCGGTCTCTGCACGGTCCTCGTGACCGACGAGCGGACTGCGACAGCGCTTCTCGCGGACGGAACCGAATCGTGACGGCACGACGGCCTCACCCCACGGACTTCCCCCAGACTCGAACACCCCACCACCCGGAGCACGCAGCGCTCGGAAGGACCACAGCATGACGACACCACCAGGAGCACTCGTGGCGAAGCACACGACGCTCGAACGCTTCGACGGCCCCGTCACGGACGCCAGCCTCCGCCGGTACCTCGACGGCCTGTCGGGCGTCGACGCCGTCGGCCTGGAGCAGCGGGCCGCAGACCTCGGGACGCGCTCGATCAAGACGACGTCGAAGGCCTGGGCCCTCGACACGATCATCAAGCTCATCGACCTCACGACCCTCGAGGGCGCCGACACCCCGGGCAAGGTGCGCTCACTCGTCGCGAAGGCGATCACGCCCGATGCGGGCGACGCAGGTACGCCCCGCGTCGCCGCCGTCTGCGTCTACGGCGACATGGTGCCCGTGGCGATCGACGCCCTCGGCGCCGCCCACACGCAGCCGGGCGCGCATGCTGCAGCCGGTGAAGCGGCTGGGATCAACGTCGCCGCCGTCGCCACCGCGTTCCCGTCCGGCCGCGCATCACTCGCCGTGAAGCTCGCCGACACGACCGATGCCGTCCAGGCCGGCGCGGATGAGATCGACATGGTGATCGACCGAGGCGCGTTCCTCTCCGGTCGCTTCGGGCAGGTCTTCGACGAGATCGTCGCCGTGAAGGACGCCTGCCGCCGTCCCGACGGCACGTCCGCCCACCTCAAGGTCATCCTCGAGACCGGTGAACTGAACACCTACGACAACGTCAAGCGCGCCTCCTGGCTCGCGATCCTCGCGGGCGGCGACTTCATCAAGACGTCGACAGGCAAGGTCGCCCCGGCCGCGACGCTCCCCGTCACCCTGCTCATGCTCGAGGTCGTCCGGGACTGGCACCGCCTCACGGGCGAGCAGATCGGCGTGAAGCCGGCCGGTGGCATCCGCTCCTCGAAGGATGCGATCAAATACCTCGTGACCGTCGCTGAGACCGTGGGGGAGGAGTGGCTCCAGCCGCACCTGTTCCGCTTCGGGGCGTCCAGCCTCCTCAACGACGTCCTGCTCCAGCGGCAGAAACTCTCCACCGGGCACTACTCCGGCGCCGACTACGTGACCATCGACTAGGACCCCACCATGAGCTTTCTCGAATACGCACCAGCACCAGAGTCCACCGCCGTCCTGAACCTCCGCAAGGAGTACGGGCTCTTCATCGACGGCGAGTTCGTCGAAGGCACGGGCGGCACCTTCGCCACGATCTCCCCCTCGACCGAGCAGCACATCGCCACCGTCTCCGCCGCGAGCGAAGCCGATGTCGATCGCGCCGTGGTCGCCGCCCGCCGCGCCTACGACCGTGTGTGGTCGAAGATGTCCGGGGCCGACCGCGGCAAGTACCTCTTCCGCATCGCGCGCCTCGTCCAGGAACGCGCTCGCGAGCTCGCCGTGGCCGAGAGCCTCGACAACGGCAAGCCCATCAAGGAGAGCCGCGACGTCGACGTGCCGCTCGTCGCCGCATGGTTCTTCTACTACGCGGGGTGGGCCGACAAGCTCGACTACGCCGGCCTCGGCGCGAACCCGCGGGCGCTCGGTGTGGCCGGGCAGGTCATCCCGTGGAACTTCCCACTGCTCATGCTCGCCTGGAAGGTCGCTCCCGCGCTCGCAGCAGGGAACACGGTCGTCATCAAGCCCGCTGAGACGACGCCGCTCACGGCGCTCATCTTCGCCGAGATCCTCCAGCAGGCGGAGCTCCCCGCCGGTGTCGTCAACATCCTCACCGGTGCCGGTGCGACGGGCGCCTCGATCGTCCGTCACCCCGATGTCAACAAGGTCGCGTTCACGGGCTCGACGGGCGTCGGTCGCGAGATCGCGAAGGCCATCGCCGGAACCGACAAGCGTGCGACGCTCGAACTCGGCGGCAAGGCGGCGAACATCGTCTTCGACGACGCGCCCATCGACCAGGCGATCGAGGGCATCGTCAACGGCATCTTCTTCAACCAGGGCCACGTGTGCTGCGCCGGATCCCGCCTCCTCGTGCAGGAGAGCATCCACGACGAGGTCGTGGACCGACTGAAGCGCCGCCTCGAAACCCTGCGCGTCGGTGACCCGCTCGACAAGAACACCGACGTCGGCGCCATCAACTCGGCCGCACAGTTGGCACGCATCCGCGAGCTCAGCGACATCGGGGAAGTCGAAGGCGCCGAGCGTTGGAGCCCCTCGTGCGATCTGCCGGAGAACGGCTTCTGGTTCCCGCCCACGATCTTCACGAACGTGTCGACGAGCCACCGCATCGCCCGCGACGAGATCTTCGGACCCGTCCTCTCCGTCCTGTCCTTCCGGACCCCGGCTGAGGCCATCGCGAAAGCCAACAACACGCCATACGGCCTGTCCGCGGGCATCTGGAGCGACAAGGGCAGCCGCATCCTCGCCGTCGCCGACAAACTCCGCGCCGGTGTCATCTGGGCGAACACGTTCAACCGCTTCGACCCCGCGAGCCCCTTCGGCGGCTACCAGGAGTCCGGCTACGGGCGCGAAGGCGGTCGTCACGGCCTCGGCGCGTACCTCGCTCCGGCCGGCCCGAGCTCGTCGATCACCAGCGCTCCAGCGGCCGTCGCAGCTGCTGACTCGAAGCCGGCAGGCAAGTCCTCCAGCTCCTCCAGCAAGAAGGGAGCACGCGCATGACGCGTCTCGCCATGCTGTTTCCGGTGAAGGACAAGACCTTGAATATGAAGGGAGCGCGCGCATGACGCGTCTCGCCATTCCGAAAAGGTACAAGCTCTACATCGGAGGCAAGTTCCCCCGCAGCGAATCCGGAAGGACGTACGAGGTGACCTCCACGAAGGGCGCGTTCCTCGCGAACGCCGCACAGGCCTCGCGGAAGGATGCCCGTGACGCGGTCGTCGCAGCGCGCGCAGCCGTCTCCGGCTGGTCCGGCGCCACCGCCTACAACCGCGGTCAGGTGCTCTATCGCATCGCCGAACTCCTCGAAGGGCGCCGCGCGCAGTTCGTCGACGAGATCGTCGATGCCGAGGGCGTCTCCACTGCCGCAGCGGCGAAACAGGTGGACGCGGCGATCGACCTGTGGGTCTGGTACGCAGGTTGGGCCGACAAGTACACCCAGGTCGTGGGCGGGGCGAACCCCGTCTCCGGACCGTACTTCAACCTCTCCGTCCCCGAGCCGACCGGCGTCGTCGCGATCGTCGCTCCGCAGGGTTCGTCCCTGCTCGGCCTCGTGAGCGTCGTCGCCCCCGCGCTCGTCGCCGGCAACACGGTCGTCGTCGTCGCATCGGAGAGTCTGCCGCTGTCCGCGATCAGCCTCGCCGAGGTGCTCGCGACGAGCGACGTCCCCGGTGGCGTCGTCAACATCCTCACGGGGTCCGCGGGCGAGATCGCGCCGTGGCTCGCCTCGCACGCCGACGTCAACGCGATCGACCTCGCCGGCGCAGGTGCACTCGACTGGATCGACCTCGAGATCGCCGCAGCGGACACGCTCAAGCGCGTCCTGCGACCGGACGGCGGAGCGGTCTCCGTGCCCGCGAGCCTCGATCGCATCACCGCGTTCACCGAGGTCAAGACCGTCTGGCACACGAAAGCGCTGCTGTAAAGGCGGTGCCCGGAGGCGGCGACCCGGCGTAGCGTGGCACCCATGTCACCTCGTCGCGTCCTCGTCACCGGAGCAACCGGCTACATCGGAGGCCGTCTCGTGCCCCGTCTCCTGGAGGCGGGGCACGATGTCCGTGTGCTCGTCCGTTCCCCGCAGAAGCTCACCGACGTGCCCTGGCGGGATCGCGTCGAGGTCGTCGAGGGCGATCTCGCGGATGCTCAGGCGGTCGCGAAGGCGTGCGAGGACATGGACGTCGTCTACTACCTCGTGCACTCGATGGGCGGGAAGGGCGACTTCGAAGCCATCGAGCGGGAAGCGGCCGAGCACGTCGCCGCAGGTGCCGCAGCAGCGGGTGTGCAGCGCATCGTGTACCTGAGCGGGTTGCACCCCGACGGCGTGAAACTCTCCAAACACCTCCGATCCCGCACCGAAGTCGGTCGGATCCTGATGGACTCAGGCGTACCGACGATCGTCCTGCAGGCAGGGGTCGTGATCGGCTCCGGGTCCACCTCGTTCGAGATGATCCGCCACCTGACCGAAGTGCTCCCGTACATGCCGGCGCCGAAGTGGGTGCGGAACCGCATCCAGCCGATCGCCGTGCGGGACGTGCTCTACTACCTCGTGGAGAGCGCGGACGTGCCGGACGATGTCAACCGCTCCTTCGACATCGGCGGTCCCGATGTGCTCCGCTACGGACAGATGATGAACGGGTACGCGCTCGAGGCCGGTCTCAAGCAGCGACCGATCGCCTCGCTGCCGGTCTTCACGCCGTGGCTCGCTTCGCAGTGGGTGAACCTCGTCACGCCGATCCCGCGTCGGCTGGCGGTGCCGATCATCGAATCGCTGCAGGTCGACTGCGTCGTGCGGGAGCACGACATCGACGCCGTCATCCCGCCTCCTACCGAGGGGCTGACCGGGTATCGTCGTGCGGTCCGACTCGCGCTGCAGCGCATGCGCGACGGGGAGGTGGAGACGAGTTGGCGGAACGCGACCGTCGAGGGCGCTCCGAGCGATCCTCTCCCGAGCGACCCGGACTGGGCGGGCCACACCGTCTACACGGACCTGCGCGAACGCAAGACGACGTCGAGCGCGGACAGCCTGTTCTCGGTCATCGAGAGCATCGGCGGGGTCAACGGCTGGTACTCGTTCCCGCTCGCCTGGGCGTTGCGCGGCTGGGCGGACAAGCTCGTGGGCGGGGTCGGGCTCTCTCGCGGTCGAACCGATCCGCACACGTTGAGCACGGGCGATGCACTCGACTTCTGGCGGGTCGAGCACCTCGAACGCGGCCGACTCCTCAGGCTGCGGGCCGAGATGCGCCTGCCCGGGCTCGCCTGGCTCGAGATGAGTGCGACCCCGGTCGACGGAGGCTCCGTCTACCGCCAGCGAGCGATCTACTTCCCCAAGGGCCTCGGCGGACGGCTGTACTGGTGGGCGATCCTGCCCTTCCACGGAATCATCTTCAACGGGATGGCGAACCGGATCACCGCTGCCGCCGTCGCGCTCGGGGAGAGCCCGAAGCCGTCGAAGGCGATGGAGACGGTGTCCGCGGAGGAGCACGCCGCGGTCGACGACGCCGAGGCGAAGCGCGGCGGCCCCGTGGTCGAGGCGCAGGACACGCACTGACCCGAGTGCTTCTGCTCCGCGGGGTCTGTGTGGTGCGGTCTGTTCCGCGACAGGTGTCGTCCGCTAGCGTGGGGCGATGCGACGACGCCGAGTGTCAGCCCTGATCCTGCCGATGATCGTCGGTGCCCTCCTGCTCGCCGGATGCGCGAGCGGATCCGGTACGGGCGCCGGGTCGGTGACGCCCTCCGCGAGCACATCGGTATCGACGACCCCGACTCCGACGGCGACGCCCACGGGTTCGGCCGGCGGCGGGGCCGATCCGAATGCGCCGGCCGGTCAGTGCGCGGACAGTGCGCTCGCCGTGACGGTGACGGAGTTCGACGCCGGTGCCGGCAACATCTCGTACGACGTCGCGTTCACGAACACGGGGACCAGCGCGTGCGTGCTGCGCGGGACGCCCGGCGTCTCGGTCGTCGGCGACGGCAACGGGACGGAGCTCGGGAAGCCTGCACGACAGGACTCGGCGGCGGAGCCCGAGGACGTGAACATCGCACCGGGTGCGGCGGCGCACGCGGTCCTGCGGGCGGTCAACATCGGCACCGACGGCGGTCCGTTGAGCGATTGCGCTCCTGTCGCGGGCGATGGCTACCGCATCTACCCGCCGCACTCCTTCACTGCCGTGTTCGTCGCGTCGCCCGGCGTTCCGGCCTGCACGAGTGACGACCTGTGGATGAGCATCGGTTCCGTGCAGACGCAGGGCTTCTAACGGCTCGCGGTTCCGGTCACTGAGCTTGTCGACGTGTGGGGTCGGTGGTGTGTGCCCTTCGACAGGCTCAGGGACCGGTTGTCGGGTTCCTGTTCCGGTCACTGAGCTTGTCGAAGTGTGGGGTCGGTGGTGTGTGCCCTTCGACGGGCTCAGGGTCCGGTTGTCGGGTTCCTGTTCCGGTCACTGAGCTTGTCGACGTGCGGGGTGCCGGTGCGTGCCCTTCGACGGGCTCAGGGTCCGGTTGTCGGGTTCCTGTTCCGGTCACTGAGCTTGTCGACGTGTGGGGTCGGTGGTGTGTGCCCTTCGACGGGCTCAGGGACCAGGAGGAGCGCTTGTGGCCGGCCGCTCGGGATAGCATCGAGCATGGGCACTTCAACCGTCGTCACCGTCACGGGAGCGGGCGGCCAGATCGGCTACTCGCTCCTCTTCCGCATCGCTTCCGGGCAGCTGCTCGGCTCCGACCGGCCCGTCTCGCTCCGGCTCCTCGAGATCCCGCAGGGTGTCGGCGCCGCTGAGGGGACCGCGCTCGAACTGCAGGACGGGGCGTTCCCGCTCCTCGACCGCGTCGACGTCTCGACCGACGCCGCAGAAGCGTTCGACGGCACGAACGTCGCCCTCCTCGTCGGCGCCCGTCCGCGTGGGCCGGGCATGGAGCGTGCCGACCTGCTCGCTGCCAACGGCCAGATCTTCGGGCCGCAGGGTGCGGCGATCGGATCGAACGCCGCGGACGACGTACGTGTGCTCGTCGTGGGCAACCCGGCCAACACGAACGCGCTCATCGCCGCCGGATCCGCGGCCGGGGTCCCGGCAGAACGCTTCACCGCGCTCACCCGCCTCGACCACAACCGTGCCGTCGCCCAGCTCGCCGCCAAGACCGCCGCACGGGTGCAGGACGTCGACGGCGTCATCATCTGGGGCAACCATTCGGCGACGCAGGTCCCTGACCTCTCGCACGCGACCGTCGAAGGTCGTCCAGCTCTCGAACTCGTCGACGAGTCGTGGATCGCCGAGGAGTTCATCCCTCGAGTCGCGAAGCGCGGTGCCGAGATCATCGCCGTCCGGGGGTCGTCCTCGGCAGCCTCAGCGGCCGCCGCGGCCATCGATCACGTGCACGACTGGGTGAACGGCACCGCGACGCTCGCCAATGCCGATCGCTGGACCTCGGTCGCCCTTCCGTCCAAGGGGTGGTACGGGGTTCCGGAGGGGCTCGTGAGCTCGTTCCCCGCGCGCTCGGTCGGCGGTCGCTGGGAGGTCGTCGAAGGGCTCGACATCGCACCGGTCTGGCAGGAGCGGATCGATGCCTCCGTCGCCGAACTCGTCGAGGAGCGTGACGCCGTCCGCGAGCTGGGCTTGTTGCCCTAAGCCCGACTGGACAGCGGCGCGTCGGTCGATGCTTCAGCCGTCACGCCCGGAGTCGCACTCGGCTGCACGCCGCCGTGCTGCACGCCGCCGAGTTCCGCACGGAGCACGTGCTTGGTGATCTTGCCGGATGGCGTCCGGGGGAGCGATGCGCGGAGCACGAGGTCCCTCGGAATCTTGTACTTCGCCAGGCGCTCGCCGAGGAACGCACGCACCTCGTCGAGTTCCACAGTCGCTCCCTCGGTCCTCACGACCACAGCGACGATCGTCTCGCCCCAGTCCGCGTGCGGCCGCCCGATGACGGCCGCGTCCGCGATCGCGGGGTGTGCACGGAGTGCTTCCTCGACCTCGGGGGAGAAGACGTTCTCGCCGCCCGTGATGATGACATCGCGCAACCGGTCCACGATGAACAGGTACCCGTCCTCGTCGACCCGCGCGAGGTCGCCGGTCCGGTACCAGTCGCCGTCGAAGGCGGCCGCGGTCGCCGCGTCGTCGCCCAGGTACCCGAGCATGCGCGTGTCGCTGCGCATCCACAGTTCGCCGACCTCGCCGGCCGCGGCGTCGCGTCCGTCCTCCGTCACCACGCGGACGTCCACGCCCGGCATCCCGGCCGCACCGATCGCGCCGGCCTTCTCCAGTTGCTCCTCCGGATACAGGGCGGTGCCGACGGGACCCATCTCGCTCATGCCGTAGACCTGGGTGAAGGATTCCGAGCCGTAGGCCCGCTGCAGGAGTCGGACCGAGTCCGCCCCGAGCGGTGCGCCTCCGTAGGCCCAGAGTCGAACCGAGGAGAGGTCGAACGAGGTGAGCTCGATGCCGTTCGCCGTGGCCACCTGGATGGGTGCGAGGTAGGCGATGGGTGCGCCGAAGAACGCGGTGACCCGCTGCTCCTGCACGACCTCGAGGAATCGGATGGGGTGGTACTCCTTCAACAGGACGGTCGTGCCGCCGAGGAACACCATCGACAGGAACCAGTTGTTGAGCGGTGAGGCGTGCCAGATGGGCATGGTGATGAGGAATCGATCGTCGCGCTGCAGGCCGACAGCGGCCGTCGTGTACGCGGGCACGGTCGCGAGGCCTCGATGGGTGTGCAGGCAGCCCTTGGGGCTGCTCGTCGTGCCCGAGGTGTAGAGCACCTGGGCGACGGCGTCCTCGTCGACGTCGATGCCGTCCCACTCGTCAGCATCGGTGACGAGGGCGTCGAAGCGTCCGGTGCCGTCATCGGCCGTGGTGAGCCAGGTCGCGACGCCGGATGCCCGTGTCTGTGCCGATGTCGCCGCCGCCGATGCCGTCTCCGCGGTCTGCGCGAGGTCCACGTCGACGACGCCGACCGAGATCGACGCGTGATCGAGGACGTACGCCACTTCGGGGGAGGTGAGCTTGTGGTTGATCGGGACGAGCGTCGCGCCGGCCCGCCACACCCCGAATGCCGCGATCACGAACGCGGGCGTGTTGTAGGTCATGACTCCGACGCGATCGCCGGGTCGGACGCCCGCGTCGCGGAAGACGGATGCTGCCCTGCGGGACGCGGCGAGCAGCTCGGCGTAGCTCAGCGCGTCGCCGTCCGCGGTGACGATCGCATCCTTCGTCGGGAATTTGCGGGTCGTGCTCTCGAGCATCCAGGTCAGGTTCATCGGTTTCCTCACGTCGTTGTGGGTGTGCGATCGGGGTCGCGAACTTCATTGAATCATGATTCAATTCTTGAGGGAACCCCGTGACCCCTCGCGTCCAGCGAGCGGAGCGGGCAGGCGGGAGGCGCGACGTGGCGTATCGGACGACGGAATCGACGAGGCAGGCGAGGGCTGATCGGTCCAGGGCGCTCCTCGATGCGGCGAGCTCGATCGTGGCGGAGTCCGGCTTCCGTGCGGCGAGCGTCAAGGCGGTCTCCGCACTCGCCGGAGTGAGCGCCGGAACCGTCTACACCTACTTCGACACCCGTGAGCACCTGCTCGCCGAGGTGTTCCGCGAACACGCCGCCGGTGAGCTGCTGGCCGTTCGGGAAGCGGTCGACGTCGTCGAGCATGCGGGTGCGACCGCTCAGCTCGGTGCGCTCGTCGAGACCTTCGCCCGACGTGCCGTCCGAGGTCGTCGACTCGCGTGGGCGCTCCTCGTCGAGCCCGTCGACGAGCTCATCGACAGCGAACGGCTCCGCTATCGCCGTGCCTACGCGGACACGCTCGAAGCCATCGTGCGTCGGGGTGTGGCGTCGGGCGACTTCGCTGCTCAGGATGCACGCGTGAGCGGTGCCGGACTGACCGGCGCGATCGGCGAAGCGCTCACGGGTCCGCTCTCGCCGTTGGACGCGGGCGAGGTGACGACCGACGAGCTCGTGTCGAGCATCCTGGCGTTCTGCCTGCGGTCGGTCGGGGCGACGGAGGCCGGGCGATGAGCGGCACGCACGACGTCGTGAACCAGGTCGAGCCGCGTACGGACGTCAACGAGTTCACGACGAACACGCCGCTCGTCGAAGCGGTCGAGCGGTACGACGCGGGCTGGGCCGTCCTCGAGCTCGAACGGACCGGAGCGCTCGTCGGCACGGCGTCGTTCCAGCACGATGCCGAGCTCGCGAACACGCACGAGCCGGAACTCGTCCCGTTCGACCGCACGGGGCATCGCATCGACGAGGTCGAGTACCACCCGGCGTACCATCGCATCATCGGCGACGCCGTCGCGGCTGGCGCGCACACCTCGGCGTGGGCGGACCCGCGGCCGGGCGCCAACGTCGCACGTGCGGCGACCTTCATGCTCTTCGCACAGGTCGAGCCGGGCCACGCCTGTCCGATCTCCATGACCCACTCGGTCGTCCCTGCGCTCGCCGTCGACGACGGGCTCGCCGCAGAATGGCTTCCTCGGGTGCTCAGCCGTGAGTACGATCCCGTCCTGCACGCGGGCAAGCGCTCGGCCCTGTTCGGCATGGCGATGACGGAGAAGCAGGGCGGTTCCGACGTCCGCGCGAACACGACGCTCGCCGTCGACGCCGGTGACGGATCGCATCGGCTCACGGGCCACAAGTGGTTCTGCAGTGCGCCCATGTCCGACGGGTTCCTGGTCCTCGCGAAGACGGGAGCAGGCCTCAGCTGCTTCCTCGTGCCCAGAGTCCTTCCCGACGGGACACGCAACACGTTCCTCATCCAGCGGCTGAAGGACAAACTCGGCAACCGATCGAACGCGTCGAGCGAGATCGAGCTCGACGGCACGATCGGGTTCCTCCTCGGTGAGGACGGCCGCGGCGTCCGGACGATCATCGAGATGGTCGCGCGGACGCGGCTCGACTGCGTCTACGGCAGCACCGCCGGGATGCGGCAGGCGACCGCGGAAGCGCTGTGGCACGTTCGTCGACGCGCGGCCTTCGGGGCGCTGCTCGTCGACCAGCCGGCGATGACGGCCGTCGTCGCCGATCTGGCCCTGGAATCGGAGGCTGCGACGGCCGTGTCGATGCGGCTCGCGCGCGCTCATGACGCCGATGCGCCGGAGGCCGATCGGTCGTTCCGCCGTCTCGCGACCGCTGTGTCGAAGTACTGGATCTGCAAGCGCGGACCCGGGCATGCGGCCGAAGCGCTCGAGTGCCTCGGCGGGAACGGCTACACGGAGGCGTTCCCGCTCGCTCGTCGCTACCGGGAGCAGCCGGTCATGGCGGTCTGGGAGGGTTCGGGCAACGTCATCGCGCTCGACGTGCTGCGAGCGATCTCCCGGGAGCCGGAGTCGCTCGACGCCTTCGACGCCGAGGTCGGACTCGCGGCCGGGGCGGACGGCCTGCTCGATGCGCATCTGGCCCGGACGAGTCGGCTTGCGAGGGAGGTCGCTGCGCTCGCTGCGGCTCCAGAGACCGCTGCGGAGGCCGCCGGCCAGGCGCGACGACTCGTCTCCTCGCTCGCGCTCTCCCTGCAGGCGTCGCTGCTCGTGCGGACGGCGCCGGCCGCAGTCGCGGAGGGCTTCGTTCAGGCGCGACTCGGTGCATCGCGCGGGCTCCTCCCCGGCGAGCTCCCGGCGGGCCTCGGGCTGCGGGAGATCCTCGCGCGGGCGTGAGACGTGCGGGCGCCGATCGGAACATCGACCGGCACCCGTGCGAGGATGGCGGCATGGGGAGAAGTGGTTCGGGGAAGCAAGCAGGTCGTTCGGCGCTCGTCGACGCGCGGGCGGTCGAGGCGACGATCGACGACGAGGTGCTGCTGTCGCCGACGGACGTCTCGGTCGCGGCAGGGCGCGCCCTGGCCGTCCGCGGTCGCAACGGGTCGGGCAAGACCACGTTGCTGCGGATCCTGAGCGGGCGGCTCCGCCCGTCGAGCGGGTCCGTCGCCATCGACGGTCGTGTGGTCGACGATCGTGATCGGGTCATCAGACGTTCGGTCTCCGCCCTCATCGGGACTCCTGCGTTCGCACCGGACCTGACGGTCCGCGAGCACCTCCGCTACATCTCGACGACGTGGGGCGTCACCGGGGACGCCGCGGACGACGCATCGGATGCGCTCCTCGAAGCATTGCGCATCGACACGCTGTCCCGGCGCTTCGTGCATGAACTCTCCTCCGGGCAGTCGCAGCTCTTCGCCCTCGCGACAGCGCTCGTCCGACCATTCGACGTCCTGATCCTCGACGAACCCGAGCAGCGCCTCGACGCCGAACGCCGTGCGGTCGTCGCCGATCGGGTGAACCTCGCCAAAGCAGACGGGGCCGCGATCGTGTTCGCCAGTCACAACGCGGAGCTCATCGAGCGGATCGCCGACGACTCGATCACCGTCGAAGCCCCGTGAGCGATCTGACCAGTCGCGCCGCGGACCGCCGGACCTTCCGGAGCGCCCGATCGGTGCTCGCCGGACGCAACGGACGACCGAGCATCGCCGACATCGCCTATCTCGCCTACGCGGGCGGGCTGGCCGTGCTCATCGCAGGCGCTCCACTCGTCCGCTTGGCGGTCATCGGGCTGCTCACGCCGGAAGCGTTCACCGCCCTGGGACAGGATCGGTTCGGGGTCGGTGCTTCGATCGTCGCGGCGCTCGCCGTGCTCCTCGTGGCCTCCGGCGGCTCCGTTCGTGGGCCCGTCGTGCCGAGGCCGTCTGCCGTGCAGTTCCTCGCGGATTCGCCGTTGCCCAGACGGATGACGTTGCGTCGTCCCTTCGTCCTGTCATCGCTCGCGCTCGTCGTCGGTGGATTCCTGATCGGCGGGATCGTCGCGATCTCCCGGCTCATCGGCGGCGGCGGCGCGGCGAGCGATCGTGCCGGCTCCGGTGACCCCGCGACCCCGGCCACGGTCACGGCCGGGACCGATCCGCAGTACACGATCAGCGCCGACGGAGACTCGGCGAGCGTGAGCATCCTCATGGTCGGAGGTCCACCGCCGACGGCCGAGACCGTCATCCCGTTCCTCGTCGGTGTCGTGGCCTTCACGGCGTTCCTGGCCGTCGTGTGGCTCGCCGCGCAGCGTCGCGCCCGCGGTGTGGTCTGGGGGCTCGCGGGAGCCGCGGTGCTCACCTCCGCGATCGCACTCCTCACCCCTTCCGTTCTCGCGTTCACGCCGTGGGGGTGGATCGGTCTGTTGTGGGCACAGCTCGTCGGCGGTGTTGTCGGGCCGGTTGAAGCGGGCGGTTCGTTCGCGTTCGTCGCCGGGAGTGCACTCTGGTGGCCTGCCGTCGCCCTCGTGCTCGTCGCGCTCGTCGTGTTCGCGGTCCCACGCCTCCTCGACGGACTCCGGAGCGCCGACCTCCTCGAGCAGTCCCGCAGATGGCAGTCCGTCGCCGTCCTCGTGCAGACGGGCGATGCCGCTGGAGCGGCTGGACACCTCCGCCCACCGCCCAGCCGTGGTCGTCGCATCCACCTCCCGATGCCTCGGTCCCTCGCGCTCGCAGCCGTCCTCCGTTCGATCGTCGGGCTCCTGCGATACCCGGTGCGGGCAGTGGTCGGAAGCGCCGTGCTCCTGGCTTGCGGGTTCGCGGTGGCGGCGTCGATGAACCTCCCCGACGGCGTCGGGTGGGTCCTCGCGGTTCCCCTCGGACTCGTCATCTTCCTCGCGATCGGCGTCTGGTGCGACGGCGTCAGGCAGGGTGTCGCGAGCGCGGGCACGCCGACCCTCTACGGACGCACGCCGACAGAGCTCGTCCTTGTGGCATCGATCGCTCCGTTCGTCGCTGCGCTCGTGCTCGGCGGCATCGGCGCGGCCATGGCCATCGTGTTGTTCGGCGCTCCGATCGCTGGACTCGTCTGGTGGTGTGCGCTCGTCGTGTTCAGCGTCGTCCTGCGGGTGTTCGACGCGGCGAAGGGCCCGCTGCCGATCGGGTTGCTCATGCCGGTGTCGACCCCGGTCGGTGACGTCTCGCACCTCAACGTGCTGCTCTGGCAGTCCGACGCCGTGCTGCTCGCGCTCGTCGTCGGTGGTGGACTGACGGCGTTCGCTCCAACGATCGAAGCGTTCGGCTACGTCTGGTTGTTGGCGGCGACCCTCATCGTGGGGCTCATCGCGTCGTATCGCCTGCAGAAGCTTTCCGCGCCGGCGTGATGCAGGTGCCTCTCCCGTCGCAGTCGTCCATCCAGACGCTGACTCGCCGGAGACGAAGCTGCACGAGAACAGGAGAAGCGCGCGAGGAGAGGACAATTCACCCGAAATCGTCCTTCCTTCGGGCGGTTCTCCTCGTCTCGTGCGGCGAAGCCGGGCGGGTGCGCGGGCCTGGATGCCCTAGTCGCTCAGGTTCTCGCTCAGGATGTCGAGCACGATCGATCGGCTCGCCCGCGACACCTCGCCGAGGCGTGACGCGACGACGTCGACGAGCGCTTCGAGCAGGACCGCGTGCGGGATGCGGGAGGTGTGCTCGAGTTCGTGCCGGAACGAGCCGGATGCCGGTGCCACGACGAGCGTCACATCCGCGATCGACACGAGCGGCGAGCGACTGAACGAGGTCACGGCGACCAGCTTCGCGCCGGCCGCTCTGACCGCGTTCGCGGAGCGGAGCGTCGAGTCGTTCGCTCCGCTGCCGCTGATGACGAGGCCGAGGTCGTTCGCGCCGAGTCCACGGGCCGCGATCTGCTGGCCGATGGGGTCGGCGACGAACTCGACCGGCCGGCCGACCGCGGTCAACCGCATCGCGACATCGGTCGCGAGGGGCGACGACAACCCGTTCGCGATGGCGAGCACCCGTCCGGCTCCGACGATGCCGTCGACGGCCCGGTCGACCGTTCCGTCGTCGAGGAGGCTCGTGATCTGCGGAAGGCTCAGTGCGAGGGCGTCGACATCGGCCCGGATCCGCCCGAGTGCCGTCGAGCCGTAGTCCTGGTCGCGCCCGGGCGCCTGCGCGAGTTCCCGGGTGAGTGCGACCCGGAGCTGCGGATACCCGCGGTACCCGAGGGTCTGACACGTGCGGACGACCGTCGATCGCGCGACGCCCGCACGATCCGCGAGTTCCTGAGCCGTGATCTCGACCATCCCCGCGGCATCCTGCAGGATGAGGTCGACGACCCGGCGTTCGCTCGGCTGCAGAGCGTTGAGGACGGACGCGATGCGCGTCGTGGGCCCTGCTTCGTCAGTTCCCGACCAGTTCACGGACCGGCACCCCCTCGGTGATCCGGCGCCGGAGGAATCCGGAGACGGCGTCGATCGACATGGTGACGACGATCACCACCAGAAGCAACATACCGACAGTGGACCACTCGCGGTACTGCGTGTAGGAGGTGAGCATGTCGCCGATCCCTCCCACGCCGATGAGACCGAGGACGGCAGATGCGCGGACGTTGATCTCGAAGCGGTACAGCCAGAACGACAGGAAGTCGGGCGTGACCTGGGGCCAGACGCCCCAACGGATCGCCTGGCTCGTGCGCCCTCCTGCGGCTCGGACGGCTTCGATCGGACCTGGGTCGACGCCCTCGATCGATTCATACCCCCACTTGCCGAGGGTTCCGACGCTGCCGACGGCGAGCGCGAGTGCGCCGGTGAGTGGAGTGAGGCCGGTGACGGACAGGATGATGATGGCCGTGATGATCTCCGGCACTGCACGGATGACGCTGAACAGGATGCGGAGGAACCATCGGCTGGGTGCAGGACCGAAGCCGCGGGCGGCGAGGAAGCTGAGCGGTGTGGCGACGATGATGCCGAGGAAGGTGCCCACCCACGCCATCTCGAGCGACCGCCAGGTCTGCAGGAGCGCTTCGGGGAGCTTCGACCAGTCGGGGTTCGAGAACATGAGCCACGTGTAGCGGACGATCGCCGCCGGGAGCTCGGCGAGGCGACCCCACGCGATCTCGATCGACCAGAACGACGCGACGACGATGAGCGTCACGACGACCCAGGCGACGGTGACGGCCGGATGCCGTGGTTTCGGAGGGATGCCAGAAATGCCGGGGACGCCTGTGCCCCGTCGCCCGCCCGGCGATGTCGGGTGGTTCGGAGGGGTCGGCGGTGTCGCCCGGGCCGGTGCGGTGGCGGTCATACGAGTCGCTTTCTGACAGCGGCGGAGATGAGGTCGATCGCGACGACGATGACGAGGATCTCGAGGATGATGAGGGCGAGCTGGTCGTACCGGTAGTAGGTGCGCACGGCGTCGATCAGGAGACCGAGGCCACCGGCGCCGACGAGCCCGAGGACGGCCGACGCCCGGACGTTGAGTTCGAGGACGTAGAGCGATTGCCCGATGAAGGCCGGCCACACGTCGGGGAGCGCGACGGCGCGATTGATCTGGAGTTGCGTGCCTCCGGCGGCCCGCCCGGCTTCGATGGGCCCGGCATCGTTCGCTTCGATCGCCTCGGAGACCATCTTCACGACGATCCCGATCGTGAAGAGGACCATCGCGATGATGCCGGGGAGCGCTCCGACACCGACCATCGCGACGAGGATCGAGGCGTAGAGCAGTTCCGGGATGCTCCGAACGATGTTGAGGATCGTGCGGAGGACGCCGCGACCGATGCGATTCGGGTTCGTGAGCCGTGCCGCCCACAGGCTGAGCGGCAACGACACGATGACGCCGATGGCGGTCGCGATGACGGCCATCTGAACCGTCTCGACGAGCGGTGCGACGGTGCGCGGGAAGAACGACCAGTCCGGTTGCAGGAGTCGGAGCACTTTCTCGGCTCCGTTCATCCAGTTGCGGGCGATCGCGTCGAAGCCGAATGCGATGCCCCACTGCGGGCTCATCGCGACGGCCGTGATCGCGAGCACGACGGCGAGGGCGGCCCACGGCTTCCATCGGCCCGCGGGGCGGGGCGGTGGAACGATGGCACGAGCGGCTGTTGTCGTGGCTGCTGCTTCGGTGCCGACGGCTGCTGGCGCGCTCATGCCTCGAGCACGTCCTCGCGCTGCACCGAGCGTCCGTAGATCGCTGCGAAGTCGTCATCCGTCGCGGTCGCTGCAGGTCCGTCGTAGACGATCTCTCCAGCACGGAGACCGATCATGCGGGAGCCGTACCGACGGGCGAGATCCATCAGATGCAGGTTCGTGAGGACCGTGATCCCGAGGTCCTCATTGATGCGCTTGAGGTCCTCCATCACGCCGCGTGCCGTTGGCGGATCGAGGCTCGCTACCGGTTCGTCGGCGAGGACGAGCCGTGGTTCCTGGCTCAGCGCTCGTGCGATGGCGACGCGCTGCTGCTGACCGCCGGACAGGCTCGATGCGCGATCCCACGCCTTGCCGAGGATGTCGACGCGATGGAGTGCCTCGAAGGCGATCCGTCGATCCGTTGCCGTGTAGGCGCCGAGCAGCGTCCGCCATGTCGGTGTGTGTGCGAGACGGCCGACGAGCACATTGTTGAGGACGCTCGTCCGCTTCGCGAGGTTGAACCCCTGGAAGATCATGCCGATGTCGCCGCGCAGTCGACGGAGTTCCCTCGGTCGTGCGCTGTGCAACGGGGTCCCCCCGACTTCGAGTGTTCCGCTCGTCACCGGTACGAGGCCGTTGATGGTGCGGATGAGACTCGACTTGCCCGAACCGGAGAGGCCGACGACCGAGACCATCTCGCCCGCGGCGACGTCGAGGTCGACGTCACGGAGCGCGGTGACCCCGTTGGGGTAGCGGACGGTGAGACTCCTGGCCCGGATGGACCACGGCGCGGAGGCCGGAGCAGCAGCCCCGGCCTCCGCACCCGACGTGATGTCGGTCATCGATCAGACCAGTCCGAGCTTCTTGGCGGCGCGGGCGACGACATCGAGGGTCGACGGGTCCGCGGGTGCGAGCTTCGTGATCGAGTAGATGGAGGTGAGGACCTTGCTGCCCTCGTCCGTGTTCGAGTAGTCCTCGAGGGCCTTGGTGATCTTCTCCTGCAGCTTGGGGGAGAGGTCGGAGGAGACGGCGACGCCGTCGTTCGGGATCTCGTCCGTCAGCGCGAAGACCGTGACCTTCTGGCCGACGTCCGGAACGTCCTTCTTCACGATGTCGCGTGCGTCCCAGAAGCTGAAGCCGACTTCGGCGTCACCGTTGTACACGGCGAGCACGCTCGCGTCGTTCGCCGTGACCGGCACCTGCTGGATGTCGGTGTCGGTGTTCAGACCGGCCTCCTTGAGCGCGAGGATCGGGTAGATGTAGCCCGCGGGCGAACCGGGGCCGAGGACGGAGACCTTGGCGCCCTTCATCTTCGTGATGCTGTCGAGGCCGGCGGGTCCCTTGAGAGCGTCGGCTCCGTTGCAGAACATCTTGCCGTCGCGCTCGACGGGGGTGTCCTTGCAGTACTTGTCCGGGTTGTTCGTCATGAACTGGCCCGGGTAGGTGATGTTGCCGTTGCGTTCGGTCTGGAGGACGACGGATGCGTTGTACATGTCCTTCGCCTGCCACAGCTGCAGGGAGGGGAGGAAGCCGATCTGCGCCTGGCCCGCCCCCATCGCCTCGACGGCCGCCTGATAGTCCTTCGACACGACGCCCGTGACGTCGATGCCGAGTTCCTTCGTCAGGTAGTCGGTGAGGGGTTTCGCGGTGTCGACGAGCGCGCCCTGGTCCTGCGAGGGGACGAGTGCGAGGACGATCGACGTCGGGTCGGCCTTCGGTGCTGCGGTGTCGCCTGCGGTCGAGCTGCCGGATGCGCAGCCGACGAGGGCGAGCGCTGCGGCGACGGTCGCCCCTGCGATGGTGAGGTGCTTTCTGGAGATCACGGTTTCTGCCTTTGTTGAGAGGGGTGAGGAGGTGGAGGGTGAGGAATTGGTCGCTGTCCGGTTCCGGTCGCTGTGTGGTTCCGGTCGCTGAGCCTGTCGAAGTGCTCTGTTGCTGTCCGGGCCCCGGTCGCTGAGCCTGTCGAAGCGCTCTGTTGCTGTCCGGGCCCCGGTCGCTGAGCCTGTCGAAGCTCTCGACTGCCGCGTGGCCCCGGCGTCAGTCCACGCCGATGCCGAGCCAGTCGAGGATCGCGGGGTACAGCTCGTCGAGGTGCGTCGCCCGGAAGTCCGGGGTGACCTCGAGAGCATCATCGGCCGACGCGACGAGTGCCGTTGTCGCTCCGCGCCGTTGGGCAGGTTCGAGGTCGTTGGCCCAGACGTCCCCGATCGCGAGCACTCTGCCGACCGGCAGCCAGCGATCGAGGATGGTGTGGAGCCCGTCGGGCTTGCCGACCGATGTGTGCACCTCGTCGAAGAGTTCGCTGATGCCGAGGACGTCGAGTGCTTCGGGGATTCGGATGTCCGGTGCGTTCGTCGCGAGGATGAGGTGTGCGGAGCGTCTGGCTTCGGCGAGGAACGCGACGAGTCCGTTCGGTGCGTTGATCTGCGCGTCGGGAGTCGCGAGGCGTTCGCGGCTCGACAGGTAGGCGTCGCTCAGCTGGGTTTCGTCCGCGCCTCTGGACAGGGCCAGCTCGCGGACGAGGGCGTAGCCGTCGATCGCGTCCGTCCCCGGGACCCGACCGGAGGGGTGCGCCGCGAGGCCGGCGGTGAGTTCGTGGAGGAGGGAGTCTGCTCGGTCTGCGGGGAGCGATGCGGCGACGCCGTTGGCGTAAGCGAGCACCGGTCCGTGACCGAGGGAGATCGTCCCGTCGAAGTCGAAGACCAGGGTGTTCGTGCGCGTACTCACTCGGTGGTGTCCTTTCGTGGGGCTGGGCTTGAGCCGGGTTGGGCCGGGGAGGGGCCGGGATTGGGCTGGGGTGTTTCGGCGACGTCGACTCTGGAGCCGTCATGCCGTTGTGGGTGTGCCGTCCGGATCACTCTGTGGACGATGCGTCCAGAGTAGGAGTCGAAAATGGACGAAACGACCACTCCAGATGAACGAGCGGTGAATTCCGATCGCGGTGAGACGGCGGATGCGCGAGTCACGGCCGTCCCAGGTGCGCCGACCGTTCACCGCCTCTGCGTACGATGTGCGGATGGCGAACGATGAGACCTCCGGTGATCGACATGCGCAGCTGCTCGAGGTCGCCGCGATGTTGCACGTGAACGCTGCGCGTGCGGCGCATGTGGCCGAGGTGGACGTGGACGCTTCAGGGACCGCTGCGACCACTGTGACCGCTGCGACGACTGTGACGACTGCGACGGTGAACTCGACGGGCGATGCTGTCGGCATCGGATCGGCGGCGGTCGCGGCCTCCGCGTCGGCGAGTGGGCCGCTCGACGCTCGCGCCGTGATCACTGACCGGTTGCCGTGGTTGGTCGAGCAGATCCGAATCGATGCGGCGGGTGGTCGACTCTCGCGATGGGGTCTGTCGACGGTCGTCGACGAGCATGCGGGGGTCCCGGTCCTGGACCGTGCGACGTTCGAAGCGCTGCACGCCGTCGCCGGACTCGGGGAATCGGATGGCATCGCCTGGCCGATCGGGAACGCGGGACTGCTCCACGTCTACGGGTATCTGCTGTCCGAGGTTCCGACCCCGTGGGGTGCCAAGCGTGATCGTTGGGTGAGTGGGGATGTGGCTCGGGTGTTCGGGGAGGATCCGACGTACCTCACGCCCTGGTACGGGATGGGGGATGGGGTCGGGCCCGCTCCCGTGACTGTGGGGTCGATCGCTGGTCGGACGATGCTCGCGCACGTCGAACGAGTCGTCACCTCGGCGCTCGCGATGTCGAAACGCGCTCGGGTCGTCTTCGTTCGTGACGAGCGCATCGATCCCGTGGTCGGGCTTGGTGCTGGTTCTGCTGGTGCTGGTGCTGCTGCTGCTGCTGCACTTCCCTCGTCTGCTGCTGCTGCCGCTCGTGAAGGGACACCTGTCGATGCGATGCGGACCGTTGTGGTCGTCCGGGACGACATGGCGCCGGCGGCTCTCGCGTATGGTCGGGTGTCATTCGACGGTGCGGGTCGTCTCGTCGGGCTGCGCCCTGTGACGGTCTTCCCCATTGCATTCCCCGATGCGATGGCGCTCGACGCGCTCGCTTCGGCCGCCTCCCGCCTCCGCTACAACGCGGCGTTCCCTGATCTTCCTCCGCGCACGGCCCTCCCGCTCGGCTCCTGATCCTCTGGCACTCCGTTCCCTGAGCCTGTCGAAGGGCCAGTCTTCCGGACGCCGCACTCCGGTCCCTGAGCCTGTCGAAGGGCAAGCCTTCCGGATGCCGCACCCCGGTCCCTGATGTCGAAGGGCAACCCTCCCGCACGCCGCACCCCGGTCCCTGAGCCTGTCGAAGGGCGGCCCTCCCGTGCGCTGCACCCCGGTCCCTGAGCCTGTCGAAGGGCAGCCTCCCGTGCACCGCGCTCCGTTCCCTGAGCCTGTCGAAGGGCAAGCCTTCCGGATGCCGCACCCCGTTCCCTGAGCCTGTCGAAGGGCAACACTCGACGGATCAGATCACCGCATCTCGGTGACACTCGTTGGGAAAACATCCCAGATCAGCGCGATATTCGACACGTGTATCAGTGTCGGTGGTCGATGCGATGATCTTTCCATGACCCTCACCGCCCCACCTACCGCGACCGGCTCGGCCGAGCCCGGCGCGTTGGCCGCGGTCGATGCGTCCCTCGGCCGGTTGCACGCGGTGTGGGATGGCGCCCGGCCCGCCTTCGGACGTTCGGCTCCGGCTGCTGGTGCGGCGATTGCGGGATCGAGTGGTCTTGCTGCGGTGGAGCTCGAGTCCATGGACGACCTGGGGTTGCTCCGGGTCGGTGAGGAGCTCGGTGCGCTCCAGCACGCGCTCGATGCCGCCCAGGCGGCGTGGGCGGGCACGGTTGCTGCGCGTTCCGGGAAGGAGCGTGGCGGTGACGGGCTCGCGAAAGCACACGGGTATTCGTCTCCGGTGGCGTTGCTTGCGGACCGGTGGCGGATCGTCCCGGCCCGTGCTGCCGTGCTGGTGGAAGTGGGGTCTGCGGTGGTGCCGAAGCGGACGTTCCTGGGTGAGGTGCAGGAGTGTGAGTTCCCGGCGATCGCGGAAGCCATCCGACCGAGCTTTGTCGTGCCGGATGCGACTGGGGCTGCCCCGGTTGTGACACTGACTGTGGACTCCGCGGCGGTGATGGTCCGTGAGCTCCGTCTCGGTGCCCGCGTCGCCACCACCTTGAAGACCGCCGCGGTGGAGCGGGTCTTGGTCGAGCACTGTTCCGGGGTGTCTCCTGGGGATGCGAGGAAGGCTGCGGTGCGTGCGCGGATGATCCTTGACCAGGACGGCGCCCAACCCCGGGAGCAGATGCTGCACTCACGCCGGTCGTTGCGGATCCTGGAACTGCCGGGCGGGATGACGAAACTCACCGCGGTCCTGGATCCCGCGTCGGCGATGTGGGTGCGTGGCGCGATCGATGCCGTCGTCAGTACAGCCCTCCGCACCCCACACTTCGTCGACCCCGCAGATCCCGCCGGGAGTGGAAGCGGCGCTTGCCCAAGCGGTTCATCGGCCTCCGACACTGGCACATCCTCCGACACTGAACAGGACCCAACCATTCCTGCTGACATGCCCGAGCCCCGCACTCTCGAGCAGCTCCGTCTCGATGCCCTCGTGGACACCTGCCGCCACGTCGCCGGCTGCACCGAAGCCGCCACCCAGCTCGCACCCGTCAGCATCGTGATCCGCATGGACCTCCACGACCTCACCGACGGTATCGGGGCAGCCCACATCGACGGCATCACCGAACCCATCACCGCCAACACGGTTCGGCGTCTCGCCGGGGATGCGAACCTCATCCCCGCGATCCTCACCGGACCCTCCCAGGTCCTCGACCTCGGACAAAGCAGACGCCTGTTCAGCACCGGTCAGAAGATCGCCCTCGCCGAACGCGACGGCGGCTGCGCCTGGACCGGATGCCCACACCCACCCGCCTACACCCAAGCGCACCACATCACCTGGTGGTCAACCGGCGGCACCACCAACCTCAACAACGGCATCCTGCTCTGCTCACACCACCACCATCGGGTGCACGCCGACGGGTGGGACATCCGGATCCGTGACGGGTCCCCGTGGTTCATCCCACCAGCCCACCTCGACCGGACACGCACCCCCCCGACGCGGCGGCAACCTCCACCCCCATGACACCGGATAACCCACACCCACCCACCCCAGAACCCAACCCTTCGACAAGCTCAGGGACCGGGCCATGCCCACAGACGCCCCGCCCCGGTCACTGAGCCTGTCGAAGTGCTAGACCCCCACCACCCAGACCCCACCCCTCCACAAGCTCAGGGACCAGCTCCCCGCCCCGGTCACTGAGCCTGTCGAAGTGCCTGACCCCCACTGCACGACCCCCACTGCGCAAGGGCGACCTCACCGAACCCCGCACGTAGACTGAATCCACCTCCGAACCGATCGATGATGATGGGCGGTGCACTCGATGACCAGTCCTTGGCTCGCCACTGGCCTGACATCGGCGAGCGCCCGAACACGCTCATCACCGTCCCTCGTGGCACCGTCTGCAGCATCGCCCGATCTCGAAGCCTCACCGGACGCCACCGTCCGACGTCTGGTCCGCGAGTCCTGGGAACGATCGGCCGAACACCACCTCGACCCCGACAACCTCCTGCCTCCGCTCGCGTTCGACGACACGGAACTGCGCGAACATCGCCTTGGCCATCCACTCGCCGGTGTCCTGCCGGTCATCCGACGCCTGCTCGTCAAGGACGCGGATGACGACTCCGGGATCCTCGTGGCGGTCGGGGACGCCATGGGTCGACTGCTCTGGGTCGATGGTGACCGCCAACTCCGACGCCGTGCGGAGGGCATGCTGTTCGTCGAAGGCGCAGGCTGGTCCGAGCGCGACGTCGGAACGAGCGCACCGGGAACCGCATTGGAACTCGACCACGGCATCCAGATCCACGCGGCCGAACACTTCAACCGGCTGGTGCATCCGTGGAGTTGTACGGCAGTGCCGGTCCACGATCCCGAATCGGGCCGCATCATCGGTGTCATCGACATCACGGGTGGAGCGCAGGCCGTCGCTCCGCACGCACTGCCGTTGATGGAGGCGACAGCAGCGGCCGTCGAATCGGAGATCCTCGTTCAACGGCTCCGCGCTGCGAACGATCGAAGCAGGCAGGCCCGATCATCGCGCCGGACCACGATCACTCCACCACGTCCGGTTCGCAGCACGCTCCAGGTCCTCGGTCGAAGTACAGGTCTCCTGACGGCTCCACCGCTCGCCGCAGCCCATCCCACAGCACTCAGCCCACGCCACGCGGAGATCCTGACGCTCCTCGCCTGGCATCGACAGGGCCTTTCAGCTGAACGGCTGGCCGATCTCCTCTACGAGGCGGACGAAGCCTCGGTCACGTTGCGAGCGGAACTCGTTCGACTCCGCAAAGCGCTCGGCCGTGTCGCACCCGGTCTGGTCCCGGAGTCCCGTCCGTATCGGGTCACAGCGGCACTCGAACTCGACGTCCACCAAGTGTTGTCGTTGCTCGATCGAGGTGCTCATCGAGCGGCTCTCGCTGCGTATCCCGGGCCCGTGCTTCCTGAATCGATCGCACCCGGCGTCGTCGAACTTCGTGAAACGGTCGCGCATCGTCTCCGTGAAGCGATCCTCACCGATGCTTCCTCCGACGTCCTCTTCCAGTACGCGACCACTGTTGCTGCGCCTGACGACATCCACGTCTTCACGGCCTGCCTCCGTCTGCTGCCGCCCCGGTCGCCCAAGCGTGCGGGCCTCGTCGAACGCATCGAACTGATCGAAGCCTCCTTGCGCTCCTGAAGCGGTGCGATCCCAACAGCATCAGGGCGCACCGCGATGCAACATGTTGCAACGTCCGCCGACGTACCGTTCACGTGTGCCCGCCTCTCCGGACGGGCCACGACAACGACGTCGAGAAGGAGCAACATGACCGTCTACGCGAACCCAGGCACGGCGGGTGCCGTGTTCAGTTACGCACCCCGGTACGACCACTTCATCGGAGGCGAGTACGTCGCACCCGTGAAGGGCCAGTACTTCGACAACCCGAGTCCGGTCAATGGACAGGTGTTCACGGAGATCGCCCGAGGAACCGCAGAGGACGTGGACCGCGCCATCGAGGCGGGCTGGAAGGCCTTCCCCGCGTGGAGCAAGACGAGTGTCGCCGAACGAGCGGTGATCCTCAACACGATCGCCGACCGGATGGAAGCCCACCTGGAGGAGATCGCCGTCGCCGAGAGCTGGGAGAACGGCAAACCGGTCCGGGAGACCCTCGCAGCCGACATCCCCCTCGCGATCGATCACTTCCGCTACTTCGCGGGCTGCATCCGAGCCCAGGAGGGCGGCATCTCCGAACTCGACCACGACACGGTCGCCTATCACTTCCATGAACCGCTCGGTGTGGTGGGCCAGATCATCCCGTGGAACTTCCCGATCCTCATGGCCGTGTGGAAACTCGCTCCCGCACTCGCCGCAGGCAACTGCGTCGTCCTGAAGCCTGCGGAGCAGACGCCGGCCTCGATCCACCTCATCGTCGACCTCGTGAAGGACCTCCTTCCACCCGGAGTCCTCAACGTCGTCAACGGCTTCGGCATCGAAGCAGGAGCACCGCTCGCTTCACATCCCCGGATCCGGAAGATCGCGTTCACGGGCGAGACGACGACCGGACGCCTGATCATGCAGTACGCGAGCGAGAACCTGATCCCGGTCACGCTGGAACTCGGCGGCAAGAGCCCGAACGTGTTCTTCGAGGACGTGGCGAGGGAGAAGGACGCCTACTACGAGAAGGCACAGGAGGGCTTCAGCATGTTCGCTCTCAACCAGGGTGAGGTGTGCACGTGTCCGAGCCGAGCACTCGTCGCACGCTCGATCTACGACGGCTTCGTCGGAGATGCACTGACTCGCATCGGCAAGATCAAGCAGGGCAATCCGCTCGACACCGACACGATGATCGGAGCACAGGCGTCGAACGATCAGCTCGAGAAGATCCTGTCCTACATAGACATCGGGAAACAGGGCGGAGCGAAACTCCTCATCGGCGGTGAACGAGCCGACCTCGGGGGAGACCTGAGCGGTGGCTTCTACATCCAGCCGACGGTGTTCGAGGGGACGAACGACATGCGGATCTTCCAGGAGGAGATCTTCGGACCCGTTCTCGCGCTCACGAGCTTCGACACCTACGACGAAGCGATCTCGATCGCGAACGACACGCTCTACGGTCTCGGCGCCGGTGTGTGGAGCCGTGAGGCGACAACGCTCTACCGCGCGGGTCGAGCGATCGAAGCCGGACGAGTGTGGTCGAACACGTATCACCAGTACCCGGCGCACGCAGCGTTCGGTGGGTACAAGCAGTCCGGCATCGGACGGGAGAACCACAAGATGATGCTCGACCACTACCAGCAGACGAAGAACCTGCTCGTCAGCTACGCGGAAGGGCCCATGGGCTTCTTCTGAGCGAGAACGCCGTGCCCGGTCACTGAGCGTGTCACGGCATGCCCGGTCACTGAGCGTGTCGAAGTGCGCCCTTCGACAAGCTCAGGGACCGGGGCGGTTCAGGGACCGGGGCAGTTCAGGGACCAGGGCGCATCAGGGACCGGGGCGGCCCAGCTCAGGGACCGGGGCGGCCCAGCTCAGGGGCTGACCACTCGCCGACCGGCGTACACTCGGCACCATCCAGGTTCCACTCCAACGAAGGAGGGACGGCAGGCCATCATGAACGACCTCACCGCACACGGCAGCACCTCGCAGGACCAGTCCGAGACCGACGACACTCCGCAGGAACGCGTCGACGTCACCGAGTCCGCAGCAGTACTGCTCCGTGAACTCGCAGCCCGGTACGGGCCGCTCATGTTCCACCAGTCGGGCGGGTGCTGCGACGGCAGCTCGCCCATGTGCTATCCCGTCGGAATGTTCCGGACGGGAGCAGCCGACATCCTCCTCGACACACTGCAGGTGGACGGCATCGAACCGGTCGAGGTCTACATGTCGAGGTCGCAGTTCGAGTACTGGAAGTACACGCACCTCACGATCGACGTCGTCCCTGGTCGGGGGAGCGGGTTCAGCGTGGAAGCACCGACCGGTCAACGCTTCCTCATCCGCTCGCGCATGTTCGACGACACGGAACTCGAACGGCTCGGACTCGTCGACACCGCCTGATCCAGATCTCCTCGCCATCACGCTTACCCAACATCTGTCCTCCGACACGCGTCGTCGGAGACCACACCGCGCTCCGAGCATCGATGTCGTAGAATGAACGCACGCCCGCTGGGAACCCGCCCCGATCCGCGAACAGTGCAGCATGTTCCGCACCGCGTTGATCGGCAGGAGACCTGGCGCCCGTGTCTTCCGGCCCTCTGGCCGCTGAGGCTTTTCGACTGCTCAGGAGGAGCATGCCGTACACCGGCCAACGCCGTTCATCGGGCCGCTCAAGCGCCCGTGGTTCCGCAACGCGTGGATCATCCACCCGCGGATCGTCGTCACGTCACGATGACGAAGCCCCCATCATCCCGATCCTCGCACGGAAGGTCCGGGAGGTGGAGGCCAAAGCCCAGAAGGGCAAGGTCGGCCCCACCAACCGCACCAAGTACCAGGTGATCGCCTTCCTCGTCCGTGAGGAACGAGCGAAGGTCAAAGCCGACACGACGATGAGCGATTCGACGCGAGCGGAGCTGCTCAAACGGCTCGACGGCGTCGCCACGATCCTCGCGAAGACCGCTGCACGGGACACCTCGCTCATCCAGCTCCTCGAAGCGGATGCGGCGACGAGTCCGGTTGCCCAGCGCATGCGGCGCGACTGGCTCCTCGAATCCGGTGCCGAGCTGAGCGCCGATGAACTGATCATCACGGTCGAGAAGCCCGCCGTCGAACCAGTGGTTCCGGCGGAGCTCGCCGAGAAGCAGGTCATCCCGCAATCCGTGAAGGCCCGTCAGCTCGCGAACCCGTTCCTCGCCCCCGACTTCAGCCAGGCGCAGCCACAGACGACGTCACGTCGTCGCCTCGACAGCTGGGAACTCATGGCTCCGCTGTACAAGGCGTTCGAACTCGGTTCCGGTGGGGGAGCCGCTTCGATGGAGCTGCCCGAGGCTCCGAAGATCGACCGGCTCTCGCCGCGCGGTCTCGAGATCATGAAGCACCAGGCCCGTTTCGTCGAGGCCGTCAAGGAAGGTCACCGCAGCTTCCTCCTGGCCGACGAACCCGGGCTCGGGAAGACCGCACAGTCGGTGCTCGCCGCATCGGTCGCCGATGCGTACCCGCTGCTCGTGATCGTCCCGAACGTCGTGAAGATGAACTGGGCGCGTGAGGTCGAACGCTGGACGCCGAACCGCCGTGCGACCGTCATCCATGGTGACGGAGCGACCCTCGATGCGTTCGCCGACGTCATCATCGTGAACTACGAGGTGTTGGACCGTCACCTCGCGTGGCTCGGAACACTCGGTTTCCGCGGCATGGTCGTGGACGAAGCGCACTTCATCAAGAACCTCCACTCGCAGCGTTCGCAGCACGTGCTGTCGCTCGCGAACCGCATCCGCAAGGCGACTCCAGGCGGCGATCCGCTGCTCCTGGCCCTGACGGGTACACCCCTCATCAACGACGTCGAGGACTTCAACGCCATCTGGCAGTTCCTCGGCTGGGTGAAGGACGGCAAGCCGACCGCCGAACTCATGGAACGCCTCGAGGAGACTGGACTCACGCCGGCCGATCACGGCTTCTACTCCGCAGCTCGATCCGCCGTCATCGACATGGGCATCGTGCGGCGCAAGAAGATCGATGTCGCGAAGGACCTCCCGGCGAAGCTCGTCGCGGACCTCCCGGTCGAACTCGACGACGAAGCGAGCCGTTCCATCCGCGAGGCCGAGAAGGAGCTGGGCCTCCGACTCCGGAACCGCTACGTCAGGGTCATCGAAGCCCGCGGCGAGAAGGTCGACGGCCTCCACGATCCCAACCTCGAACTCATGCGGATGGTCGCACAGGCGGAACTCGACGAGTCGAAGGCTGCCGGCGGCACCGAGAACGTCTTCACGATGATCCGCAAGATCGGTCAGGCGAAGGCGATCCTCGCGTCGGACTACACCGCTCAGCTCGCGCGTTCCGTGGGCAAGGTCGTGTTCTTCGCGAAGCACATCGATGTCATGAATGCTGCGGAACAGCTGTTCGCCGGTCGTGGCCTCAAGACGGTGTCACTGCGCGGAGACCAGACCGCTCAGGCCCGTCAAGCCGCGATCGATGCGTTCAACACCGATCCTGAGGTTTCGGTCGCGGTGTGCTCGCTCACCGCAGCCGGTGTCGGCGTCAATCTGCAGGCGGCGTCCAACGTGGTCCTCGCGGAGCTGTCCTGGACGGCCGCGGAACAGACTCAGGCAATCGACCGCGTGCACCGGATCGGTCAGGAAGAGCCGGTCACGGCATGGCGGATCATCGCTGCGCACACGATCGACGCCAAGGTCGCCGAACTCATCGACAGCAAGCAGGGCCTCGCGGCCCGTGCGCTCGACGGCAGCGATCAGGACGTGGCATCGGTCGACTCGGTGCAGCTCAACGCACTCATCCACCTGCTGCGGGAGGCGCTCGGAGCCTGAGTTCCGGAGACCCCGCGGTCAGCGATCCAGCAGCCCGTCACCGTTCGTCGGTGTCGGGCTGCTCCGATTCCTGGCCGGTTTCGTCAGAACGACTGGCGCCGTCAGAACTGGTGCCTCGGAGCGGATCGTCGCGAAGCAGATCGTCGGTGCTCCCGGCTGCAGAGGCCTCACTCGATTCCGCATGACGACGTTGCTCGCCCTCGTGCGCATGGGCGACGACGTACCCGAGTACAGCGACGATGATGACCGAGCCGACGCACGCGACGACCACGATGATGGTGTTGAGCAAGACATCCCCCAATGTCGAATGCGCTCAGCCTAGCGACGTTCAGGTGGTCCTCCTGACCGCATCGGTCACGCAAGTGGGTGCGCCCATGAGCGCGGATCTGCTCATCTGCGCGGAATATCGGGAGGAGAAGCTCGGAATCCAGCCCGGATCCAGCCCGGATCCGGGTCGGATCCGGGTCGGATCTCGGCTGAGCTCGAGACGGTCGAGCGGACCAGTGGTCGCCCGCCGTGACTGCTGCCGCTGCCTCGACGACTCAGACGCTGAGGCGGGTCTTCACTTCGGCGAGTGACGGGTTCGTGGCCGTCGTGCGGTCCGGGAAGATGATCGTGGGAACCGTCTGGTTGCCTCCGTTGACAGATGCGACGAGCTCGGCCGTCCCGGGGACCTCTTCGATGTTCACCTCGGTGAAGGGGATGCCGGCACCGTTCAGCTGGTGCTTCAGGCGCTGGCAGTATCCACACCACGAGGTCGTGAACATCGTGATTGCGCCTGCGTCAGGGGTGAAGTCGTTGCTGTCCATGGAAAAAGCCTAACGCGACCGTGCCGATGAACCTCCCTGAGCGTCGAAGCGGTTCCGCATCGCATCGCACCGCGCTGTCCTGCATCGCATCGCACCGCATCACAGTGCACGGAACCGAACCGTCCTCTCGGAGACGGTATTCTCATGGGAACGATCTGCGGTACCACGATGCGTGCCCGAACCCGATGAGGAACTGAGTCGAATATGAGAATTGGCGTGCTCACGAGCGGTGGCGACTGCCCCGGCCTGAACGCAGTGATCCGTGGTGCTGTCCTGAAGGGCACCAAGATCCACAACCAGGAGTTCGTCGGGATCCGGGACGGCTGGCGAGGCGTCGTCGACGGTCTCACGATGCCGCTCGACCGACACAGCGTCCGGGGTCTGTCCCGTCAGGGCGGAACGATCCTCGGCACGAGCCGCACGAACCCGTTCGAAGGCCCGCACGGAGGCCCGGAGAACGTCCAGCACACGCTCGACCGTCTCGGCATCGACGCGCTCATCGCGATCGGTGGCGAAGGGACGCTCGCAGCGGCGAAGCGGCTCACGGACGCGGGGCTCAAGATCGTCGGCGTCCCGAAGACGATCGACAACGACCTCGACGCGACCGACTACTCGTTCGGTTTCGACACGGCGGTGGAGATCGCGACGGAGGCCATCGACCGCCTCCGCACGACCGGTGAATCGCACAAGCGCTGCATGGTCGTCGAGGTCATGGGCCGTCACGTGGGGTGGATCGCACTGCACGCCGGCATGGCAGCAGGAGCACACGCCATCCTGATCCCGGAGCAGCCGCAGTCGATCGAGCAGATCTGCGAGTGGGCCGACAGCGTCTACAAGCGAGGCCGTGCACCCGTCATCGTCGTGTCGGAGGGCTTCACGCTCGACACCATGGAGACCGCTCACTCGGAGAAGGGGCTCGACGCGTTCAACCGTCCTCGCCTCGGCGGCATCGCCGATGTCCTCGCTCCCGCGATCGAGGAGCGCACGGGCATCGAATCGCGTGCGACCGTCCTGGGTCACCTCCAGCGCGGTGGCGTCCCGAGCGCGTACGACCGAGTGCTCGCGACTCGACTCGGCATGGCTGCGATCGACTCCGTCATGGCTGAGGAGTGGGGCACGATGATCGCCCTCCGCGGGACGGACCTCGTCAACTGCCGGTTCGAGGAAGCCCTCGGCAAGCTGAAGACCGTTCCGGACGCTCGCTACGAGGAAGCCGCGATCCTCTTCGGATAGGCAAGCGTCCGGTCCCTGAGCCTGTCGAAGGGTGCTTGTGTGTGGGGCACTTCGACAGGCTCAGTGACCGGGCTCTTGGTGGCGGAACCCTGGTCCCTGAGCCTGTCGAAGGGCGTTCCGTTCTAGCGGCCGAGGGGCTCCGCATCCGCGAGACCGAGGACGTCGAGCAGCCACGACAGCTCGTACGCACGTTCGCGCCACGAGTTGTAGCGTCCGCTGACCCCACCGTGTCCGGCGCTCATCTCCGTCTTGAGCAGTGCGGGTGCACCGACGTCACGCAGACGAGCCACCCATTTCGCCGGCTCGACGTACAGCACACGAGTGTCGTTGAGGCTCGTGACCGCGAGGATCCTCGGGTATGCGACTCCCTCGCGGACGTTCTCGTACGGCGAGTACGCCTTCATGTACGCGTAGACCTCGGCGTTGTGGAGGGGATCGCCCCACTCGTCCCACTCGATGACGGTGAGCGGAAGCGACGGATCGAGGATGCTCGTGAGCGCGTCGACGAACGGAACCTCGGCCAGCACACCTGCGAAGAGTTCCGGAGCGAGGTTCGCGACGGCGCCCATGAGGAGGCCACCGGCACTGCCTCCCTCGGCGACGAGGCGCTCCGGAACCGTGTAGCCGGCCTCGATCAGGTGACGGGCGACATCGACGAAGTCCGTGAAGGTGTTCTTCTTGTGCAGGAGTTTGCCGTCCTCGTACCAGTGACGGCCCAGCTCACCGCCCCCGCGCACGTGCGCGATCGCGAAGGTCACGCCGCGGTCGAGCATCGAGAGTCGAGCGATGGAGAACGACGGGTCGATCGACGCCTCGTACGAGCCGTAGCCGTAGAGGTGCAGTGGACCGGGGGTGTCGAGGCCACGACGACGAACGATCGACACGGGGACTCGGGTTCCATCGGCGGCCGTCGCCCACTCGCGACGCTGCTCGTATCGTGAGGCGTCGTAGTCGCCGAGCACGACCTGCTGCTTGCGGATGTGGCGCTCACCCGTCGCGACGACGAGGTCGACGACGGTCGACGGAGTCAGCATCGAACCGAAGCCGAAGCGGAGGACGGGCTGCGACCATTCGGGGTTCCCGGACCAACCGACCGTGTAGAGCGGTTCGTCGAAGGCGACCTCACTGAGCGAACCGGCAGCGACGTCGAGCAGGCCGATGCGAGTGAGCCCATCGCGGCGATAGGAGACCGTCGCGACGTGGGCGAACGCCTCCACGTCCTCCAGTCGGAGTGCATCGCTGTGGGCGAGGAGCACTCGACGGTCCCCCGTGGGGTCCGCCGCGGAGACCTCGACGAGTTCGAAGTTGACCGCATCGGCGTTGTGCAGGATGAGCAATCGATCCGTGCCGTCGACGACGGTGTGCTCGACGGAGTACTCGACGCCCTCGACCTTCGGCCAGACGATGCGTGGTTCGGCTCGCAGGTCGTCCGCGGGGACGATCGCGGCCTCGCTCGTGATCGACGAGCCGACTTCGATGATGAGGAACGCGCGGCTCCGGGTGAAGCCGGCACCGACCCAGTAGCGGTCGTCGTCCTCGTGGAAGAGCTGGACGTCATCGCTCTGCGGGGTTCCGACGGTGTGGAGCCACACGGTGTCCGGCCGCCACGACTCGTCGACGGTCGTGTAGATCACGGACGCGCCGTCGGGGGAGAACTCGGCGCCCGAGGATGTGCCCGTGATGGTGTCGTCGAGTTCCGCGCCGGTCGCGAGATCGCGGATGCGCAGCGTGTAGCGTTCGTCGCCTTCCGTGTCGACGGCGAACAGGAGCCTGGTTCCGTCGTCGGAGACGTCGAAGCTGCCCAGCGAGAAGAAGTCGTGCCCGTCGGCCTCGAGGTTGGCGTCGAGGAGGATCTGCTCATCGGGAGCACCGCCCTCCGCGGGAAGCGTCGGAGGCGTCCAGTCATCGGGGGAGGAGACCGGGACCCGGCACTGCAGCCCGTACTGCTGGCCTTCGATGCTGCGCCCGTAGTACCACCAGTCGCCGGAGCGGCTGGGGACCGAGAGATCCGTCTCGAGCGTGCGGGACTTGATCTCGTCGAAGATCGTCGCGCGGAGCGATGCGAGGTGCTCCGTCTCCTGCGCCGTGTACGCGTTCTCCGCTTCGAGGTGCGCGATGACCTCCGGCGACTCCTTGTCGCGCAACCACTCGTACTGATCGATGACGGTGTCGCCGTGGTGGGTTCTCTCGAATGGTTCGACGCGGGCGCGGGGCGGAGTGAGCTTCGTCATCCTCCAACGCTATCGGCTGATGTGCTCCCACCGGCCGTTGCAGGGCGCGATCGGCGCTACGCCCAGAGCGAGCACAGAGCGAGCACGGAGCGAGCAGAGCGCGAGCAGAGAGCGAGCGCAGAGCCAGCAGAGCCTCGTGTCCACGCCACTCCCAGCGCACATGGAGACGAGGAGTCGCCTGTGGGCGTACATTCGAGCCATGACGACCATTCCTGCCTACGAGCTCAGCGACGGATCCAGCCTTCCCGCAGTGGGGTTCGGAACCTATCCGCTGCGCGGCCGAGAGGGCACCGATGCCGTGCTCTCCGCCATCGACCTCGGCTACCGCCTCCTCGACACCGCCGTCAACTACCGCAACGAGGACGCCGTCGGCGCCGCTGTCCGCGAGACCAAGGTTCCGCGTTCGGAACTCCTCATCGCCACGAAGCTCCCGGGTCGCGACCACGGGTACGAGGAGACGATCTCCTCCTTCCACGGTTCGCTGCAGGCGCTCGGCCTCGACAGGATCGACCTCTACCTGATCCACTGGCCGAACCCGAGCGTCGACAAGTTCGTCGACTCCTGGAAGGCGATGATCCAGCTGCAGCAGGAGGGTCTCGTCCGCTCGATCGGCGTCTCCAACTTCACGCAGGCCTTCCTCGACCGCCTCAAGGCAGAGACGGGAGTCCTCCCCGCCGTCAACCAGGTGGAGCTGCACCCGTACTTCCCGCAGACCGATCTGATCGCCTACCACGAGGACAACGGGATCCGAACGGAAGCGTGGAGCCCGCTCGGCAAGCGGTCCGCACCGTTCGACGAGGACCCGGTGGCGCAGGCAGCGAAGGCGCACGACATCTCGCCGGCGCAAGTCGTCCTGCGGTGGCACCACCAGCGCGGTGTGCTGCCGATCCCGAAGTCGGCGACGCCTGAGCGTCAGCGCGCGAACATCGACATCTTCGACTTCGAACTGACCGCTGACGAGGTCGCGGCGATCACGGCGCTCGGCCGTCCGGATGGACGACTCTTCGACGGAGACCCCAACACGCACGAGGAGATGTAGCAGACTGGTCGGGTGCAGCGCAGCCGAAAGCCCCGATTCCTCAGCGCCCTCCTCTGGTCCGTCCTCGTGGTGGGCGGAGCGATGTTCGGCCCGGCGTTGCTGGGAGCCGGACCCGCTGCCCATGCGGCCGGTCCGGCCCACGCCGCGAAGACCGACGTCGACGATTTCACGTTCTCGTCGTTCGACGGCGACTACACGGTGTCGAAGGGCGCAGGCGGAGTGGCCGAGCTCCGCGCCGTCGAGACGTTCGTCGCGGAGTTCCCGGACTTCGAGCAGAACAAGGGCATCATCCGAGCGATCCCCGACGTCTTCAACGGTGCTCCGCTCGACACGAAGATCGTCTCGGTCACCGACGAGAACGGTATGGCAGTCCAATGGGACGCCGACAAGGGCGGCGACTTCATCGAGCTCGCACTCGGGACCGACGACTACGTGACGGGGACGCACACGTATGTGATCACGTACACGCAACGGAACGTGGTCGGCGCCTACCAGGACACCCACGCGGACGAGTTCTACTGGGACGCACCCGGCAACGGCTATGGCCAACCATTCGCCTCCGCAGCCATGACCGTGCACATCGCGCCGGATATCACGGGCTCGCTGACCGGGAACGCCGCCTGTTACCGCGGTTCGCAGGGCGACACCGCGAGATGCGACATCGCCAACGGAACCGACGGCGCTGCCGGGACGGACGGCACCAACGGAACGGACAGCGCTGACGGGACGAACACGAGCAGCAGTCCCGACGCCGGCTCCGTCTTCACCGTCAGCCCGGTGCCGCTCCAGCCCCACCAGACCCTCACCGTGGCGATCGGTTTCAGGCCCGGCACGTTCACGCAACCCGAACGACCACGCGATTCGCCCGTGTTCACGGCTGTCCCGGTGGGGCTCGCCGGGTTGTCCGCAGCGGGCGTCATCACCCTCGGCGTCATCCGATTCCGGAAGTGGCGGGATCACCCCGGTCGCGGCACGATCATCGCCGAGTACTCGGTGCCGAAGGACCTCAACCTCCTGATGGCGGGCGACCTCATCGGCCGTGCGAGCTCATCGATGGCCGCGACGATCGTCAGCCTCGCCGTCCGCGGCAACCTCCGCATCCTCGACTACGCGGTCACGGAAGAGGGTGCGAAGACGGCGAAGCGAGGCAAGTCGTTCTCACTCCAGTACCTCAACGCGGACGGGACCGACGAGCAGGAACAGGCCGTCCTGGCGATGCTGTTCCCCGATGAGGACGAACCGATCCGCGAGATGGGTGTCGTCGACACGGCCCTCGGAACCGCGGTGACCGCGGAACTCGCCCGGGTGAAGACGCTCGCCGTGGAGCGCGGCTTCCGTCGCAACGTGTCGTCGGTCGTGTCGTGGCTGATCGTCGTGGTGCTCGCCGCCGTCGGCATCGGTTCGTTCGTCTTCCAGGGGATCGCCGGTGACGTCCACGCGTCCAGTGGAACCACCGTCTTCGCGATGCTCGCGTGCGGCGCCGCGGTCTTCATCGGTGTCGTGCTCGCGATCGCCCCGCACCCGCTCACCGCCGCCGGGGCGGAACGCCGTGACTACCTCGAGGGCATGCGGGTCTACCTGAAGCTCGCTGAGGCGGACCGGTTCCGGATGCTCCAGAGCCCGGACGGTGCCGAACGCATCGACGTCGGCGATCCCGGTCAGGTCGTGAAACTGTATGAGAAGCTGCTCCCGTTCGCCGTCCTCTGGGGCGTCGAACGCGACTGGGTCAAGGAGCTCTCGATCCACTACGAGCAGATCGGTGTGACGCCGGGATGGTACGCCTCCGACCGTCCGTTCGCGGCTGCGGCGTTCGCCGATTCGTTCTCCGGGTTCTCTGGCGAAGCAGCGAGTTCCACGGCGTCCTGGTCGTCGAGCGGGGGAGCGAGCTCGTCGGGTGGATCGATGGGCGGCGGTTTCGCGGGCGGTGGCGGCGGTGGCGGCGGCGGTGGCGGGCGCTGACGGCCGATCCACCGGCAACCGCGCGGACGCTGCCCGCCGGAGGCGTTCCGTGAGCTCCCCGGCGGGTCGGCGCGGTCAAGTTGACCTCGACGCGAGTGGGTGTAAGTATCGTGTACGGCGGGTTAACCGTCCTCGTCTTCCACATGAATCCCCACTGAATTCCTGCACCGGGGAGTGGTGTGTCCATCGGGCGCCACAGCGGGAGACGAGCAACGTGCCTGAACTGCTCCGCCTCAGAGAAAGACGCCAGTGGAACTCGTTACCCTGACTGTCGTGCTGGTCATCGCACTGGCTCTGTTCTTCGATTTCACGAACGGGTTCCACGACACCGCGAACGCGATGGCGACTCCCATCGCAACGGGGGCGCTGAAGCCCAAGACGGCAGTGCTCCTGGCCGCGATCCTCAACCTCGTGGGCGCGTTCCTCTCCACGGAGGTCGCGAAGACCATCTCGGGCGGACTCATCCGCGAGGGCCAGGGCGGCATCCAGATCGGTCCGGAGCTCGTGTTCGCGGGTCTCATCGGAGCCATCGTCTGGAACATGCTCACCTGGCTGCTTGGTCTCCCGTCCAGCTCCAGCCACGCCCTCTTCGGCGGCCTCATCGGTGCCGCAATCGTGGGTGCCGGCCTCAACGCGATCGACTTCGGCGTCGTCCTCTCGAAGGTCATCCTGCCCGCACTCGTCGCGCCGGTCGTCGCCGGTCTCGTCGCGTACGGAGCGACGAAGCTCGCCTACGCGATCACCCGTCGCTACGACGGCAAACCGGACGGCCGCGACGGCTTCCGGTACGCCCAGATCTTCTCCTCCTCCCTCGTCGCGCTCGCCCACGGCACCAACGACGCCCAGAAGACGATGGGTGTCATCACGCTCACGTTCATCGCGGTCGGGCTCCAGCCGGTCGGCACCGGGCCGGAACTGTGGGTCATCGTCGTCTGCGCGCTCGCGATCGCGTTGGGCACGTACATGGGCGGTTGGCGCATCATCAAGACCATCGGAACGGGCCTCACGGACGTCAAGCCGGCGCAGGGCTTCGCCGCTGAGACGAGCACCGCGGCGACGATCCTCGCCTCCAGCCACCTCGGCTTCGCGCTCTCCACCACGCAGGTCGCCTCCGGTTCCGTCATCGGCTCCGGTCTCGGTCGCCGTGGTTCGAAGGTGCGTTGGGGCACCGCGGGTCGCATCGGCCTCGGCTGGCTCATGACGCTGCCCGCCGCCGGCATCGTCGGTGCACTCGCGGCAGCCGTGGCGCACCTGGGCGTGTGGGGCATCATCATCGACGCCGTCGTGGGTGTCGGCGTCATCCTCACCATCTTCCTGATCTCGCGTCGCAACGAGGTCAGCCACCACAACGTCGTGAGCGAGGTCGCCGCGTCCGGCAAGGCCGTGAAGATCAAGCGGAATCCGAAACCCAAGAAGGTGAAGAAGTGATCGACTGGGCTGCTTTCCTCATCGTCGCCGTGACGTCGTTCATCGGTGCGACGGCCGTCGTGAGCCTGTACTCGTTCGGGCTGCGGCTCCTGACGACCGCTGGGCGGGTTCCCGTCGTCTCCCCGGCGGAGTTCACCGATGCGATCACCGTCATCACGCCGGAGGAAGCCGCACGGGCCGCGAAGCGAGCCGCTAAGGCCGCGAAGAAGAACCCGCTGACCGACGGCCAGAAGCTTGCTGCTCGCATCGGCGCATACGCCTGCTTCACGCTGAGCGGAGGCGCCGTCCTCTACGGCATCTATCTCATCGTGCCGTTCTTCCACCAGGGCTGAACGCTTCGCCCGTCGGTGGCATCGGGCGTCGCTTCACGCGATGCATCCGTCCTGGAATCGCGCGAGACTCCCGAAACGGCATTGCCTCTCGAAACGGCTGTGCCTCCTGAAACGGCTGTGCCTCCTGAAACGGCTGTGCCTCCTGAAACGGCTGTGCCTCCTGAAACGGCTGTGCCTCCTGAAACGGCTGTGCCTCCTGAA
>NZ_JBOBFT010000018.1:0-81123 GCF_050587525.1 Plantibacter lichenum | reverse complement strand
CGCGTGCGGCCCGCTCGGCGCGCTCGGCGCGCTCGGTGCGCTGGGTGCGCTCATCCCGCCCGTCCCGCCGAGCCCCGTCCGGCGTGCTCGGTCGACGGGGTCACGCCGAACACGCTCATGTAGATCGCCGCCGCCACGACTCTCGGCGTCGTAGCGGTATCGCTCGCGATCCCGAGCGACGCGAAGATCCGTCCGACGGACTTCTCGACCGCCCGGAGGGAGATCGACCGGCGGTTCGCGATCTCCGCGTTGGACCAGCCGGCGGCGATGTCGCCCAGAACGTCGAGCTGGTGGGCGGTCAGCGCAGCGATGCGCGGGTCCGCCCCGCCGCTCCGTTCCTGTTCGAGGCCGCCCGTCAGGCGCCCGTGCAGCGCACCCTCAACGGCGTCGACCAGTTCCGCCGCCGTATCGAGGGAGGCCTTGTTGAGGTAGACGGCGCCGTCGGGCAGCCCGCGTGCGCCCTGACCGCCGACGGTCCCTCCCGCACCGGACCCCGCACCCAAGCCCTGGCCCGCATCAGCACCAGCCGGGAAGACCCCGCCGGGGAAGTTGCTCAGCACGACGATCGCGACGTCCGGGCCGTCGGCATGGACCAGGTGGGCGAGTTCGATGCCGTTCGGCCTCACGCCGAGATCGATGTCGGTGATGAGGACGTCGGGGTCGAACGACGCGAAGGCCGCGAGCGCCTCAGGCGACGTCCCGACGGCGCGAACGGTGAATCCCGCGTGCTCGAGCGTGTCCGTGACGAGCGCGCGCATGAGCGGATGGTCCTCGACCACGAGCGCTCTGCGCTTCCACCCTTCCGGCACGCCTCAACAGTACTGGTCGATATGGATTGGACATGTGGCGCACGGCCCCACAAATCCATCCGCGTCCGTCCGCACATCACGTCCGCGTTCTGAAGTAGCGGAACAAGTGCCGTTCTCGACTGGATGACGCACCGATCACCGCCCCGAGCATCGCGCTCGAGATCGCGCTGAGGAGGCCGGGCCAGGCCACCGATACCACTTCCCATCGAATGTCGAGTGGGAGGCGATGCGTCGCCAGGACGAGCATCCCACACCCGATCGCACCACCGAGCACCGCCCAGGCACAGGTCTCCAACGAACTAGCGAGCAGTTGCGCACCTCGCTGTTGTCGCGCGTGCAAGGCCGCCGCGTACTCGAGGCGCCGCCGACGCGTCGATAGCCAACCGAGTACGCCGCCGACGATGACACAGACCATCGGCGCGAATCGAGTGAGTCTGGCTGCGAACCGTACTTCCCCGTCGAAGGTCGTCCCCAATCGATTGTTCACTTGACCGATGGTGTGCGCGGTCGTCGAGTCGACCGTGAGTGCGGTTGAGCGCAGCAGAACATCCGTCGAGTCGGAGGACGGCCACGCCTGCGCCCAACACTCGTCGAAGTCCTGATCGTTCGCTACCGGAGTGAGAATTGCCCCACCCAGCCTGCTGTCACGGCCGTCGTCAGGGAACGCGAACACGGCCGCGATGACGAGTTCGTCACCATCGGTCTGAAGCACATCACCCGGCTCGACTCGTAAGATCGACGCCAACTCTTCGGACACCCATGCCCCTGCCTCCCTCCCTGCGCCGCCGAGCACCTGAAGCAGCCCCGGAGAAACGGCGAACACCGGAACCGCCATTCCCGGCACAGCTGGAAACGTCATCGCGTCGGCTGCGGCGACGGCCCCGGCGGCTCCGATCGTGCCATGGCCGGGAAGACCATCACAGGCGCCGCCGTCGACGGCACCCTCCGCTTGCAGGACCCTGATCGAGGCTCCGCTCGCGACGAATGCGGTCGCCTCATCGTGCAGTACACCGATCGTGATGCCGTCTGCTGCGACCAAGGTTCCAGCGGACAGGCCGAGTGCGAGCGCGAACGAAGCGGCGTGCGTCGTCCCGCTGAAAAGGTTCCGCCACGATTCACTGACGATCTCAGGCAGCCTCATTCGACCCTCCGCACCTGAGCGGGCCCCGTGCGCGCCTGGAACCCAGCAAGCTCGATGACGTCCGTGCACGCGTCTCTGGTCCCCGAGTCGTGCGTGGCCACGAAGACGATGGCTCCGCTCTCCGCCACTGCGCCGAGCGTCGCGTTGACACCGATGGCGGTCAGCCGATCGAGCTGGGCGGTGGGTTCGTCGACGAGGAGCAGATCCGGAGCGGATGCGACAGCGCGAGCGAGCATGAGCCGCTGCGCCTCACCACCGGACAACGCGCGGAACGGTTTCGACCCCAATTCGCTGAGGCCGAATTCAGCGAGGAGATCAATCGCTCTCCGCTCCGCCTCCCGTCGACGAAACCGTCGCGCGAGGAACGGGAACACGACATGGTCCCGGGCGGTCCGACCAGGCACGCCATGAGGGTTCTGGAACACCCAGCTCACCGAACGGATGCCGGCCCGGACGATCGAACCGGATGACGGTTGTTCCCAGCCGGCGAGGATCGAGAGCAACGTCGACTTGCCGCTTCCGGAGGGACCGCACACGGCGACGACGGCCCCCGGCCCGTGCTCGAACCCGATATCGGTGAACACGGGCCGTCCGTCGGCGAACCCGTGGCCGAGGCCCTCTGCTCTCACCGACGGCTTCCGCGGCGCGTCGCCGCCACCGTCAGCAGCTGCGCGCGGTGATACCCGTACCAATCCGCACCTCCTTCGGCACCGGCGTGCCCGTCGGCACCTGCACGACGGCCGCCCCCAGGCTCGACCCGATCACCTCGACGGGCAGCCCGACGTCGGTCACCTGGATACAACCGCGACCTGCGACGACCGCGAAGACGGCGGAGACGGGCACCCTCATTGCTTCTCGCGGCTCGGCCAGGACGAACACGGCGCCTGCGGTTCCAGTCGGGTCTCCGAGGGCGAGTGCCCTGGCTTCGGGAGTCGCGCTCACCGCGGCCAACACCTCAGGAGCGGCGACCGACAGCGACTCGTCGACCACTCCCTCGATTCCGAAGACGGTCAGGACCCGTTGACCGCTCACCGGGGAGACGGGCATCGCGTCCAGTTCGATGCGCTCTAACGTCCCCGCTGCGACGGCGAAGACCGTTCCAGGTGTTACGGCATCGCCGAGCCCGACCGAGCACGAGGAAACGGTGATGCTCGGCGCAGCGAGCCAGACGAAGCCGGCAGCCTCGAAACGTCCTGTCGGGTCCTCCACACCAATGCGTTCCTGCACAGCTTCAATCGCCGAGGCGGTGGCCCGTCCGAAGGAACCATCGGCTGCCACATCGAAGCCAAGCCGCTGCAGCTCGAGCTGAACGGCGACGACGTCGCGACCCTCATCGCCGCGTCCGAGGTCGCGATACAGCGGCAGGGTGGAGTGGAACGCAAGCACGGGCACGTCGTCCACTCGTCCGATCGACGCTCCAGAGGTGAGCTCCGCCCCTACGACGCATGCGGTCTCCGTCAGGGTGCCGCCACGGCCGAGCACCACTCGCCGGTCTGCCCCTCGCACGAGTTGCACCTGCACGGAACGCGCGTCGTCGAATCGGATGGGCACCGCCGGCGCGCTCGTCGTCTCCGGCGCCGAACTGAGTGATTCGGGCCGCTCCGTCGAGCCGAGCAGACTTACCGCACCCATGGATGCGATCGTCAGCGTGAGCACACACACCGCTCCGAGAGCGATCCCTCCGCGCGACATCAGCGCTCGAGCTTGATGGCGTACCCGGCACCTGAGAAGCAGGTCTGCGCAGCATCTGACGACGGATCGAACGATGCACCGGCGAACGCCTGGTCCAAATCCACCCTGAAGTCGTCCGCGGCGTATCCGGTGTCGACGAGTCCGGCCTTCACGAGACAGCGCGCCACCACCTCCTCTGGTTCAGCGAGGAGGTCCGGGTTGCCTTGCTGCACCACGAACAGCGATTCGATCGGGGCGAGCTCGTCCGAGCACTCCGATCCGACCCGCATGTACTTCTTCACCGCGTCTTCACCGCTCAGTTTCGGCGGAGTGATCTGTACCACACCGTTCGCCTGCTGTTCGAAGGTCTCCTGGTAGCCCGCGTCCTCCATGCACTGGCGGTACAACCGGTGCGCCTCGTCGTAATCCGCCTGCTCGATTGCCCCCGACCCGATGGCTCGTTCCAGCACAGCTATGACGAAGGTGTTGGTCTGCGTTTCCAATTTCTGTTCGAACATCTCGACCAGGCTGCCCGCGAGACGCTCGCCCGACGTGTTCAGATCGGCCGAACCGCTCGTTTGCTGACAGCCGGTCAGCACCAGCACGCCGGACGCCGCCAGCGCACCGGCCAACATCGCCAGCCCTCTTCTCTTCGCGGTCTTCCCCATTGCAGATCTCCGTTCGCTCGCATCGTCGTCGACTTCCAGGTCTAGTCGGAGCACGGTCAACCCACGGTTAATGTGTTCCTTACCGAGACCTCACCCCTCTTGGACGAGACTGGGGCCGACTGCGACCTCCGCCGGATGGAAGGGAACGAGGCATGCGAATACTCGTCGTTGAAGATGATCGAGACCTCGCCGAGACGCTCCGGGAAGCGCTTCGGGCGGAAGGGATGACCGTGGACGTCGCGCTCGACGGCGCCGCCGCGCTTGAACGACTCGGCGAGATCGACATCGACGTGCTCGTCCTCGACCGTGACTTGCCTCGGGTGTCGGGAGATGTCGTCTGTCGAACCCTTCGGTCACTCAACGACGACACACGCGTCCTGATGCTCACCGCCGCGGCAGGAGTGTCGGACCGAGTCGACGGGCTCGACCTGGGGGCGGACGACTACCTCGCAAAACCGTCCGCGTTCGTCGAGCTCGTGGCACGCATTCGGGCCCTGGGACGACGTGCGCGTCCCCGGGTAGGTCCCATCCTCGTCCATGGACCGTTGCGCTTGGATACCGTCAGACGCAGAGCTTTCATTCACGAGCAGGCGATTCGGCTTTCTCCGAAGGAGCTCGAAGTCCTTGAGGCGCTTCTCCGAGCCGACGGGCGTGCGCTCAGTTCCGAGCAACTCCTCGACATCGCTTGGGAGACGCCGGACACCATCAGCCGTGGCGTCGTGAAAGTGCTGATGCACTCGCTGAGGCGCAAGCTCGCGCTCGACCTCATCGAACACGATGCAGGCCACGGCTACCGCATGGTCGACCAATGACGTCCAGCGATTCCGCAGCGCACTCGAGCCGCCCGTTTCGGAGCCCGCTCGCACGCAGACTCGCACTCAGCTCGGTCGCAGTCTTCGCTTCGGCCGCCACCATCCTTCTCATCCTGGAGTACGCGATTCTCCAACACGTCGTCGCGGTCTCCGTCGATGTGACGCGGGGGAGGTCAGACCTGCCCGCGACGATCAACGGGACCACTGCGGTCTTCGCGGTCGCAGAAGAACTCCTCAAGACCGTCATGATCTCGTCAGTGGTGATCGCCGCGATCCTCGTCGCGCTGGCGGGAATCATCACCTGGCGCATCGCGAGTCGCTCACTCAGGCGGGTGGCAGAAGTCACCGAGTTGACTCGACGAATCACCACGGCGAACCTCGATGAGCGTCTCGGTCTCCTCGGGCCGTCGGACGAGATCGGAGAGCTCGCCGACACGATCGATGACATGCTCACACGCTTGGCCGAATCGTTCGAGCGGCAGGACCGCTTCGTGGCGAACGCGTCGCACGAGCTCCGGACCCCGCTGACAGTCATGCGAGCTTCCCTGGAGGCCACACTGTTGCATGACACTGTTCCCGACGCTACTCGCATCTCGATCGAACGTGCTCTGGATGCGGCCGGTACGTCGGCCGCGCTGCTCACTTCTTTACTGCAACTCGCTCGGGCTCGCGGCATCACTGCGGACCACACCGCAGAGGTAGATCTCGAGCACCTTCTCACGGTCGTCATCGAGCTCGCCTCAGAGGCGGCCGAGGCAATGAGCGTCGAGATCTCGGTGGACTCCGCGCCAGCCGTCATCGTCGGAGATCCCGTGCTCGTCGTGCAGGCTCTGTTCAATCTGGTCGACAACGCGATTCGATACAACATGGCAGGTGGGACGGTGTCCATCGCCGCATTCGACGTCGAAAGCGCTGGAGCTAGAGATGGCGGTCCCAGGATCGAAGTCAGGAACAGCGGTCGCGTCATCGCTCCGGATGTCGCCACCCGTCTGCGGGAACCATTCAATCGCGGCCACGAAACGAGGCACGCCAACGACGAGACCGGATTCGGTCTCGGGCTGTCTATCGTCGACACCATCATGCAGCAGCACGGTGGCGCGCTGTCGCTCGACGCATTGCCCGCTGGGGGGCTCTGCGCCGTTCTCGCCTTCCCACCTGCAGTCCACTCGAACCGCGGCATCCGCGACGACCTCCAACCGGTGGGGAATCCGTCGCGGATGCCGGGCCGCTAGCTCGTCATGCGCCCTAACGGAACTCGTACCAAGCTGTACCGCCAGCCAGTCCGCAACTTGCCCAGGCATTCGTGGATACATTGCCCCACGACGAGAGGAAGCTGGCACAGCCGTGTTGAGCGTACGACCTTCCTTCGGTTCCGCCTGACGTCCACGTCCAGGCTTCCGCCCGGACGGACGATATCTCGATCTTGCCGCTGCCTCCCGCGAACGCCGGGGCGGAAGACCCCACCGCCCCGCCGAGAGCGAGCGCTCCCGCCACCAACGCGGTCGACACTCGAGTTGCATGCCTCGTTGAACGCATCATTGACTTCACTTTCCCTTCGGGATGTAGGACGTCGACGGCGGGTGCCGCCGGATGCCCGTGCACCACATCTCATATTATTTATAATGAGGTGGGTACCCGACTGAATCAACGACTAAGCATCAGGAGCACTAGGCCCCCATGCCCCACAGGACCGATCCGAGCGACGTCCCTCCTGTGGAACGTTGGCCGCCTGACCAGATGAGCCGAGGTCAGGCTGGCCGAGGCCACTGGCACTCGCCAGGAGCCGGCGCGAGTCGTCGACGTCCGCCGCCGTCTGGTGGATGAGGGCGTCGAGCGTCTCGAAGCGCACCATGGCGCGGAGATAGCCGACGACCCAGACGGAGACCGTCCGACCGTAGAGGTCGGCGCTCAGGTCGTGGACGTAGGCCTCGACCCGCCGGTCGGGCACATCATCGAAGGTGGGGTTGTTACCGATGCTGACCGTCGCACCGAAGAGGTCGGCGCCGTCGCCTGCAGCATCGGTCCCAGCCGCTGCCGCTGCATCCACCGCACCCGCACGCTTCGCACCCGCATCCACGGCAGGCGCGAAGCGGACGACGCACGCGTACACGCCGTCGGCCGGGACCGGGTTCCCGACCGCGACGTCGATGTTGGCGGTCGGGAACCCGAGGAGCCGGCCGCGTCGATCACCGCCCACGATCACACCGCCGAAGTGCGCGGGGCCATGCTGCGGCGATCCCACAGCCGGGGCGACGTCGGAGCGGGAGGCGATGACGCGGCCGGAGCTCATTTGTCGGTCAGCAACCCACGGAACTGGCTCTGGTGGAAGACGAGCGGGGTGACGTCCGGGAAGAGGTCCGACTGCAGCACTTCCAGCACCACGATCTCGTGGTCTCCGCCGTCGTAGGACGCCCGCACCTCGCACTCGAGCCAGAGCGCGGCGCCGTCCATGAGCACCGCCCCACCCTCGGTCGCGTGCCAGTCCTCGTCCTCGAAGCGGTCGAGGTTGCGGGAGGCGAGCTTCCGACAGAGCACTTCGTGGTGCGAACCGAGGATGCTCATGCCCAGCCGCGTCCGCCCGGCGAGGATCGGCCAGGTGTTGGACGTCCGCGCGACGCAGACCGCGACGAGCGGCGGATCGAGCGAGACCGAGGTGAACGAGTTCACGGCGATGCCGACGGGCGCGTCATCGACGAGGGCGCAGACCGCGACCACGCCCGTTGGGAACAGGGAGAATGCTCGGCGCAGCGCCAGTTGCGGTGGCGCATCCCCCAGGTTTGTCTGACCGGACATCACGTGACTCCTTCTTCATCCTGCATCGTCATTGATCGGGACGGCTGACTCGACCAACTTAGTCAACTTTGATCATGCGACTATGTTATTCAACTTTGGTTATACAAACAAGCTCGGAATGTGCGGATCGGGGCGATCGCCTGCTTTAGGCTGGGGCCATGTCGACCACCACTCGCCTCGTCGTCCTCGGTGCCGTGCACCAGTTCCAGCCGGTCCACGGCTACTTCCTCCGACGCGAGCTCATGACCTGGCACGTCGACGAGTGGGCGAACATCCAGCCCGGCTCCATCTACAACGCGCTGCGGTCCCTCGAGAAGGACGGCTACGTGGAGGAGAGCGGCACGGAATCCGCCGGGAAACGGCCTGAGCGGACGACGTACCGCCTCACGACGGAGGGGGAGGTCGAATTCTTCCGCCTTCTCCGACACACGCTCTGGAACGTCGAGACCTTCGACACGAAACCCGTGATGGTCCTGACGTCGTTCATGTACGCGCTCAGCCGCAAGGAGGTCATCGCCGCCCTCGAACACCGGGTGACGGAGATCGACTCGCGTATCCTCAGCAACACGTACCAGATCGACGACGTCGCCCGGTCGACCTCCACTCCCCCGTACGTCCGCGAGATCTTCGAGCTGTCGATCGCTCGCCTCCGCGGTGAACAGCAGTGGGCGCGGGAACTGTGCGAGCGGATCCGAACCGGCGAGTACGTCTTCGCGGGCGAGCCGCCCCTCGTTCGGAACAGCGCCGGAGCGGATGCCGCAGAGGCGACCGACTCCGCGGCATCGGTCGACGCGCCCGGCGCCTGAGCAGCCGCCCTGGCGCCAAACATCCGGAGCCGCCGCGCCGGTCCGCCCCCTCCCGGGCACCCGACCAGTCGGGAAACGACGACGGCCGGCGCCGCGGTGACCCGTCACCACGATGCCGGCCGACGCTGCACCCATGAGCCCGGACCCGTTGCCGAGAGGCCCGGAACCGTTGCCGATCAGCTCGGGACCCGAACCGTTGCCTTCAGCGCGGGACCCGAGCCCGACTCATCGCGCCAGCGAGGGCACCCGGTACCGGAATCCGGCGCCCGGGTGGTCGTCCCGCAGGACTGGCGTCTCCGTGCCGAGCAGTCGCTCACGCAGCGTCGGCGCCTCGTACTCGGACGCCGCCACGCCGCGCTTCCGGAGGATCGGCAGCACCTGCTCGACGAAGTCGATCGTCGACCCCGGCTGGATCACCGGCGTGAGCAGGAAGCCGTCGAGGTCCGCCCCTTCGGCGAGCGCGCAGATCTCGTCCGCGATCTCCTCAGGCGTCCCGACGACGGGTGTGCTGCGGACACCGTGCGCGTGCCAGTCCTTCAGCACGTCGCCAACGGTCTGATCGCCGAAGCGGGCGATCTGCGTCTGCGACATCTCCGTGTGGAGCTCCGACATCTTCGTGTTCGGGTCGTAGGAGGAGAGGTCGAGGCCCGTGAACCACGCGTAGGAGGCGACGGCGACCTCGGGCGTCTGCGCGTCCAGGATCTCCTGGTACTTCCGCTGCGCCTCATCGCGAGTCGCGCCGACGACGCACGAGAACGCCGCCATGATCTTCACCGAATCGGCGGCGCGACCGACGGCCACGGCCTCCGCACGGATGCCGCGGACATGCTCCGCGAGCTTCGCCACCGACGAACCGCCGAGGAAGATGCACTCGCCATGGCGGCCGCCGAACTCCTTGCCGCGAGCCGAGGAACCGGCCTGGAAGAGCACGGGCGTGCCCTGCGGCGAATACGAGGTGTTGCCGTAGCCGTGCGACCGGAAGTACGGACCGTCGTGATCGATGCGGTGCACCTTCGCCGGATCCGCGTACCGTCCCGCCTTGTCACGTTCGAGCGCATCGGGCTCCCACGCGCCCTCCCACAGCTTGTAGACCACCTCCATGAAGTCGTCCGCCATGTCATACCGCTCGTCATGGGCGACCATCGGCACCCCGAACGCCTCAGACGCCGTCTCCGCAGTGCCGGTCGTCACGACGTTCCAGCCGATCCGCCCCTGCGAGAGGTGGTCGAGCGTCGCGATGCGGCGTGCGAACGAGTACGGCTGCTCGAGGAGCGTCGAGCCGGTCAGGACGAGACCGAGGTGATCGGTCGTCGGGATGAGCGATGCGGCGACCGTCGCGGGATCGAGACGCGGCAGATCCAGACCCTCGATCGAGCAGATGTCCGGACGTGTGCCGTTCACATCGGCCCAGCCCCACGCATCGGCGAGGAACATGAAGTCGAGGCTCGCGTCCTCGCAGATCTCAGCGACGTTCTTCCAGTACCCGAGCGTGTCGAACAGGTGCCTCTGGTTCTCCGGATGGCGCCAGGTGGCGGTGCCGGAGTCGTTGGTCTGGGCGTTCTCGAACAGACCGAACCGGAGCTGTTTCATGGTGGTGCCTTTCTTGCAGAGGTGTACTGCCCCACCGCGCGGGACGCCGTGATGGGACCGATGAGCTGCTGGACGTCGAGGGGCCGAAGCCGGTCGACGAGTCAGCGGCTCACCACGGTGTCCTCGCTCCACCACAGGACCCGCTTGCGAACGAGCGCGAGGATGGAGACGAGGATCACACCGAGGAGGCAGAGCAGGGCGATGCTGGCCCAGGTGACGGGCAGGTTCGCCTGCGCTGCGGAGATCGTGACGAGGGAGCCGAGACCGGCCTGCTGACCGGCCGCGACGAACTCCGCCACGGCGGCTCCGACGATCGCGAGCGGGAGGGCGATGCGGAGACCCGCGAACACGAACGGCATGCAGCCGGGGAAGCGGAGGTCGCGGAAGATCTCCCATCGGCTCGCGTGGAGCGTTCGCATGACGTCGAGCGCTCGCACGTCCACATCGCGGAGACCCGCGAGCGAGTTGACGAGCATCGGGAAGAACACGACGAGACCCGTGACGATGTACTTCGGCATCATCCCGAACCCGAACGCGACCACGAGGGCCGGTGCGATCGCGACGACCGGCGTCACCATCACCACGACGATGAGTGGCATGACGGCGCGTTCCATGATCTGGAACTCGGCCATCACGACCGCCAGGAGGAACCCGGCGAGGATACCGGCGCTCGCCCCGACCACGACCTCCTGCGCCGTGACGAGGAGGTTCGACCAGTACATCGCCGGCTCGCCGACGAGGCTCCCCCAGATCGCGTCGAGCGTCGGGATCACATACGGGTTGGTGATGGCGAGCACCTGCCAGAGCACACCGACGATGACGAAGGTGATGGCCGGCGGGCCCCAGGAACGCCACTGCGTCCACTTCGTGAGGCGGGACGCTCCGGCGGTCGCTGTGCTCCTGCGGGGATCGCCCGGCTGCACGCCGTCGACCGCAGTCGCGAGGCTCGTCGTCGCCGACAGGCGGGTCTCGATCGTTCTGACATCAGACATGCTTGGGCTCCATGACGCTTCGGAGGGAGGAACGGACGGCGCCCTCGAGATCGCGGAACGCATCGGTCGCGTAGACGTCGGCGTCACGGGGACGGGGCAGATCGACGTCGATGATCTCGGCGATGCGGCCGGGGTGCGCCGCCATCACGATGATCCGGTCGGAGAGCATGATCGCCTCCGGCACCGAGTGGGTGACGAAGAGGACGGCCTTCCGGTTCGACTGCCAGAACTCGAGCAGGCCGAGGCGCTGCTGGTCGCGGTTCATCTCGTCGAGCGCGGAGAACGGCTCGTCCATGAGCAGGACGCTCGGGTCGAAGACGAACGCCCGGGCGATCGCGGCTCGCTGCTGCATGCCGCCCGAAAGCTGCGACGGGTACTTGTCGAGCGCGTGACCGAGGCCGAACGACGCGAGGATCTCCTTCGGGTCGCGAAGCGAACGACCGGCGTTCGCCTTGCGGTTGACGGTGATCGGGAGGGTCACGTTGTCGAGCACCGTCCGCCACGGCAGGAGCGCCGGGGACTGCGGGACGAGACCGATCATCTTGTGCTTCGTCGCCGCCTTGACCGTCTTGCCGTCGACCGTGACGGTGCCGGAATCGACGTCGTTGAGACCGGCGATCGCTTTCAGGAGCGTCGACTTGCCGCAACCGCTCGGACCGATGACGGAGACGAACTCCCCCATCTTGATGTCGAGCGACACGTCGTCGAGCACGAGGGTCCTCGCGCCTTCCGGGCCGAAGCTCTTCGACACGTTCGTGACCTGCACGCCGCCGTGGACCGCTTGCGCGTCACCCTGGCGGGGCCGTCTGCCGGCGCCGGGTGCGCGATCGAGGATGTCCCGGCTCACTTGCTCGGCCAGATCAACGTGTCGCCGTCGTACAGATCGGCGACGAGATCGACGTCCATCATGTCCTTCAGCGGCGGCAGCTCCTTGACGCCCCCGAAGCGCTTCACGAGCTCGTACTCGGCCTCCCACTCGGCGATCGTCTGCACGCCGGGCTTGCCGACGGCATCGCCCTCGACCCAGCCGGACTCGACCTTCCAGGTGCGCTCCTGCTGATCCTTGGGGAACGCGGAACCCTGGTTGTTGGCCTCGGCGAGCTTGCTGATCATGTCGATGCACTCCGCATCGTTGTCCAGGCAGTACTGCAGCGCCTTGAGACTGGCGCGCATGAAATCGGAGACGACCTCGCGGTTGTCCTTCAGGAACTTCGAGTTCACCTCCATGACGTTGTACGTGCCCTGGATGTCGAGGTCCTGCGGGAGGAACTGGTTGAACGGCAGGTTCAACGACTTGAGCTTCTCGGGCTGGTTCGAGGCGTAGCCGACGATGGCGTCGACCTGGCCGCGTGTGACGACCGTCGGGTCGTAGTTGGTCATCTTGATGAGCTCGACCTTGGACACGTCGACGCCTGCTGCGTCGAGCATCGCGAGGGCGATCGGGGTCATGTTGATGAAGTAGCCGAGCTTCTTGCCCTCGAGGTCCTTGAGGGACGTGATGTTCTCGTTCGTGAAGATCGAGAACGGTGACACGTCGCCGTACGTGGCGATCGCGGTCAGGTTGTGGCTGTTGGCCGCCGCGAGCATCACGTCGGACGCGGAGCCGAGGGCGGTGAACTGCCCCTGCCCCGAGGAGACGAGCTGCTGACCGTTGGCGCCGGACGCGTTGATCTCGACGTCGAGGCACAGGTCGTTGAAGTAGCCGAGCTCCTTGGCGAGGAACACGTCCATCTGGCCGGCGCTGGCCGAGTAGCCGTAGCCGGAGATGTACGTGATGGGCCCGACGGCCTGGTTGCGATCGCACGCAGCCTGGTCGATGATGCCGCCGGCGTTCGCGGCGGCGGAGCCCGGCGTCGATGCCGGGCTTCCCGCGCACGCGCTTGCGGTCAGGGCGATGGCGATCAGTCCGGCGATGGAGAGGCTCCGGCGTCGCGCCCTGGGTACACGAAGAATAGTCACTTGGATGCAAATCCCTTCTGTGGCCGTATCCGTCATTGGATGGCTTCCACAAAGTAACATATTCAAGATTGACTGAGCAAACTTTTTTATGTTGGTTTTGCATGCCTGTCGCTGATGGACTTCCAGGGATCAGCGCGAGTGGTTGTTGGCGTGCTCGTTCGAGTGGGCGTGGGGGGGGTCGCACCGGCGCCCGCGCGATTCCGGCGACGGCTGCGATCGCGGTAGTGTCTGGGAATGTACGACGTCATCGGCAGCCTCCTCCCGCTCGGCCTGGCGATCTCCTTCAGTCCGTTCCCGATGATCGCGATCGTGCTCCTCCTGCTCACGCCACGCCCTCGCGCGAACGGCGCAGCCTTCCTCACCGGATGGCTCCTCGCAATCCTCGTCGCGACCATCGCGTTCACGGCCGTCGCGAAACTCGTCGAACAACCTGATCCGAGCGACCCGAACGCGGTCGCCGGCGTGCTGCGACTCCTGCTGGGCCTCTCGCTCCTCGTCCTCGCGGTGCGGAAGTTCATCGGCGGACCGAAACAGGACGCCGAAGGGGCCCCTGTCCTGCCCGGCTGGATCTCGATGATGACGAGCTCGACGCCAGGGCGCAGCTTCACGACCGGACTCCTCCTCGCGGGCGCGAACCCGAAGAACCTCGCCTTCACGGCCGCCGCAGCGCTGAGCATCGGCACGGGCGGGCTGGACGCATCGGGCGTCGTCTGGACGATCGTGCTCTACGTGATCGTCGCCGCTATCACGATCATCCTTCCGCTCCTCGGTCACCTCGCGTTCTCTGCGCGGCTGATGGGCCCGCTCGAAGCGATGGAGCGCTGGCTGCTCGCCAATCACACGACGGTCATGGCGATGCTGCTCGTCGTGTTCGGCGTCGTCCTCATCGGCAACGGCGTCGCGAGCTTCTAGGCACGCCGAGTCGTCAGCGCGGCGCAAGGAGAACCGCCCGAGACGAGGACCGCGCTGCGGATTCGGTCCCCCTGTCGAGCTGTTCCCCTCCTGCCGTGCCGGCGATGCGGGATGCGTAGCCGGATGCGCACTAGTGCGACTGCAGGACCGCCCAAGCGATCAGACTGTCGAGGCGACGCACATCGGCACCCTTCGCGAGCTTGACCTTGATGTGACCGGCGCGCGTCCAGAGCTCGATCTCAGAGTTCCAGTCGAGCTTCCCCGCGTTCTCCGATGACCACATGTTGATGGAGCTGTACGGCAGCGAGTAGATCTCGACCTTCTTGCCGGAGATGCCTTGTGCATCCCGGACGATCAGCCGCTTCGTCGTGAACACCGCGGAGTCGCGGAAGGTCTTGAAGGCGGCGACCGCCTGCTCCCCCTGCACGAGCAGTGGTGTCACATCCTCTGGGATGGGGATTTCGTTCTGCAGTGTCCAAGCCATGATCGGCGCGCTTTCCATCCCAGCATCCTGACACACGGAACGATTGAAATCGGGCATTCGCACGACTTCGCCGAACGCGCGCGTCGGACCGGCCGCCACGCGGCATCCATCGCCATCACACGGCGCCGTGCGAATCCGATGCCGGCCCCCTTCCCGAGCGGACGAGGCGATAGCCGCCCGCAGTGAGCGAACGGACCAGGTGATCGGTGCACCAGGCGGGCCACGCGTCATCGCGGACCCCGCCCAGCTCGTTCTCCTCGGAGACGCCGTGCGCTGCCGCCGCTTCGTTCACGAGCTCGAGGATGACCGCACGCGTGGCCTCGTCAGTCAGAGGTCGTCGCCATGCTCCGTCCCCCTCCCGCCCCGCCACGTCCGGCGTCGGCGCCAGGCCCATCGGCTCACCGCCCCGGAGCTCGTGTGACGACCTCCTGCAGGATCCAACCGTTGCCGTCGGGATCCTCGAAGGAGGCGAAGGAGGCGTAGTCGGCGCGCTCGGGGTGCGGGCCGGGGACGCGATTGGCGGATCCTGCGTGATGGAAGACGCCATCGGCATCGTGCCAGACGTCGCTGATGTCGACGCCGCGCGCAGCCAGCTCCTCGCGCGCGGCCACGATGTCGGAGACGATGAGGTGCAGACCCTGGGTTGAGCCCGGCGCCGCAGCCGAGACGCCGTCGCCGAAGATGATGGACGCCTCGGATCCGGGAGGCGTGAGCTGGACGACGCGGAACGAGTCGCCCGCCGGGAAGTCGGCGTCGAGTCGGAACCCGATGCGTTCGTAGAACGCTTTCGCGCGATCGACGTCCGAGACGGGGATGACGAGGACTTCGAGCTTGAGGGTCAGGTTCATGGTGGTGCGCTCCTTCTGCGTGTCATGACCGGACATCGTCACCGGTCGAACAAGTGACGACTCTGCCAGACCGCGCGTCACCAGTCAAGCCGGTGACGCAAACCTCCGTGCGCACAACCGCCGAGGTGAGGCTTCCGGTAGTTTCTGGCGCTCAGGAAGAACCGGAAGCCTCACCTCGGCGGAAGGGGCGGGGCGGGGAGGGAGGGGAGGGAGGGAGGGAGGGAGGGGCGGGTCAGGTGTAGAGGGAGACGGGCTGGAAGGCACCGGTCAGGTGATGGGCACCGACCTCGAGCTTCTTGAAATCGACCGGATCGTGCAGGGAGTGCGTCCGCACGTTCCGCCAGAACAGGTCGAGACCGACGGCAGTCGTCGCAGAACTCGAACCGGTCACTTCGAAGATGCGGTTCGCGACCTCGACACCGACCTCGGTCGACACGACCTTGACCTTCGCGACCTCGATCGCGACGACACCGCGATCCTCCGCCGTCACCGCGAACCCACGGGAGACGGCCGAGGCGAACTGGCGACCGACACGATCGGCGAGCGCCTCGACAGCAGCGATGCGAGACGCGAACTCACCGACGACCCGCTGCACGAACGGGTCGTCGCGGTACAGCTCCGCACTGCTCAGGAACCACGCGTTCCGACGGGCTCTGGTCAACTCGACGCCCTTCGCGAGAGCGCCTTCCGCGACACCGAGGTAGAGGTTGCTGAACGCGAGTTGGATGCCGGGCGTGATGAGGTCGGAGAAGCTGCTCCCACCGATCGCGCCGAGCACGTCCTCGGGAGCGACCGCGACATCAACGAACCGGACGGTTCCGCTCGCGGACAACCGCTGGCCGAGCGCATCCCAGTCACCGAGGAACTCGACACCCGCGGCATCGTGATCGACGACGAATGAGAGGATCTGCCCGTCACGGTCGCCACCGCGCACGAGCGCGTTCACGAGGATGACATCGCCGGCCGATGCACCGGTCGAGAAGCGCTTCGTCCCGTTCAGTCGGTACCCGGCGCCGTCCGGCACGAGCTCGTGCGACGGATCGACAGGGTTGACCGAGTCGCCCCACACCAAGCGGCCCTCGATCGTTCGCCGATACCAGGCCTCCTGCCCCTCGAACGGGACGGCGAAGCCGATCGCAGCCACATTGAAGTAGTGGTAGGCGAGGACCTGGGCGATCGACGCGTCGACCCTGGACAGGACACGGATCGCGAGGAACGCGCTCTCCCAGTGTCCGCCGCCTCCCCCGAACTCCGCCGGGTCGAGCAGGCTCACGAGGCCGGAATCGCGCAGCAGCTCGAGCTCCGCCGTCGGGTCGAGGTTGGCGCGGTCCCGTTCGAGGACGTCGACGGCGAGCGCCTCGGCGACCCGCTCAGCGACCGCGCCCCAGTGCGCCAACTCCTCCTCGCTCGCATTGCCCTGCCAGTGGCTGGCCCTGGTCGGCGATGCGGTGCTGGGATCTGAAGTGGTCTCGGTCATGTCGGTGGTCCTTTCGGCGGTGTGGAACAGTGCGGCGATGGGCGGGATGAAGCACGTGATGTGGGGAAGCGACGACGACATGGCGCCGCGGAGAACGCCCGTCTCAGACGAGCCCGAGCTCGCCGCCGAGAGGGACGGGCGTGAGTCGAACGATCTCGCGATCGACGGCCAGCAGTCCTTCGATCTCGCGGTTGAGCGCGTGCACCGACGGCGCATCCCCGTGGGCCCTCCAGTGCGCGAGGGACTCCCACTTGCCGATCTGGACGAGCTGCCCGCCATCGGTCGCGTGGAGGGCGAGCAGCAGGCAGCCCGGTTCGGCATGTGTCGCGATCGTCACCCGTTCGAGCGCGGCGAGCACCCGGTCGTACGCCTCCGGGAGGGGTGTGAATCGGGCGATCGCGACGAGGTGCACGGGGGCATCGGGGATGCCGGTCATGCGCTGATCCGCTCACGCCGACGCCGAGGCCGACCGACGACCGGTGCACCGCCGGAGCCGTCCGTCGCGTCCCGCCTGCGCCCGACCCGGCTGAGGACGATCACGATGAGCGTGATCGCGTACGGCGCGGCATCGGTCAGCTGTTGCGGGGCGCCGGCACCCTGGAGATGGAAGCCGATCGCCTCAGCCGCTCCGAAGCCGAGGCAGGCCAGTGGCAGCCAGAGGGGCCGGCTGGACACGAGGATGACGGCCGCGACCGCGATCCAGCCGCGCCCGGCGGACATGTTCTCGCCGAACATCGTGACGTTCCCGAGCGACAGTTGGGCCCCGGCGATCCCGCACAGCGCCCCGCCGACGAGCACAACGATCGTCCGGTACCGACGCACGTTCACGCCGAGGCTCGACGCCGCCTCCGGGTGCAGGCCGACCCCGCGCACGCGCAGCCCCACGGGTGTGTAGAGCAGCCACAGGCCGACGGCGACGATGAGGACGAGCGACAGCGGAACGAGGATCGTCTGCGAGCCGAGGACCTCGCCGAGCACCGGCACGCCTTTCAGCCCGGACAGTTTCGGCAGCCCCTGCAGTCCGGTGGGCGCGAACGTCCCGGCCGCGTTGAACCACGCACCGAGCAGGAAGCTCGTCAACCCGAGTGCGAGGAGATTCGTCCCGATCGCGATGATGATGGGGTCCGCACGCAGCCAGGCGGCGCCGATCGCGAGGATTCCGGAGAACACGGCGGTCGTCACGATCGCGGCGAGGACGCCGATCCACGGGTTCCCGCTGAGGTGGCTCGCGACGACCGCGGCGAACGCGCCCCACAGCATCTGTCCTTCGAGCGCGATGTTGAACACTCCGGCCTGAGCACTGAGCGCACCGGCGAGTGCCGCGTACATGATGGGCGTTGCCGCCAGGAGGACGGCGGCGACGAAGCTCCAGGTGAGGTTCTGCATCAGCTCTCCCTTCGTCCGGCCTGGACGCGCGCAATGACGGTCCGCAGCGCGAGCACGATGATGACGACGCCCTGGATGACCTCGGACAGCTGCCCCGGGATGCCGGCGTCGCGCTGCATCGCCGGCCCGCCGACCTGGAGGATCGTGAACAGGGCTACCGTGACCGGCAGGAGCGCGGGTCGTCCGCCGGCGAGGAATGCGGCGGCCATCCCGGCGGTCGTGTAGCCAGGGCTGATGAGGGCGCCGTCGATGAAGCGGTACGGCGGGGACAGCACGATGACGGCGCCGACGAGTCCTGCCGCGGCTCCTGCGAAGGCCATCGATCCGAGCGTGAGCCGCCCCGCTCGCAGGCCGCCGTACGCGGCGAAGGTGCGGTTGACCCCTGCCACTCGGAGTTCGAATCCGACCGACGTCCTCGTGTCGACGAGCCAGAAGACGACGAGCGCGGCGATGAGGATCAGCAGTCCGACGTTCGTGTACCGGAGATCGCCGAGCGGGAGCAGCTGGGCGCCGGCAGGCACGGCCGGCGTCTGCGCGACCGGTGAACCGGGATCGGCCAACGGGTAGCGGACGAGGAACGAGGCGATCGCGACGCCGACGGGCGCGAGCATGAGCGTCGAGATGATGACGGGCACGCCGAATCGCGTCGCGAGCGGTGCCGCGATGGCGGAGAACAGGGCGCCGATGACGATCGCGGCGAGGAGGGCCGCGACGACCGCGAGCGGCCCGGGCAGCCCCGGTTGGCCGGCGACGACGGCGGCGACGATTCCGCCGAGCGCCAGTTGGCCGTTCCCGCCCAGGTTGAACTCCCCCATGCGCAGCGGGATCGCGGCGGCGAGCGCCATGCCGAGGATGTAGCCCCAGGTGGAGATCGTGTAGTCGAGGTTGCCCGGGTCGAGGGCGCCCGTGAGGATCGCGGAGTAGGCGGTGATCGGGCTGTAGCCGGCCGCAGCGATGATCCCGGCACCGATGAGGAGGGCGAGGACGACGGCCGCGACGGGCACGGTCGACGGATGCCTCGCCACGCGGGCGAGGAGGCTCTGGCGCGGCTTGGCTGGAATGGGCGGACGCGGATCCGAGCCGGCGCCGCCACCTGGAGCTGCCGCTTCGATGCCTGTCTCCGGTCGTGCCGCGCGCCCGACGTCGGCGCTCACAACGCGACCCCCGACATCGCGGCGCCGAGTCGTTCGTTGCTCGCCTCATCGCGGTCGAGGACGGCGACGATCCGACCGTCGAGCATCACGGCGATACGATCGGCGAGCGCTTGCAGTTCGGAGATCTCGTGGGAGACGAGCAGCACGGCGTGCTCCTTCGAGCGGTAGGCGAGGAGGCGCTGGTGGATCGCCTCGATGGCACCGACGTCCACCCCCTGGGTGGGTTGTTCGGCGATGAGGAGCGGCGCGTTGTGGGTCAGCTCCCTGGCGAGGACGACCTTCTGGGCGTTGCCCCCGGACAGCGATCCGGCCGGGGCGGAGGTCGTCGAGGTGCGCACGTCGTAGGCGGCCGCGAGTTCGTTCGACCAGGCCCGGACGGCGCGGGGTGACAACCAACCGCGGCGGAGGCCGGATCGGGCGCCGAGCGGCGGCGTCCGGTGGTGCCCGAGCGACAGGTTCTCGGCGATCGTCATGGTCACCGCGAGCCCTTCTCCCCGGCGGTCCTCCGGGATGACCGCGAGTCCGAGGGCACGACGCTGGAAGACCGGCAGGGCCTCGACCTCCGTCCCGAGCAGTCGGATGCTCCCGGACGTGATCCGCTGCGTGCCGAGGATCGCGGCGACGAGTTCGTGCTGGCCGTTGCCGGACACTCCGGCGATGCCGAGGATCTCACCGCCGCGGATCTGCAGCGATACGTCGCGCACACGATCGGTCCGGCCGTCGCCGACGACGAGGTCGTCGACCTGCAGGATCACATCGCCGAGCTCGGCTGAGCCGGTGTTGCGCACCTCGAGGACCTCGCGGCCCGTCATGGCGTGCACGAGTTCCGTCGCCGTCGTGTCCGCGGTGCGGAACCGCCCGGTCACCCGTCCGCCGCGGAGCACGGTGACGGCGTCGGAGATCGCGAGGACCTCCTGGATCTTGTGGGTGACGAGCAGGACGGTCGTCCCCTCGTCGACCGCGCGGCGGATGACCGCGAAGAGCGCGCTGACCTCGTTGGGCGTGAGGACGGCCGTCGGTTCGTCGAGGATGAGGATGCGGGCGTCCCGATGCAGCGCTTTGAGGATCTCCACCCGCTGCCTGACACCGGCGGACAGCGAATCCACGCGGGCGTCCGGATCGATGTCGAGGCCGAAGCGAGCGGCGAGCTCGCGGACCCGGCGGGCGGCGGCTCGGCGATCGATGAGCCCGAACCGTCGCGGCTCGGCCCCGAAGACGACGTTCTCGGCGACCGTGAACTCGTCGACCAGGCGGAAGTGCTGGTGCACCATCCCGAGTCCGACGGCGATGGCGCCCGCCGCATCGGAGAACTCGACGTCGGCGCCCTCGACGCGGATCCCGCCGGAGTCCGGCCGGGTCAGCCCGAAGAGGATCGACATGAGCGTCGACTTGCCGGCGCCGTTCTCGCCCATGACCGCGTGCACGGTGCCCGCCGGCACCACGAGGTCGATGCCGTCGTTCGCGACGACGGCACCGTACCTCTTGGTGATCCCGGAGAGCGCGACTGCCTCCCGTGCGTGAGCACGCGGGGCCACGGTCTCCGGAGCGGTCATCCGGCTGCCAGCGGGTCCGGCACGACGATCTTGCCGGAGACGATCTCGTCCCTGATCTCCTTGACCTTCGCGATCACGTCCGGGTGATCGGCGATGAGGCACTTGGAGGTCGCGACGTCGGGTTCGAGCGCCGAGACGCTCACCCCGCCCTCGGCGAGGCCGTAGACCTTGGCACCGCCGGTCTTGCCGGCGAAGATCTGCTCGACGGCGTCGACGATGCCGACGTCCACCCGCTTGAGGTTGTTGTCGATGACCGTACCCGGCGCATCGGGGCACTGGTTCGTCGTGACGCCGAACGCCCCGATGCTGTTCTCCTTGGCCGCTTCGAACGTGCCGCCGTTCCCGCCGGACGAAGCCGCCTGGATGAGGTCGACACCGTTGCCGGCGAGGATCTGGGCCTGCGCCTTGGAACGGACGACGTCACCGAAGGGATTGTCGCCGCCGACGTACTGGGCGCTCGTCTCGACCGCCGGGTTGACGCTCTTGGCGCCAGCGAAGTACGGGTCGATCCACCGGTGGATGAACGGGGAGTCGACCGCGCCGACGACGCCGATCTTGTTCGTCTTCGTGAGGAGTCCTGCTTCGACGCCGACGAGGTAGGCGGCTTCGTACTCCTTGAAGACGACGCTCGTCAGGTTCGGCAGCTCGACGGAGGCGGCCTGGTCGACGAGGAGGAACTGCTGCTTCGCGTCCGCCTTCGCCGCCGCTTCGAACTGCTCCTGCACCGAGTAGCTCACGCCGATGATGAGGTCGGGCTTCGTCCGGACAGCCGCATCGATGTTCTGCTGGATGAGCTGGGGGTCGTTGTTCGACTCGTAGACCTTGACGGAGGCGCCGGACTTCTTGCCGGCCTCCTTCGCGCCGTCCGCGGCGAGCGCGATGAAGTTGTCGCCCGCGACGGTCGTGGGGACGATGATGATGATCGACTTGGCATCGGAGCCTGCTGCACCGCTGTCGCCTGCCGGAGTTGCACAAGCGGCCAAGCCCAAGGAGAGGCTCAGTACAGAAGCGCCGACGACAAGCCTGCGAAGAGATGCGGACATGTGTTCCTTTCGGCGCGTCGAGGCGCGCCAATGTCAGTGCTCGGGGGATCGGGTCATGGCGGCGGAGGGGTGATGCCGCGATGTGGTTGGGGAACCGCGGCAACCATAACCACGTCCCGGAAATCGCCGCTGACGCCGTCGACATCTGCCGTAACGATGCTCTCGGGCGCGTCGAGCAGGGATGCTCGGCCGGGTCCCGTCGGCTCGTCGGGCGCGCATCGGCCCTCGTATGCTGTCAGCGCCCGTCAGGGCACAGCCGATCTCAGCACCGCCCGTCCGGGCGGAGCCGATCTCGGTACCGCCCGTCCGGGCACGCAGCGGGGGCAGCACAGAAAGCGAGCACAGTGACTCGGCAGATCCACCTCAACGGGTTCGAGATGAACACCGTCAGCCACATCAGTCACGGACTGTGGACCCATCCGGAGAACGAACGGGAGCGCTACCTCGACATCGAGTACTGGCTGGAGACCGCCAGACTCCTCGAACGCGGACTGTTCGATGCGATCTTCCTCGCCGACGTCCTCGGCACGTCGAACGTGTACGGCGGGAGCCGCGACGCCGCCGTGGAACGCGGCATCCAGATCCCGAACAACGACCCGTTCCTCGTCATCCCGGCGATGCTCGCGGTCACCGAGCACCTCGGCATGGCGGTGACGGTCTCGACCACGTACGAGCAGCCGTACGCGAACGCCCGCCGGCTCTCGACCCTCGACCACCTGAGCAAGGGCCGTCTGGCCTGGAACGTCGTCACCGGGTACCTCCCTGACGCCGCACTGAACGCCGGAGCCGCCGAGCGCGGTGCGAGCGCCGACCGCTACGGCATCGCCGACGAGTTCCTCGACGTCTCCTACCAGTTGTGGGAGGGCTCCTGGGAGGACGACGCCGTGGTGCGCGACCGCGAGCGCCGTGTCTACGCCGAGCCGTCCAAGGTGCACGAGGTGCGCCACGACGGCACGTACTTCCAGGTGGCCGGACCGCACCTGTCCGAGCCGAGCCGCCAACGCACGCCCGTCATCTTCCAGGCGGGCACGTCCGCGGCGGGCAAGGACTTCGCGGCGAGGCACGCCGAAGCCGTGTTCGTCGCATCGCAGACCGAACGGGACGTCGCCGACTATGTGAGCGATCTCCGCGGACGCGCCGAGGCGGCGGGACGAGGGCGCGACGCCCATCGCGTGTTCCTGCAGGTGAATCTCATCATCGGCGAGTCCGAGGAGGACGCCGCGCGGAAGAAGGCCGATCTGCTCTCGCACCGGGACGTCGTCGGGTATCTCGTGCACCACTCCGGGATCGCGGGTGTGGACCTGTCGGCCGCCGCCGCGGGGACCATCGACCTCGAGAACGTCGCCGGGCACTCCCAGGGCTACCTCGCCCAGATCACCGACCGCGGACGGCTCCACGCATCCCAGGTGCTCGACGTGCTCTCCGACCCGGAACAGGACGAGTTCCTCATCGTCGGCACGGCCGCCCAGGTCGCGGACCGGTTGCAGGAGATCCAGGAGCACACGGACGTCGACGGCTTCAACGTCGTGCAGTACGTCTCCCCAGGCAGTTTCCGCGACGTCGTCGAGCTGCTCGTGCCCGAGCTGCAGGCGCGCGGCGCCTACCGGACCGCGTACGAACCGGGCGAGACGCTGCGCGAGCGCTTGTTCCCGGGCGGCGGCCCACGACTGCCGGAGACGCACCCTGCGGCGGCGCATCGGCGGATCACGACCACAGCGGTCGAAGCCGTTGAAGCAGCCGACGCCGGAGCGGCCGGAGCAGCCGATGTCTGAGCCGACCCGCCTCGAATCCGCGCTCGACCGCCTGCGCCCCGTGTTCGCGCGCATCGCCGGGGACGCGGTCGGGCGCGAGCAACGGCACGAGCTCCCCCACGAGGCCGTGCGCCTCCTCGTCGACGCGGGATTCGCATCGCTCAGGCTCCCCGTCGCGGACGGCGGCGCCGGGCTCACGATCGAGGAGTTCGCGACCGTCCTCATCGAACTGGGAGCGGCCGATGCGAACCTCCCGCAGATCTTCCGCGGGCACATCGCGTTCGTCGAGGACCAGCTCGTGGCGGAGCCCTCGCCCGCGCGCAGCATCTGGCTCGAACGCTTCGCCACCGGCGAGACCGTCGGGAACGCGTGGAGCGAGGTCGGGTCCACGGCCCTCTGGTCGTCTCAGACGCAGCTCGTGCGGACCGAGGCCGGCTGGGTGCTCTCCGGCCGCAAGTTCTACACGACCGGCAGCATCTACGCCGACTGGATCGACGTCATCGCCCACAACGCCACCGACGGGACCGAGGTCTCGGTGCTCGTCCGGGCGACGACTGAGGGGATCACGATCTCCGACGACTGGGACGGTTTCGGCCAACAGCTGACCGCCACCGGCAGCATCGTCTTCGAGGACGTCGCCGTCGACGAGACCGAGATCCGCCTCCTCGACGCCCGCTTCCCGTACCAGACCTCGCTCTTCCAGCTCGTCCTGCTCACCGTGCTCGCGGGGATCGCGACAGCCGTCGAACGCGATGCGGGAGCCCACATCCGCGCGCGCAAACGGGTGTACAGCCACGGCAACTCCCCGGTCACGAGCGAAGACCCGCAGATCCTCGCGGTCGCCGGCGAGATCGCATCGACCGCGTTCGTCACCGAGGCGACCGTACTGGCCGTCGCCGCGCGGGTGCAGGCCGCGCACCTCGCAGCACTCGAGGGCCTGACGCACGACCAGAGCGGGCTCTACACGGCCGCGGAGATCGCATCGGCCGCCGCGCAGGTCTCGCTGTCGACCCTCGTGCCGGCAGCGGCCACCCAGCTCTTCGACACGCTCGGCGCGTCCGCCGTCAGCCGATCGCAGGGCCTCGACCGGCACTGGCGGAACGCGCGGACCGTCATCTCGCACAACCCCTGGATCTACAAGGCCCGCACGGTGGGCGACTGGTCCGTCAACGGGACGCCGCCGCCGTTCAGCTGGACGGTCGGTCGCGCGGTGCAGGATGGGCAGGCTGCGCAAGCCGGGCAGGCTTCGCAAGCCGCGCAGGCTGCGCAAGCCGGGCAGGCTTCGCAAGCCGCGCAGGCTTCGCAAGCCGGGCAGGCTTCGCAAGCGAACCTGGCAGCGCAGACGGAGCAGGCCGCATCCGCAGTCCACGCCCCGGATCCAACCAGAACCGCGTAACCTTTCGTCACATTCCACCGGACACGAACATCGTCGGATCGAACCGGAGACGTCATCCGGCCCAGGAGGAGAACTGATCATGACCGCATTCCCCACACGCACGCTCAACACCGGAGCCGAGATCCCCGCGATCGGCCTGGGCGTCTGGCAGCTCTCCGAGGAGGAGGCGCGGTCCACCGTCCGCTTCGCCCTCGGAACCGCCGGATATCCGATGATCGATACGGCGGCCGGCTACGAGAACGAACGCGGTGTCGGCCGTGGCATCGCCGAATCCGGTCGGGCGCGCGACGACGTCTTCATCGTGACGAAGCTCAACAACCCCGATCACGGGTACGACCGTGCTCTGCGGGCGATCGATCAGAGCCTCGAGAACCTGCAGTTGGACGCCGTGGACCTGTTCCTCATCCACTGGCCGCTCCTCGACGACGACCGTCTGCTCGACACCTGGCGCGCGTTCGAACGCATCCAGGCTGACGGGCGCGCGAAGGCGATCGGCGTGAGCAACTTCGAGGAGCGGCACCTGCGACTGCTCGCCGATGCCGGGCTGACGACTCCCGCAGTCGATCAGGTGGAATTGCATCCCGGGTTCCCGCAGACGTCGCTCCGTCGGGCGGCGTCCGAGGCCGGCATCGTCGTGACCTCGTGGAGCCCGCTCGGCGGGACGAGCGGTTCGGGCTGGGGGCCGCGCAGCAAACCGAACACGGTGCTGACCGACCCCGTGATCGGTGCGATCGCGAAAGCCCACGGCAAGTCGCCCGCCCAGGTCGTCATCCGGTGGCACCTGCAGAACGGGCTCGTCGTCATCCCCAAGTCCACCTCCGAAGCTCGCATCGCCGAGAACATCGACGTGTTCGACTTCGAGCTGAGCGATGTCGAACTCGCGTCGATCTCGGCGCTCACGGAGCCCGGTCGCATCGGTGCGGATCCCAACACCGCCAACTTCGGTGCCCCCGCCTGACGTCTGTCTGCCGCCTGCCTGCCGCCTATCTGACCCCTGCCTCCCTCCCCTCGCCCGCCCAGGCCGCTCGTCGGTGCGCAGATGCTGTTCCCTCGTGCGCCAGACGACACCTGGCCACCGATGAGCGCTTGAGGTGGGGCTAGGCGTAGGGGACGAAGACCAAGGCGCCCGAGTCATCGATCAGGATGATGCCCACGCCGACGAGGCGGCCCCGAGGTCCCGCGATCGGGGTGCGGGATCGGATAGTGGGGGCCGGGAGCATGAGGGAGCTGCTGCTGCGTCGGCTGCGAAACCGGCTGGTACGGTTCCGGTTTCACCGGACTCTGCTGCGGCCCATCGGGCGCCGGTCCGCCCGGGCTGCTCCAGCCCGTCGTGTCGTCCGACATCGTCCACCCGTTCCCGCGAAGCACGCGCTGCTCACGCGCACAGGAATGGTGCGATCCGATTCGCCCAGCGATGCGGGCGCATGCTTCCGCGGACCGCGGCGCACAGATCCGAGACGAGTGGGTCGGTGGCCCGAATTCGTCACCGTTCGGCCCTGTGACGCCCTGCGGCGGTTCACGCAGGAGGTGCGACACCGTTCCGCAGGGCTTCGAAGAACCGTTCGAAGCGGACCCGATGGTCCATGAGCACGTCGGCGGACGACTCTCCCGCGATGAGGCGCCCGGCACTCTCGGTCAATACGCTGCCGTAGCCGGCGATGAAGAACGCCGCGAACAGCGTCGCGTCGCCGTCGAATGAGGCATCGCGGTCGAGTTCGTCCGCGAGGGTCCGCTGGAGGTCGGCGGCGATCTCACGTGCCCGTGCGACGAGGGCCGGCGATGCCGCGACGGTGCGGAAGAAGGGGACCGAGCGCTCGTCGGCCCCGGAGAGAGGCTGCCGCTCGTCCAAGAGGCGGAAGGTCAGCTCCCGCAACGATGCCAGTGGGTCGATACCGGAGGGTCGATCGCGGACGGCCGCGCGCAGGAACTCCTCCGCATCGACGGAGCGGTCGAGATAGAGGTCCTCCTTCCGCGGGAAGTGGTTGAAGACCGTGACACTCGAGACGCCGGCTTCGCGCGCCACGTCCGCGACGGTGACGGCGTCGAACCCACGCTCGAGGAACATCTTCGCTGCCACCGAAGCGATCATCGCACGTGTCTGCGGACCGCCTCGCGCTGCCGTTCTGGGCATCCGATCTCACTTTCTTGTGTGCATAAAGCTACATTACTTGCGTGACTACATTTAGTGACTTAACCTAATGCTATGATCACCATTCAGCCCAGCGAGCCTCGTGACCCGACCACGAGCGACCCGTCCATCACCCCGGCCCCGCACGGCCCCCAGCCCCCGCATTCCCTGCGTGAGGCCTGGATCGCCCTGGCCGGCTTGTCCGCCGTGTTCCTGTTCGAGATGCTCGACAACTCGATCCTCAACGTCGCCCTCCCCACGATCGGTCGCGAACTGCAGGCCTCCACCACCGGTCTGCAATGGGTGACGGGCGCCTACTCGGTCGTCTTCGGCGGCTTGATGCTGGCGTTCGGCGCGCTCGCGGACCGATTCGGGCGCAGGCGGATCATGCTCATCGGGCTCGTACTCCTCGCCGTCGCGAGTCTCGCCACCGCATTCGTCACGACATCGGAGCAGCTCATCGCTGTCCGAGTCGCGATGGGCGTCGCAGCAGCGATGACGACCCCGGGGTCGATGTCGCTCGCCTTCCGCCTCTTCGCCGACGACGGCCTTCGCGTCAGGGCGATCACGCTCATCTCGACGGCCGGGCTCGTCGGGCTGGCGATCGGCCCGACCATCGGCGGCCTCGTACTCGCGGTCGCTCCATGGCAGGTCCTCCTCCTCGTGAACGTCCCGATCGCCGTGCTCGCCTTCATCGGCATCCGGTTCGGCGTCGCGAAGGACGTCGCCGAGGAACTGCATCGCGATCCCGTGGACGTCGGCGGCGCGATCCTCGGCACGGCGACCATCGTTGCCGCCCTCGTCGCACCGACCCTCTTCGTGCACGATGGCGTCGGATCCTGGGCCCCGTGGACGGCGACCGCGATCGCCGTCCTGGCGGCCGTCCTCTTCGTCGTCCGCGAGCGCACCGCGCGCCATCCGCTCCTCGACCTCTCCCTCATCGCCCGTCCGCTCGTGTCCAGCGGCCTGGCCTTCAAGGCCGCAACAGGCCTCGCCACGGCGGGCCTCGGCTACCTCGTGACCCTGCAACTGCAGCTCGCCTGGGGGTGGCCGCCGGCACTCGCGGCGCTCGGGATGCTGCCGCAGGTCATCGTCCTCCTCGCTGGCGGGGTCTTCGTCAGCCCCTTCGTGCAGCGTGTCGGCTTCGAGCGGGCGGCCTGGATCAGCGCTGCGACGGTCGTCGCCGGCCTCGCCGTCTACGCAACGCTCGGTGGATTCGGCTACGGCTGGGTCGCGCTCTCCCTCGTACTCGTCGCCGCCGGGATGCGTGTCGTCGGCGTCGTCGCCGGCACCAACGTGCTGCGCGGCCTGCCCGAGAATCGGACGTCGATCGGCTCGGCGCTCGTCGACACATCCACAGAGGTCGCGTCAGCCATCGGCATCGCCGTCACCGGCACGATCCTCGCGGCCCTCTTCACGGGCAGCATCACGGCATCGGCATGGACGGCCCAGCAGGCGGCGGAGTTCCACGACACCGTGACGATCGCGGGCCTCACGCTCACGGCGCTTGCGGCGGCCCTGGTCGGCTGGGGCTTCGCCCGCGCGTCCGGGACCATCCCCTCCTCCCCCGCATCCCCTGCCTCCCCCGCCGCCGACGCGCCAGCCACCGCCGACGCGCCGAGGTGAGGCTTCCGGTCGTTTCTGGGCGCCGAAAACGACCGGAAGCCTCACCTCGGCAGGAGGGCCGGGCGGGCAGGGGCAAGGGCAGGCAGGGGCAGGCTCAGTCGGCCCGACGCACCTGCTTGACGTAGCGGTAGACCGTCGGCTCCGACACGTGCAGCGCCTCAGCGACCTGGGTCACAGCCCCCTTGAGGAGGAAGACGCCGGCCCGCTCGAGCTCGCGCACGGCCGAGATCTTCTCATCCGGTGTCATGCGCTGCGGCTCGACGCCTTGGACGGAGACGATGCGCGCGATGCCGTCGAGCGCCAGCTCGTCGACGTTCGTACTGAGTCGCTCCGTCACGCCGGAGGATGCGCGTGAGCCGTCGACATCGATTCCCTGCTGACCCTTCACGATGCCGGTGGTCTCGGTGATCGCTTCGAGCAGGTCGCGTGCGCGGGTGAGCGGTTCGTCGTCGATGTTCAGGCAGAGCATGCCCGTGACGGCGCCGTCGTCGTCGCGGATGAAGTAGGTCGAGGAGCGGAACGTGCCGCCGGTCCGCGATTCCGCGAGGTAGTTGGCGAGGAAGTCACGGTCGTCGTGTTCGTGGTTCTGGAGGACTTTGAGGACGAGGTCCGTGGCCGGCCCCCCGACCGCCCGGCCGCTTACGTGCCCGTTGGTGAGGGCGACGATCGAGCGACTGAGATCGCTCGTGTCGTGCAGGACGATCTCCGTCCGCGGGCCGAGGATCTCGGCGAGGAAGTCCATCATCGGCAGGTACGGGGCGAACTCCGGACGCAGCACGCGACTCTCGTCGACGACCGTCGTTGCGGGGGCTCTCGTCATGGCCGCTCCTGTTGTTCGTGTGGATTCCGATGCTACCGAGGGACGAGCGGATGCCCTCCAACATGGCGTCCACATTACCGCCGTGTAACAGATTCCTCGCATTGTGATAATTTTCTCTCATCACGCTAAGGAATCGACTAGATTCCGATGACCGACGAAGTTCACCGAAAGGCGCCACCATGACCCGCACCCGATCCCGCTCCGCGCTCTGGACCACCGCCACCGCCGGCGTTGCCCTCGCACTGACCCTCACCGCCTGCGGTGGACCGACCGTCTCCCAGCCCGGCGACGCATCGACCGGCTCCGCATCCTCCTCCACCGTCCCCGACACGAGCGCACTGCTCGAAGCGGTCACGAAGGACGACGCACTCGCCGCGAAGGTCCCCGCAGCCATCGCTTCCTCCGGCAAGCTCACCGTCGGCTCCTTCGTCCAGTCCGCCCCGAACAACTTCTACGCGGCAGACGGCTCAACCGTGATCGGCTCCGACCACGACCTCATCACCGCCATCGCGAAGAAGCTGGGCCTCGACGCCGACTACCAGAACCAGGACTTCGGTTCGCTCATCACGAGCCTCCAGTCCGGCCGCGTCGACGTCACGATCGCCGCGATGAACGACACCGCCGAGCGTCAGGCCGCCATCGACTTCGTCGACTACCTCACCTCCGGGATCACGATCATGGTGAAGAAGGGCAACCCGGAGAAGATCACCGGACCGGACACGCTCTGCGGCCACAAGATCGCCGTCGTGACCGGCACGAGCCAGCAGGCGTTCGCCGAGTCGACGAGCACCACGTGCACGACCGACGGCAAGAAGCCGCTCGAGATCACCGTGACCGACAGCGACAGCCAGAACCAGACGCAGCTCCGAACCGGCCGCATCGACGCGATCGTCAACGACCTCCCGAGCGCCGTCTACATCTCGAAGACCACGCAGGACGGCAAGGCGTTCGAGGTCGTCCCTGGCGACGTCATCGACGGCGCACCGTACGGCATCGGCGTCAACAAGAGCGCCCCTGAACTGCGCGACGCGATCGCCGCGGCCCTCGACTCCCTCATCGCGGACGGCACCTACGCATCCATCCTCAAGGCCTGGGGCATCACCTCCGGCAGCGTCGACGCGGCAACCGTCAACGGGGGCAAGTGAGCGTGACCTCCCCCACCCCCACCACCGCTGACGGAAGCGCTCGCGCCTCCTCGGCGACCCGCACCCTGCTGCCCCAGGTGCGCCTGAAGCACTGGGGGCGGTGGGTCAGCGCGGTCGTCATCGTGCTGCTCCTCGCCGCCCTCGTCTACGGCGCCGCGCAAGGCGACATCTCGTACCAGGACATCCCCTACTACGTGATCTCGCCGATCATCCTGCAGGGACTCGTCGGCACGATCGTGCTCGCGGTCGTCGCGCAGGTGAGCGCCGTCATCATCGGCGTCGTGATCGCACTCATGCGCATCTCGAAGAACCCCGTGGCGCAGGCGTTCGCAGCCGGCTACACCTGGCTGTTCCGCGGCCTGCCCGTGCTCCTGCAGATCCTCCTCTGGTACAACCTCGCGTTGATCTTCCCCCGCCTGGAGATCGGCATCCCCTTCACCGACATCTCGTTCATCGATGTCAGCACAAACGATGTCATGACGACCTTCGTCGCCGCCTTCCTCGGTCTGGCGCTCAACGAGAGCGCCTACATGGCGGAGATCGTGCGCGCCGGTCTGAAGAGCGTCGACCGCGGGCAGATCGAGGCCGCTCAGTCGATCGGTGAGACGCCCATGCAACGGATGAGCCGTATCGTCCTCCCCCAGGCGATGCGCGTCATCATCCCGCCGACCGGCAACGACTTCATCAACATGCTCAAGGGCACGGCGATGGCGTCGGTCATCGGCTACCTCGAACTGATCAAGGCCGCGAACAACATCTCCTCCTTCAACCTGCAGGTGATGGAGACGCTCATCGCGGCGGCGATCTGGTACATGGTCATCGTGAGCGTCGCGAGCGTTGGCCAGTACTACCTGGAGCGCAGTTTCGACCGGCAGGACCGTCGCCCGGGCGGGCCACCGAACGCGCGCGCCCTCCGTCGCAAGATCGCAGCGGACCTCGGCCGCGCACCTCTCATCAGGAGCACCCCATGACCATCTCGGACACATCAACGCGTTCGGCGTCCGCCGGGCAGGCGGCTCCCGTCCTGGAAGCCATCGGCATCGGCAAGTCGTACGGGAGCCACGAAGTGCTGCGCGACGTGTCGTTGACCGTCCGAAGCGGCGAGGTCGTCTGCATCATCGGTCCCTCCGGTGCGGGCAAGTCGACGTTCCTGCGCACCCTCAACCGGCTCGAAGAGCCAGACACCGGCGAGGTGTGGGTGGGCGGCGAGCCGATGGGCTTCGAGCAGCGCGGCGGCAAGCTGTACGAGCTGAGCGAACGGAAGCTGTCCGCCCAGCGCGCGAAGACCGGCATGGTCTTCCAGCACTTCAATCTCTTCCCGCACCTCACGGTCCTCGGGAACATCATGGAGGGGCCGGTGCAGGTGCAGCGGCGTCCAGCCAAGCAGGTGCGCGCCGAAGCCGTGGAGATCCTGGAGCGGGTGGGACTCGGCGACAAGGTCGACGCCTACCCAGGCCAGCTGTCCGGCGGGCAGCGGCAGCGGGTGGCGATCGCTCGGGCGGTTGCGATGAAGCCGTTGTTCCTGCTGTTCGACGAGCCGACGTCCGCGCTCGACCCAGAGCTCGTCGGCGAAGTCCTCCGGGTGATGGGCGACCTGGCGCGCGACGGGATGACGATGCTCGTCGTCACCCACGAGATCGCGTTCGCTCGCGAGGTCGCCGACCGCGTGGTCTTCATGGCCGATGCGGGGATCGTCGAGGAGGGTCCCGTCGAGCAGGTGCTCGGGTCGCCCCGCGAGGCACGCACGAAGCAGTTCCTGCAGCGGGTGCTCTCGTGAGCGGGGGCCACGACGCACACGCCGACGCGTATCTCGGCTCGTTCAGCGAACCGGTCGGCTACCTCAACTTCGGCAGCTACGGTCCTCCGTCGAAGCCCGTCGTCGAGACGATCTCGCGACTCGCGGCTTCGGCCGGCGAGGGCGTTCCGTCCTCGGGGCTGCACGCGGAGGACGAACGCGCGCTCGCCGCGGTCAGTCGGCTCACCGGGTTCGACCGAAGTGCGGTCGCGTTGACGTCGAGCACGTCGATGGGACTCCTGCAGTTCGCGTTCGGCGTGCCCGGCGGCGAGGTGCTCGTGAGCGCCGCCGAGTTCCCCTCGAACCTGTACCCCTGGTGGCGGGCGGAGGAGGCCGGCATCCTCACGGTTCGCACGCTCCCCCCGGCCGGCGGGAACGCGCTCGCGCCGGTGACGCCGGAACGCGTGGCCGATGCCCTCACCCCGGACACCGTCGCCGTCTCCGTCAGCGCCGTCGACTTCCGGACGGGATTCCGCGCCGATCTGGCCGGCATCCGTTCCGTGATCGGCGATCGCCTGCTCATCGTGGACGGGATCCAGGGATTCGGCGTCGTCGCCACCGACTGGACCGTTGCGGACGCGCTCGTCGTCGGCGGCCAGAAGTGGCTGCGGGCGGGCTGGGGAACGGGCTTCACGGCCCTCTCCGCTCGGGCGCTCGACCGTCTCCGGCCGCTCGTCAGCAGTTGGACGGCCGTCGAAGGGCCGAGTCGCTACGACGGCGTGCCGCACGAGCTCCTGCCCGGTGCGCAACGCTTCTCGGTCACGAACGGTTCGCCGTTCGCATCCGGCGCGCTCGCCACCGCGCTCACGCAGCTCGAGACCGTCGGCGTCTCCGCTGTTCAGAGCCGCATCGAGTCCTCGGCGTCCGCGTTCATCGATCGTCTGCAGGCCGCCGGAGTTCCCGTGCTGTCGCCGACCGCGCCGGAACAGCGCGCGGGCATCGTCGTCGCGGGACTCCCCGACGGCGACGCGGCCTCCGTCCACCAGACGCTCGAGGCGGTCGGCGTGACGGCGACCCTGCACGGTCCCGACCGCATCCGGTTCAGCGTCCACGCCACCACCACACCTGCCGCGCTCGACGCGGCCATCGCCGTTCTGGGAGGAACCTCATGACCCGCTCGACCATCGACATCAGCTCCGTCCACACCGATGACGCGCCCGCCGCGATCGGTGCGTACTCGCAGGCCGTCCGCGCCGGCGACCTCGTGTTCGTGTCCGGACAACTGCCCATCGACCCGGCCACGGGCGTCTTCGCCGGACCCGGCGTGCGCGAGGAGGCGGCTCAGTCGCTCCGCAACGGCGCCGCGATCCTCACCGCTGCCGGATCGGACATCACGCGCGTGGTGAAGACCACGGTGCTGCTGACCGACATCAACGACTTCGCGGTCGTCAACGAGGCCTACGGCGAGGTCTTCTCCGGTGGCGTGCTCCCGGCGCGTGCCGCGTACCAGGTCGCCGCGCTGCCGAAGGGTGCTCGGGTCGAGATCGAGTTCGTCGCCGCCCTCGCCTGACGTACCTGGTCCCCGAGCCTGTCGAAGGGCACCGTTCTCGATCCCTCCGCCAGCCACTCCGGTCCCTGAGCCTGTCGAAGGGCACCGTTCTCGATCCCTGAGCCAACCGCTCCTGTCCCTGGGCCAACCACTCCGGACCCTGGGCCAATCACTCCGGTCCCTGAGCCTGTCGAAGGGCACCGTTCTCGATCCCTCCGCCGGCCACTCCTGTCCCTGGGCCAACCGCTCCGGTCCCTGAGCCTGTCGAAGGGCCACACTCCCAGACACCGCCCTCGTCACACACCGACCCCATCGACCACAACTCCTTCGATTCCGACATCACCGATCGGCGCTGCCCCGGAATTCCGGGGAAGTTGGGCCGCACCGTGGTCGAATCGAAGGAGTTATGGTCGATCGAGGCACTTCGACAGGCTCAGTGACCGACAGCTGGGCCGCGACCGGAGGCCGACTCAGCCGGCGTCGCGGACGGCCTTCGCAGCCTCGGCCGCACGCTCCGCCCACTTCGGCACCTCGCCGTAGCGCTGGAACGGGACGAGCACGCCTGCGGCGCTGTCCTCGATGAGTTGCACGAGTCGTCTCTCCCGTGTCGCCTCCTGCTTCGCGGTCAACACCCAGTGGACGACCTGTCTGCGGTACGTCGGCGTCGCGAGATCCCAGAACGCGGTCGCGGCAGCATTGGCTGCCAGACGTGCCGCGCTCTCCGGCGGCAGTTCCTGCGCTTCGGTCTCATGCGAGTAGATCCCGGAGCGATCCGTCTTCCGTCGTTCGTACGCCGCGATGCCCGCGGGGAGCATCCGTCCAGCTGCGGTGAGCTGTTCGACGAGGTTGATGTTGACCGTCGACCAGGTGCTCGACGACTTCCGTGGCGTCCAACGCTGGCGGGCGGAGTCCTCGTCGATGCGCTGCTTCACGGAGTCGATCCAGCCGAAGCACAGCGCTTCCGGGACCGCTTGTTCCCAGGTGAGCCCCTGATCCGGCACGTGCTTGCGGTAGAGCCCCATCCACAGTTCCGTCGCCGTCTCGTGATTGGCCTCGAGCCATTGCCGGAACTCTTGCGGACCGCTGAAGAAGATCGCGGGCCGTTCCTCCGTGCCTCCGGGCGTGCCGATCTGCCTGCTCATGCCCCGATGATCGCACACCCCTCCGACGCTGTCCCCGCTCCCTTGCCGCCCTCTCCTCTGCTTCCCCGCCGAGGTGAGGCTTCCGGTCGTTTCGGGCGTCCGAAAACGACCGGAAGCCTCACCTCGGCGGGTGGTGCGCGCGAGTGGTGCGCACGGAGGGGCAAGGAGCGTCAGAGGGCTGAGTAGGCGCCGCTCGCGATGTCGGCGAAGAGCGTCGGCCCCGTCGGCGTCCAGTCGAGGAGGGTGCGCGTCGCGATGGCCGTGGCCGGGAGGTTGAGACCGAAGAACCGACCGACCGGACCGAACTGCTGAGCGGCGGCCTCCTGCGGGATCGAGGCCACGGGAAGCGAGAACGCAGCCCCGATCGCCTCAGCGATGGCACGGGTCGAGACACCCTCCTCGGCGACCGCGTGGAGACGCGATCCGGCGGGGGCGCGCTCGACCGCCAGACGGATCAGTCGCGCGGCATCGCTCGCATGGACGGCCGCCCAGACGTTCTCGCCGTCACCGATGTACGCGGATGTCCCGTCCTGCTCCGCCGCACGGACGATGCCGGGGATGAACCCGCGCCGATCCCCGAGACCGTGGACGCTCGGCGCCAGTCGTACCACGGACGCACGCACGTCGCGGTCGGCGTACTCGAGGGTGAGGTTCTCGCTCCCGCCCCGCATGGAGTCGAGGCCGACGGCGGGCGAGACGTCCGCTTCGGTCGCCGGTCGACCCTGGATGATGCCGGCGAGCGCCGACGCCACGACGAACGCCCGCCCGGAGCCGGCGAGCGCGTCTCCGAGCGTCTGGACGGCGGTTCGTTCGGCCAGGTTGGTCGCCGCGGGGTTCGCCCAGTCGTGCTTGTTGGCGAGGTGGACGACGGCATCGGCGTCGGCCGCCCCGCGCCGGAGGCTGTCGAGGTCGTCGAGGTCGCCGCGCAAGGCCGTCGCACCCTTCGCGGATACTGCGTCGGCCGACTCGGCGGAACGGACCAGCCCGGTGACGGTGTACCCGGCGGCGATGAACTCGTCGACCGCCGTCGATCCGACCCAGCCGCTCGCTCCCGTGATGAAGACGTGCATGATGTTTCCTTCCGTCCGGCGCCGCCGGATAATGTCAGCTTCTGACAATATAGGTGAATGTCAGAGCCTGACACAAGTAGGATCGAGACATGTCCAGGCCACCGACCGACGCACGCGAACGATTGAAACGCGCCGCCCTCACCCAGTTCGCCGCGCGGGGATTCGATGGCACGACCGTCGCGGACATCGCAGCCGAAGCCGGCCTCACCGAGCGGACCTTCTACCGCTATTTCGCCGACAAGCGAGAGGCCCTGTTCACCCCGCAGAGCGAGTTCAACGCGCTGTTCCTCGCGGACTTCGCGACGTCGTCCGACTCCCCGGATGCGACTGGCCGGGATCCGCGGACCGCCGTCGAACGCGCCATCCTCGCAGCGACCGTCGCGTTCCCGAATGAACGCCGCGAACAGTCTCGGGCACGCCAGCGAGTCCTCGAGGCGGAAGTGCGCTTCCAGGAGCGGGAGTTGCTGAAACTCGCCACGCTCACGTCGGCACTCGCCGCAGCACTCGTCGAGCGTGACATCGAACCCCTCATCGCCCGCCTCGCCGCAGAACGCGGCGCAGCCGTCTTCCGTGTCGCATTCGACGTCTGGGTGGATCGTGACGATGCGACGACCTTCACGGACACCGCACGAACCGTCTTCGCCGATTTCGACCGCCTGAGCGGGTCACGCGACGCATAGCGAACAGCACCGCCGACCGGTTGCATCATCCGTGTCACACCGACATCGAACCCCGCGCCCTGCAGCGCTCGATCGCCGCTCGAAACCCTCACATTCCGGCGAAGCGATCCTCGACGCCCTGCAGAATGCGCTGCCGTTCGTGCAACGTTCTCGATGACGGGTTGGTGAAGTTCAGCCAGCGGAGTCGCCTCACGCCGATCTTCCGGAATGTTCCGCGGAAGAGGATCTTCGTGATCGGGTTCCCGAACAGCCATCGGTAGATCAGGTCCGGGGTCGTCATGACGGTCATCAGCGTCACCCCCTGCAGGTTCTTCACACCGTTGACGAACGGCCGGCCGGGTTTCGACTCCGAGTAGACGATCCCTTTCGTCATGACCTTGTCGAGGAAGCCTTTGGTGCTCGCCGGCATCGCCTCCCACCAGATGGGGAAGACGAAGACGAGGTGATCCGCGAGCTTGAGCCTGGACTGGTAGTCCGCGGCCTGGTCGTCGACGACGGATTTCTGGCGCCACGCCGCGAGGTCGATCTCGTGCATCACGGGATCGAAGCGATCACGGTGCAGATCGATGAGGTCGACGTCGTGGCCCGCTCGTTCGAGTCCTCGGCGTGCCGCCGCGGCGATGGCTGCGGAGAAGCTGCGGCGGTGCGGGATGTTCTCGGACGCCTCGGCGCCGTAGGGGTGGTCGAAGACCATGAGTACTCTCATGCGGTTCCTGTTCACAAGCGGTTCAGTAGCGGACGCTGCAACATTACGGTACATTTGTACCGGAAGTTAGGAGTTCGCAGTGAACACGAAGCCGGATGGACGTCTCGAACGGGGCCGCGCACGCCGAGAGCTCCTCCTCGATGCGGCGGTCGCCGTCATCGCGACGAACGGCTCCGGGCTCCTCACCCACCGTGCGGTCGCCGCGGAAGCGGGCGTTTCACTGGCCTCCGTCACCTATCACTTCTCCGGCATCGCCGAACTGCGGCAGGCGAGCTTCGATCATGCGGGTTCGCGCATCGGCCTCGCCTTCCGCGCGCTCGTGGAAGCGCATCGCGACGAGCCGCACCGCCTGCCGGAACTCACCGGCGGGCACGCGAGGACACTCGTCGGCCAGAGCCGCCAGGACACCCTCGCCGTCTACGAGATGATCCTCGCGTCGAGCCACGACGAGTCGCTCCGCCCGGTCATCCGGGAGCTCGACGGGCACCTGGCCGACCTCCTGACCGGGTACGTCGGCGGACGTGAGACCGGACTCGTGGTCGCCTCCGCCATCCAAGGCCTCATCCTCAGCCACCTCGCCAGGGGCGATTCCGCCGACGCCGACGCCGACTCCGACGCCACCGCCCTCGCGCACGCCATCGCCGATCTCGTCCACCGCTTCGCCGCACCAACCCTCTAGGAGCCATCGTGCAACTCTTGCTCACCGCCCTCAGCGGCCTCGCCTGGACGATCGTCTACATCGAGGCCATCCGTCTCGGCTTCCGCCACAAGACCTACGCGATGCCCGTCGCCGCGCTCGGCCTCAACATCGCCTGGGAGTGGACCTACGCCGTGCACGACCTCGTGTACGACCCGCAGATCCAGGCGTACGTGAACCTCGTCTGGGCGCTCGCCGACGTCGTGATCCTCTTCACCTTCTTCCGATTCGGGCGTCGCGAGTTCCCGAAGCTGGTCTCCAAGCCGCTCTTCATCGGATGGGGCGTCGCGATCGTCGCGAGCTCGTTCGTCATCCAGTGGCTGTTCATCGCCGAGTTCGGCATGGAGGGCATGAAGGCCGCGCAGTACAGCGCATTCCTGCAGAACCTGCTCATGTCGGGTCTGTTCATCGCGATGTTCGTCGCTCGCCGGGGTGCACGCGGTCAGAGCCTCGTGATCGCGGTCGCGAAGTGGATCGGCACGCTCGCGCCGACGATCCTGTTCGGCTTCATCAACGGCTCACTCTTCGTGATCGGGATCGGCCTGCTCTGCAGCGTCTTCGATCTCGCCTACATCGGGCTGCTCCTCTGGGCGAAACGTCGCCCTGAGCGGTTCGACCCCGCGGCTGCGATCGCCGCACCGATCGGCGACCAGCCACGACTCGGCTGACCGTCACAGAAAGGAACGACCATGTCGAACCAACCACTCGCCGTCACCGCCGGCACACCCGCCGATTACCAGCGCCTCGGCCTCGCGCCGGATCACATCGGGGCATGGGAGGACGGCGCCCGGACCGACAACCGGAAGGGCACCTACGAGTGGTGGTACTTCGATGCGCACCTGGAAGACGGGGCGAAGCTGGTCGTGGTGTTCATGAACAAGGACCTCACCTCCCCGAACCACCCCCTCGACCCGATCATCCGCGTGAACCTCGATCTCGCCGACGGCCGCAGTTTCACGAAGATCGTCCATTTCGATCCAGATCAGTGGTCAGCCTCGACCGATGGTGCGGACGTGCGCATCGGCGACAACCGGTTCTCGGGCGACCTGCACACGTATCGCATCACGGCGAACGTGGAAGGCCTCGCCGTCGATGTCACGCTCACCGGCACCGTTCCCTCCTGGCGACCGGAAACCGGATACATGCTGTTCGGCGAGGATCGCGCGAAGGAGTTCTCCTGGCTGCCGTCGGTCCCGCAGGGGCGGGTGGAGGCCACGTACTCGATCGACGGCGAGTCGCACACGACGAGCGGTGTCGGCTACCACGACCACAACTGGGGCAACGTCGGCCTCATGGACATCGTCCACGACTGGTACTGGGCGCGCGGCGAAGCGGGGCCGTACACGGTCATCGCGTCGTACATCACCGCCCATGAGCGCTACGGCTACGAGGCCATCCCGATCTTCATGCTCGCGAAGGACGGCGTGATCATCGCCGACGACTCGCACGAGGTCACCTTCGCGACCGATGGCGTGTACACGGATGAGCACACGGGCAAGCCCGTCGCACGCGTGACGAGCTACACCTACGACGACGGCACGGATCGCTACGTCGTGAGCTTCACGCGGGAGCGGGATCTGGCCAGGGACCGCATGATCGACGGCGTCACGGGCCTCAAGCGCCTCGCGGCAAAAGCGGTCCGATTCGACGGCGCGTACCTTCGGTTCACGGGTCCGTGCAGCGTGCAGCACTTCCGTGGGGACGCGCTCGTCGACGAGTACAGCCAGCCGGCCATCTGGGAGCTGATGTACTTCGGGCACGCCCGCTGAGGATCGCGATGCGTTCCGGGGCCACGTGGCCGACGAGGTCGTTCAGAGGACGACGGCGATCTTCCCCTGCACATGACGCGACCGTTGACGCTCGATGGCCGCGCCGTACTGCTCCAGCGGGAAGGTGGCCGCGACGGGCACGCTGATCCTTCCGTCGCCGACGAGCCGCACGAGTTCCTCCAGCGCTCCGACACGCGCATCGGAGCCGTTGATCGGCCGTACGCCGGCCGGCGGGTCGTCGGCTTCGATGGTCACGACCCGGTCGGCGCCGAGCTCGAGCGCGGCGAGCGCCGTATCGATGCCGAAGAGGTCCGCGGCGGCCGTGACGCCGTTCGGGGACACTGCCCTGACGCGGTCGGCGAGGCCTGCCCCGTACTCGACCGGTTCCGCTCCGAGCGAGCGGAGATACGGGGCGGATGCGGCCGAGCCGGTTCCGAGGACCCGCGCGCCCGTCGCCACCGCACGTTGCGTCACGATCGTGCCGACGCCGCCCCCGGCGGCGCCGATGAGGACGACGTCCGACCGGTCGAGGGCGAGCGCGTCGATCACAGCACTCGCCGTTCGACCCGCGATGTCGATGACTCCGGCGACCAGGTCGGGGGTCTCCGCCGGGGTGCGGTGCAGGTGCCGGTCATCCGCAGCGACGACGGCGAAGTCCGCCAGCGCAGAGCCGCGGAGACCCCCGAACACCCGTTCTCCGACCGACCATCCGCTGACGTCGCGCCCGACCGCATCGATGATTCCCGCGAAGTCGTTGCCGAACCCTGACGGGAGCACCACTCCGAACGCGCCGGCCAGTTCCTCCGAAGCGAGGATCTGCCAGTCGACGGGGTTGAGCCCCGCAACGGTGATCCTGATCCGGATCTCCCCGTCGCCCGGCTCCGGGATCACGCCCCGCTCGAGGCGGAGCACCTCCACGCCGCCGAAGGAATCATGCACCAGGAATCTGTTCACCATGCACCTCGCAACCACGACGGAGCGGCGGGTCTTCCTCCGCGTCGAAGTGTGACGCACTCCGGATGTCACCGTCTCCCGGTCGCGCAACACGGCCGCGCAGCGTCGGCGCATCGCTCCGACGAGGGCTCACCGCTCCGCACGTCAGAACGCGAACGGTCAGAACCGCGCACAGGCGACCACGATCGTGAGGATCAGGAACACCGCCGGTACTGCGAGGGAAGCGAACTCCTTGCGCCGCACGTGGACGGCGAGTGCACCGACCATCACGATGGCGAGGCCCGTGGCAGCGAGCGGGGTGAGGAACGGGGCGATGCCGGTGAGCCCCGGCAGGATGAGGCCGATGGCCCCGAGGACCTCAGCGGTTCCGAGCAAGCGGATGAGCCACGGCGCTGTTCCGTAGGTGGTGCGAATCTTGCCGCCGGACATCACGATTTTCATCGATCCGATCGCGACGAAGCCGACGGCGAGCAGGATCTGGACGACCCAGAGGACGATGTTCATACGGAATCCATTTCATTAGTTACGGTTAGTGTGTAACTGATCATGAGTGACTTTCAGATCGGTTACAAAAGGCACACGCGTGTGCGCAAGGCGCAGGAAGGTGCACCATGACCCAGCCGATCGCTCTCGAAGGCTCCGCCCGAGCGACCACCGACGATCCTGACGTCGTCGACCATCCATCCGATGCGGAGACCGCCGTCTCAGACTACGAACACGCGTGCGACCTCGCAGGGCGCGGTGAAGAGATCCGAAGCATCCTGAGTCATGTGGGAGACAAGTGGGCACTCCTGGTCGTCGGCGCCCTCGACGCCGGTACCCGCTTGCGGTTCGGTGAGCTGCAGCGCCACACCCCCGGCATTTCGCAACGGATGCTCACGGTCACCCTCCGGCGCCTCGAGCGCGACGGCCTCGTGATCCGCACAGCACACGCCGAAGTGCCGCCTCGCGTCGAGTACGAGCTCACCCCCACCGGCTCGACGTTGATCGGGCCGGCTGTCGCTCTCGCGCGGTGGGCGATGAGCAGCTACGACTCCGTGATCGAGAGCCGCGAGCAGTTCGATGCGTCCGCTCAGAGGAAACGGAAGCCGCGAGGCAGCTGAGGAGTTCCCCGGAGCTCCGACGTCGCCCCACCCGGCTCCCGCCGCCGCCCGACGAATATGGGCGGAAGGCAGGCAGTCCGGCCGATCAGGCCTCGGCGAGATTCGGTGAGCGCAACGACCGCGTCACGTGACCCCCGAACGTGATCGTCTCATCGATCGCGATGAGACGCGCGCCGTCGAGAGCATCCCCGAGCGGGCGGACACGATCCACACCGACCGACCGCATCGCGGTCGTGAGTCTTGCGGAGAAGAATGGATGCTCTGTCAGGCCTCCGACCACGCACGCGGATCCAGTGCCGGCCGCCTTCGCGCTCGTCGCGAGGCGTCGACAGGCACGATCCACGACCGAGACGGCGACCGCGTCCCCCTGCTCGGCTCTGGCAATGACGGTGGGTGCGAACATGCCCAGCCGGCGCGCGGGCGATCCGCCTCGACCGACCCACATCGGAAGGGCGGCGGTGCCGCCCGCGACCGCTGCCGCGTCCTGCGCCAATGCCGTCGCCGGCCCGCGCCCGTCCACCGCGCGAAGCGCAGCTTCGAGTCCCTGCTGACCAATCCACCGCCCGCTCCCCTCATCGCCGAGCCACGGCCCCCATCCGTCGATCTGTCGCACGACGCCATCGGCCGCTACATCGAAGACGACTGCCCCGGTCCCCGCGATGAGCACCGTTCCCGCGCCACCTGCGAACGCACCGGCGTGGGCTGCGAGCGCATCGTTCACAACGGTGACGGGGGCCTGGAAGATCTCGGTCAATCTGCTCACCAGCTCATGCACCTCGTGCGGAGCGGCCTCGACTCCTGCGGCGCCCACGCCCACGCCGGAGAGGAGTGCAAGCACGTCATCGTCGAAGGATGCGATCGTGTCCGCGATGGCCGAGACGGACCACGCGATACCGTCTTCGTCCGCGACTCCGGGGGCCCCATCGCCGCGAGCTTCGGCGATCACTTTGAGTCGCCCGTCCACCCGGGTGGTGGCCCTGGCACGACACGAGGTCTTTCCGAGGTCGATGGCGAGGATCGTGCGTTCATCGTTCGACATGGTGTGCTTTCTGATTCGGGGTCAGCGTGAAGGGGTTCACTCGTCCGCGATGCCGGGCGAGGAGTCTACGGAGAGCGTGAGTTCGATCCACGAGGACCGTTCGCCGCCGCGAGCGAGCACCGGCGCACGTCCGTCGGTGTGTGCGTCCGCGAGACTGGGGATGTCCGACGCCTGCGGTTCGATCGCGCACGCGGTGAGCCCGTCGACGTCCGCGGACCGGGTTCCCCAGAACCAGAGGTACGGGTACGCATCGATGTCCCAGGTGAGGCGGGCGGCGATGCCGAGCCGCGGATTCCGCACTGTCGCGGCGCCGGACGCGAGGCGATCGCTGAACAGCATCGCGTCGAACGGCCCGGTGGGGAAGCGCGTGAGATCCATCGAAGTCCCGTCACTCACCGGGAATGCTCCGAGCGGGCCCCGCGTCTCAGTGCGAGCATCGCCGGACCCGCTGTCGTCCACGGACCCGTGCAGCTCTCCCCCAGGCAGTTCGAACACAGCACCCTCGAGGAACGGCAAGCCGAAGGTGACGTGCTGCCCCCACAGGTAGGGCAGCTCGTCGGCGGTGTCTGCGGCACCGTCCTGGTGGCGCGCGATCCGCTCATCGAGACGGATCCGACCCGACGAGGCTCGGACGGCGACCCGTTTCTCGATCGAGAACGGCAGGTCGCGGCTCGTCGTGCGCAATCGGATGACGACCTCGTTCCCGTCATCGGCTTCGACGTCGACCGTCCACGGCCGATGCTGCACGTCGCCGTGCCGGGTGATGGACGACCCGCCGAAGTCGCAGGCAGGTCCGGCGTTCGGGAAGAGCTCGTACCAGCCGCCGACCGCGTAGTCGCGCGAACCAGCGGGGTCCGTGTAGAGCAGTTGGGTCCCCGAGCGCACATCTTCCAGATGGAAGAGGTGGGCGCCGTGGTCGACGTTGATGCGGAGCCGGACGCAGTCGTCGACGATCTCCAGGATGCGGTCTCCATCGACCGTCGAATCCACGATGCTGAGCGGTATGCCCACCATGGTCAGCGTCGTGCCGTCGCCGGCTCGACGGTCTCCCCGGCGAACGGATGCGTGTTGACGCGGAGCAGATCGAGTCTCACGATATGGGCGGGGAGCGTGGAACGGTGGAATTCGTCGCCATCGACCGGCGAGCCCCACACGACGTCCGCGAACGCGCACGCTCGTGGGAACGCCATGTACTCGACGTGTTCCGGCGTCGACATGTACTCCGTCCACAGCTGGAACTGTGCGCCGATGACGTGGGCGCGCGCCGTCGGATCGAGCGAGACGGGCACCGGACGGTAACGGTGGACGGAGGCCACGTCGATGATCGTGCCGTGGGCGAGCGGTTCGTTCGCCGGATCGCCCTGGTAGTAGTCGAAGTACGTCTGATCGAACGGGGCCATCACGACGTCGTGTCCGAGTTCAGCCGCGGCGATGCCTCCGCTCTCGCCTCGCCAGGACATGACGGCCGCGCCCGCAGGCAAACCTCCGTCGAGGATCTCGTCCCATCCGATGGCGCGTCGGCCACGGCTGTGGACGAACTCCGTCATCCGACGCATGAACCAGCTCTGCAGTTCGTCTTCGGTCCGGAGGCCGTGTTCGCGCATCCTCGCCTGTGCGAGCTCGCTCGAGCGCCACTCGTCCTTCGGCACCTCGTCGGCGCCCAGGTGGACGAATTCGGACGGGAAGACGTCGAACACCTCGTCGAGCACGTCCCGGCAGAAGTCGAGTGTCCGATCGGCGACGGACAGGATGTGCGGTGACACTCCCCAGCCGGTGCCGACACCGATCTCGATGCCGTTGCCGAGCGATGGATACGCAGCGATGGCGGCTTGCGAGTGGCCGGGCATCTCGATTTCGGGGACGACCTCGATGCCGAGTCGTCTGGCATGTTCGATGACGCCGGTCATGTCCGCGCGCGTGTAGAACCCTCCGTGTGGGATGCCGTCGTGCGGCCCGTCGTCCTGCCAGGGCGGCACGTGCACGCCGACGACGGTCCCCGGACGCCAGGCGCCGATCTCGGTGAGCAGCGGATACGCGGTCACCTCGAATCGCCAGCCTTGATCGTCGGTGAGGTGGAGGTGCAGGCGGTTCAGCTTGTGCAGCGCGAGCAGATCGATGAACCGGTGCACGAACTCAATCGGCATCATGTGCCTCACGACGTCGAGGTGGGCCCCGCGCCACCGGTGTTCCGGGTGGTCGTCGATGTGCACCGCAGGAGCGTTCCACTCGACACCGTTGACCGGTTCACGCGAGAAGACCTCCGGAGGCAGCAGCTGACGGAACGTCTGGACGGCGCGCAAGGCACCGAGCCGGTCTGAGGCCACGATCCGGACCCGGTCGTGCCGCACCGTCAGCTCGTACGCTTCCGGCCCGGTCCCGGCGACGGGTCCCTGATGGAACTCGATGTCGCCGCGTCGGCTCGCGTGCAGCGGGAGTCCTGTGGCCGGGCGGAGGAGCTCCGCGAGCACTTCGGCCGCTTCCGCCAGTTGCGGTGCGGCCGATATCGTCGTCCCGGCGTGGAGGACGAACGGCCCGTCCGGGAGTTCCGCGACCGAGCGCGGCGTGGGCACGAGTGCGAACGTCATGATCGGACCTCGTTCCGCGTGAGCGGGCTGCTCTGCGTGTCTGCCGTGAACTGATCGACGAAGCGCAGGGTGCGTTCGAGGAACCGGTCGACGAGCTCCGTCCCGATCTCCACACGCGCCCTGCGCGGATCGCCCAAGGTCCCGTTGGAGGTCCAGAGCGAGAACGGTTGGGGCAGATCGACTCGCGGGGCCGGCGAATCCGTCGAACCGTCGAGCGGCAACAGCTCCGCAGGTCCTTCGATCGCCTCCGTGCGGACGAGCGACGGATCCAGTTCGAGTGCGAGCGAGGTCTCGATCTCACAGGCGTGGTGATACCGGTGGCCCGCCTCGAAATGCGCCGGAGTCAGGTCGCCGACGGTCTGACCCCACATGACGTGCGCGACCTCACAACCGAGGTCCCGGCCGATCTCCCGCGCGGCGAGCCTGGTCGCATCGGTGTTCCCGCCGTGTCCGTTGATGACGAGGACCTTCGTGATGCCGTTGGCGACGAGGGATTCGCAGAGGTCGCGGAGGAACGCCATGAGGGTTGCAGGGCGAAGGGTCAGGGTGCCGGGGTAGCCGAGGTGGTGCTCCGACAGCCCGTACGGCATGGGCGGGCACAGGACGGACCGCTCGCCGAGGGCGGCGTCGACCCTGGCGGCGAGTTCGGTGGCGATGGCGATGTCGGTCCGCAACTCCAGGTGCGGACCATGCTGCTCGGTCGCTCCGATCGGGACGATGGCGACCACGGCCGACTGGAGGAGCGTTCCTGCTTCGACGGTGGTCAGGCCGGACAACTCGGTCACGGGAGTTCCTCACTGGGCGTGGACGGGCGGGTGGATGCGGTGGATGTGACGGCGGCGCCCGTGAGACGGAGCGCGGAGACGCCCTTCGGCGGAACGCGGACGACGACGGCTCCGTCGACGAACCTGACCGCCAGAGATGCGGAACCGGAGAGCAGTTCCGCACCGGTGACCGGCTCGGCGGGTCGGAACGTCCCGTCACGGAAGACGTGGTCCGAATTGTGCAGCAGGACACGCGTCGTCGTCGGAGACTCACGAGACACCATCAGTTGGACCGAGGAGCTCGCTCCCGGGGCCGTGAACGGCCCGCCTTCGCCCAGTGCCGGGGCGCGGAGCACGGCGGCGACGCGCTCGACGAGGTCGGCCGGAGGGAGGTTCATGGCGAGCTCGAACAGCCACGAGTCCTGCGCCTCCGGTTCGCCGTCGTCGATGCGCCTCCCCGCCGCTTCCTCCCGCCACACGTCGACCATCCCGCCGGACTCGCGGCGGACGACCGACCACGAACCATCGAAGCCGCCGTCGGTATCGAGAGTCGGCCCGAACGTCACGAATTCGTCGTGCGACGCGGCGACGTCGTCGAGCAGGTCGCTCGGGTACACGTCGGGCCGGAGGACCAGAACTGCCCCCGGGACGAGTCGGTGGTCTCCGATCGGGGCGATCGCGGAGATGATCGCGCCTGCCCGGAGCAGGGCGGCGAGGAGCGTGTGGGTGTGCGCCACACGGTTCCGTCGGAATGAGGCGAGTTCCTTCCTGAGCGCGGCCGGGTCGTAGAGCAGGGTGAAGCCTGCTCCGGCGCCCGCGGACGGGGACGTCCCGCTTTCACAACTGCGGCGGAGCACATCGAGCCTGTTCCAGCTCGCGGCATCGAGTCCGTCGGCCAGGCAGAACAGCGCCGCGTCGAGGCAGGGCGCCGTCGTCGCGCCACCGGGGCGCTGCGCGCGGACGGAGGTGAGCGTGCGGATGTCCCGCTCGAGCATCGCCGGCGCGGTGTGGACGACATCCCACTGTTCGAAGGTGTCGTGGACGGCGACGAGGCCGGACAGCGGCAGCTCGGGCACGTGCGCCCGAATGAGCAGCACGGTGGCCAGCTGGCCGTGGATCGGCGGCAGCGTGGGTTCCTCCAGCAGTTCGACCGCAGAGGAGGAGGTCTCGAGCACCATCCGGTCGATGCCGATGCGGGCGAGCGCCGCGTAGTCGACGCCGTAGCGGTACAGCGCTTCGAAGGGATCACGGGTCCAGGCGTTGTTCAGCATCGTCTTCGCCCCCACGGCGTGCAGACGGTCGACCACCGCGGACCAGAAGTCGGTCCAGCGCGCCGCGATGAACTCGATCCACTCGAGTCGCGCCTCGGCCCAGATCCAGGCGGACCTGTCGGCGGTCGGCCCGGCCGGAACCGTGCATGCCGTCGCGTCCTCGAACTGGTGGATGAGGTCGTCGGAGAAATCGGCGCGCCACACCGGCAGGCGCGGGCTCGTGTATCCATCGGCGCCGTGCAGGCCGTCGAATCCGTAGTAGTCGAAGACGGCGACGAGCCCGTCCGCGAACACGTCCTGATAGAACCGTCCGTCTGCGAGCCGTTTCAGCGGGTTCAGCAGCCCGGGAACGGGCTCGCCCGAGCTGTCGGTGACCGTCATCTCCGGGTGCGCCAGGTTCCACGCGCTATGCCGGACCTCGCCGTCGAGCGGGTACTGGTGCAGGTCGAACACGGCGAAGTAGACGGCGATGCCGGACACCTGCAGTGCGGTGACGAGCTGACGCAGCCGAGCGCGAGTCCAGTCCTGCCGGGGACCCCGAACACTGTCGGGGCGCGCGGCGTACGATGTGCACTCCGTCGGGATCAGACCATCGTCGTCAGTGCCGTGGGCGTGCACGAACTCGGCGCTGAAGAGGAGCAACGACAGGATCGTCGGCCGATCCCCCATGTCTGCCAACACCTGCTCCACGCCCAGGTCGTCTCGCGTGACGTCGAATGCGATCAGCTCGATCCACACATGCTTCGCCGGCCCGGTCAAGCGCGTCACTTGAGCCCCGTCACGACGACGCCCTGCATGAACCACTTCTGGGCGACCGCGAACAGGACGATGCAGGGAAGCATCGAGAACAGTGTCGCCGCCATCATGAGCGGGAAGTTCTGGCTCTGCGCGCCGACGAAGTTGCTGATGCCGAGCGAGAGCGGGAACTTGTCCTGCGATTGCAGGAAGATGAGGGGTCCGAGATAGTCGTTCCAGTACTGGAGGAACGCGAACAGGCCGACGATCATGAGCGCCGGCTTCGACAGCGGCAGGATGATCGTGAACAGGATGCGGATCGACCCCGCGCCGTCGAGGCGAGCCGCCTCATCGAGTTCCAAGGGGATGTTCATGAAGAACTGCCGGAGCAGGAACGTGTTGAACGGCGCCGCGAAGAACGCAGGCACGAGGATCGGCAGGTAGGTGTCGATCCAGCCGATGTTGCTGAAGATGATGTACGACGGAACGACCGTCACCCAGATCGGCACCATCATCGTGCTCAGCATGAGGATGAAGAGCGGTTCACGGCCCCGGAAACGGAACCGGGCGAAGCCGTAGGCGGCGAACGCGCTGCTGATGATGCTCCCCGCGACGCCGACGACGGTCAGGAAGATCGTGTTGAGCGTGTAGGTGAGGAACGGCGCCTCCGTGAAGATGTCCGCGAAGTTCGCCCAGTCGACCGGGTTCGGGAACCATTTGATCGGGTACTGGTACACCTGGTCTGGCGTCTTCAGGCTCGTGCTCAGCATCCAGAAGAACGGCACCATATACATGATGCAGCCCACGGCCAGCACCGCGTAGGTGATGAGCATGATCATGCGGCGGCGAGCGGATCGGGTCTGTCCGGGTCGCGGTGTCGGTTCGACCGGCTGAGGACGGCCTGGCACAACCGACTTCGGGGGCAGCGGGCGGGTGGTGACGGTCATCGGTTCTTCCCTCGGTCGGCGGCGTAGAAGACCCATTTGCCTGAGGTCCCGTAGAAGATGGCCGTGATGATCAGGATGATGGCGAACAGGATCATCGAGAGGGCGCAGGCGTAGCCGAGTCGGAGGTCCTTGAAGGCGGTGTCGTAGATGTAGAGCGAGAAGAAGTACGAACCGTAGTCCGGGCCGCCCTTCGTCATGACGAACGCCTGGGTGAAGATCTGGAACGTGCCGATGAGACCGAGGATCAGCTGGAGCAGGATCACCGGCGACATCATGGGCAGGGTGACGGCCCGGAAGGTCGCCCACCAGCCGGCTCCGTCGAGGCCGGCGGCTTCGTAGAGCTCCGTGGGAATGCCCTGCAGACCGCCCAGGTAGATGATGATCGACGAGCCGACCGCCCACAACTGCATGATGACAATGGCCGGGATCACCCAGGTCTGACTGGTGAGCCACGGGATGGGTTCGACCCCGACGAGGGCGAGAGCGCCGTTGATGACACCGAAGTCGCGGTGGAAGACGAAGCCCCACAGGACGGTCACGGCGACGCCAGAGAGGACCGACGGCAGATAGTAGATGGTACGGAAGACGCCCATGCCGACGAACTTCTGATTCATGAGCATCGCTATGCCGAGCCCCAGGACGAGGCTGAGCGGCAGGTACAGGGCGACGAAGATGAAGGTCACCTTGAGCGACTGCCAGAAGAGCGGGTCGTCGGTGAAGATCTTCACGTAGTTGTCGAGGCCGATCCAGAGGGGTGCGCCGCCGCCCGACCAGTCGGTGAAGGACAGATAGATCGCGATGCCGATGGGGATCGCGGAGAACAGGAGGAAGCCGATGAGCCACGGCTGGATCCAGAGGAATCCGGCCCTGGCCTCACGCCTGGCGTGCGGGCTCGGCTTCTTCCTGCCGGGGCGGGCGGGTCCCGCCGCCACCTGCGGAGACCTGGCTGCGCTCTCGACGAGTGGCGACAGGACCGTGCTCACCGGTTGGTCTCTTCCTGGATCTTGGCGAGGGTGTCCTTGGCGTCTCCCGCGTTGCCGTTCATCAGCGTCGCGACGCGGTTGCCGTAGGCGATCTCGTACTTCGCCCACAGGGGCGGGTAGGAGATCCTCGCGGCGTCGTCACCGATCTCCGGGAACAGGGTCTCGGTCTTCGGATCCGTCGATCGGGTCGTGAGCGGCACTCCGACCATGTACGGGATGGTCGCCTGGACGTCGGCCGAGGCGAGGTACTCGAGGAACTTCCACGTCTCGTCCGCGTTCTTCGCGTCCCGGCTGAGTCCCCAACCGCCGCCGGCCGTGGCGATCTCCCGGTTGCCCGTCGTCCCCTTCGGCAATGGCACGATCTCCCATTCGAAGCGGTCGGCGATGGCCTCCTTCGCGCCGCCCGCGTACCAGGACCCGTTCATGAACATGCCGACGAGGCCGCCTGCGAACGGGTCGACTCCGGTCGGGAGTCCGTCGGAGCTCGGAACGGCTCCTGCGGTGATCGCACGGTTGATCTGTTCGAAGGTGGCGATGTTCGCGTCGTTGTCCAGGATCGATTTGGTACCGTCCTCGCTGAAGACTTCTCCACCGTTCGCTTTCATCACACCGCGCATACCCCACGAACTGCCGTTGACGAAACCGCCCCAGCGTGTCTGCTTGCCGCCTTCCTTCACCGTGAAGGCCTCGGCGAGCGTGTAGAACTCCTCCCACGTCCATGAGCCGTCCGGGATCGGGATGCCGAGCGAGTCGAACATGGTCTTGTTGATGTAGATGCCGTAGGCGGAGAGGCCTTCGGGAAGGCCGTAGAGCTTGCCGTCCACCGCAAACTGTTCCTCGACCGCAGGGTAGAAGTCCTTGCGGTCCACGAGGTCGCCGGTCTTGATGAACGGGTCGAGCGGCTGGAGCCACCCCTGCTTGGCGTGGGCGGAGAGTTCGAGGGTCCGGACGTAGTAGATGTCCGGCAGCGTCTTCGCGAGCGCCTGCGTCTTGACCCTCGTGTTGTACTGCTCGCCGTCGGCGATGTTGAGCAGGTTGATCTTGGCGCCCGGCGTGAGCGACTGGTAGGCCTTGATGACGTCGCGGAGCTGCTTCTCCCAGTCCGCCGAGTCGTTTGCGAGCAGTGAGATGGTGCCTGTGCCGGCCCCGCCACCGGTGGAGCAGGCGGCGAGCGCCAGCAGCGCAGCGGTGGAGACCGCTCCGCTCAGAAAGGTGCGACGGGTTGCTTCGTGCGTGAACAGACCTGATGATTTCGCCATGGGGCTCTCCTCGTGTTTCGCCAATGAATGTGATGAGACTGTTCCCGCTCGTGCTGCTGCGGGAGGGCGTTGCGCGTGCTCGAACTATCGGTGCGGTGGGAAGCTGGGGGGGGTACCTGCTTCTCGGTTCTAGTTCACATATTCGAACTAGAGGTCGGCTACCTGGACCGATCGTATCGACCGGGGTAACCGGTGTCAATGATCCGAATCCCCCTTCGCGACCGAGGCCGGGGGATGTCTCCGCGAGCGCGGCGACCACCCGAGCAGCCGCTGCGTGCGCGACCAGTCGAGATGTCGCCGCTCGTGGTCCCCTGTGACCGTGAGGGTCGTGAATCCGGGGATCGGGGTTGCGATGGCCGCAAGGAACGCGGCCGCCGTGTCGCTCGCGGAGGTCATGACGTCCGCGTGCTTGTCGTCGAGAGCGTCCCGCCATTCCGCGTCGGACAGCGGCAGGACCAAGCGGAGGACGGTGACGTCGAGCCCGTGCTCGACGCATGCGGCGGCGCACAGCTCCTCGCCGAGGCGTTTCGACAGCCCGTACGCGTCGAACGCATCGGGGACCGTCTCGTCCTCGGCTTCGAGGAACCGCTCGAATACGGACATCGAGCCCGCGACGAGCACCCGGGGAACGCCTGAGCGAGCCGATGCCTGCACCGCGTTGTAGAGTCCGGTGACATTCACATCGAACTGGCTGCGAGCCCACACCGGGGTCCCCCAGCCCTCCTTCGTCCCCATCGCCATGTACAGGACGAGGTCCATGTCCTTCGACACCTCAGCCAAGCGGTCCTGGTCGAGGACGTCGATCAGGACCGTCGCGACCCCGTCGGGAACCGGGCCGCCCACCCGATCCGCGACGGTGACCGAATGCATCTCGGCCAGGGCCGGCACGATGAGCCGACCCAGATGCCCGGCCCCTCCGATCACCAGGATTCGCATGGGCAGTCCTCTCTCGCGCGGCGTCACAGCCACACCGGGTGTTGCATCGCGTTCCGATGCATGGCGTCGAATTCAAGACTGTGGTCGTCCTCGCGGATCGACAACGATGCGCCGGAACCCTGCACCGGCATCGTCGCGTTCACCGTGCTGTCGTCCCAGAGCTGAGCGGCACTCACATACTGCCTGGCACTCCCGTCGCCGAGAGCGAAGGTGAGCAGCCGTCGGAGGGGCGGAGGCGCCGTGCCCCTCGGCACGCGGAGCCGTTCCAGGAGGTCCTCATCGACCGCGATGCCGAGGCCGGGGGCATCCGGCACGCGCACGTGCCCGTCCGCGATCTCGAGCGAATCCACGAGCAGATCCTCGCGGTAGATGTTCATCGCCGTGACCGCGGGCAGGCGAGCGGCAGGAACGACGGAACCGAGATGCGCGACCCAAGCGGTGGTGATCCCCGTTCCGCAGAGCTGGAGGAACACCTCCTTGTGGAAGGCCTGCGCTGCATCGGCCTGACCGAAGACCGTCGCGGGCTCGGGGCCGCTCACGACGAATCCGTCGAGCGTGTCCGCAGAGAGCCATCCCGGAACCAGGTGCGGGTCGTAGTGCTCGACGAGGGGCGTCGAGATCGCAGCACGCAGCCGGGCCTGACCCGCCGTGTCGGTCCGATCGATCGGACTCTCGAAGAGCCCGATCTTCTCCTGCTGCTGCAGCCGCGCGAGCACCGGCAACGCGCGCCCGGCGCTCACGAGCATCGAGTTCCAGTCGAGATCGATCCGGTAGTCCTCCGGCGTCACCGCCGCGACCGCGTCGACCTGCTCGTGGATGTCGAACCATGGCCGGGCTTTGATCTTGTGCGAACGGTACCCGGCGGCGACAGCGTCGGCAGCCTGACTGGCGAGGAGTCCCGCCGGCATCTTGGTGTTCCACCAGGAGATCGGACAGCGGTCCCGGACGACCGGACGGGCGAAGAGCCGATTGACGGGCACACCCATCGATTGGCCGAGGACGTCGTACAACGCCATCCTCAGACTCACGCCGACGCCCGGCGAGGCGAGCACCTCGAGGGGTGTCCTCCCGACGGCGAACGCGGCGAGCTCGTCCTCGACGGTCTCGCCCGTGTAGTAGACGAGGGTCTCCCCGAATCCGACGACGTGGGGACTGTCGGTACGCACGCGCACCACTTCGAGGTACTCCCACCCGTGATTGTTCAGCCTCGTCCAGGACTCGATGGAGGGCAGGAACGGGCTCCTCACGAAGATCGATTCCACGTCGGTGATGATCGGTTGCATCGATATCCTCCTCAGCGATTCGAGCGGATCCTGCCGTGTGGTCGCCGGCGTCACGGCGTCTTCACGAATGTAAAGCGGTCGAGGTAGATCGTGGCGTAGTCGGTCGCGTCCCCGGTCGAAGCGAGGTACACGAACTCGGTCGCCGTCTGCGACGGAGTGAAGGTCCCCACTTTCACGGTCCGCCACAGCTGGTTCTCCAGCTGCGACCCGTTCACGGTCACTGCGGTCGTCACGGGCGCACCCGCCGTCCCGTCGTACACACCGATGGTGAACGCATCCGACGTCGGGCGGGACATCGTCGGGTAGTCGTTCGCGTCGTAGAGCACGTCTTTCGCGAACCGAACCTTGACCGTGGCGTAGAGGTCGTATGAGACGCCGGGTTCGAGCTGCTGCGCGTCCCAATCCCAGCTCAGATTCCAGCCGGTCCCGCCGCTCTGAACCGTCTCAACGCCGGTCGACCCGTCAGAAGCGCTCGTGTCGACATTCGCCTTGGTCGCGTCGTTGTGCAGGGTGAACGCACCGTCCTGGCCCACCAGTTCCGGCACGGTCGTCGACTTCGCGAGCTTGAGGATCCGTCCCTCACCGGGAGTGAACGGCAGATCCGTGACGACGATGTCCGAGCCGCTCGTCACGAAGGGGATCGCTGCGCCAGATGCGACGTCCGTGATTCCGCTGGTGACCGATCCGAGCGCGTCCCGGTCGATGGTGATGGTCACGTTCGCGTCGGCGGCGACGTCGTGGTTGACCACGACGAGGTAGGTGTCGCCCGTGGCATTGTCCACGTGCGTCGTGACGTCCGCGTTCGGGTAGGCTCCGGAACCTCCTCCACCGCCGGTCGCCGTTGCGGCGTTCGCGACTCTCGTGAGGTTCTGGATGACCGGCTTCAGCGCCGCGAGCTCCGTGAACATCTGCTTGACGATGTCGTAGCGTGCGGTGTGGTTCCCGTCGATGTCGATCATGCCGTTCCACGCATTCGTCGCCTGGTACATGAAGTAGTGGAATCCCTTCGAGCCGTGTCCGATCGCTTCGTAGGTCATCGCGCGGATCTCGGCGTCGCTCGGATCGCGGTACCAACCGGGCTGTCCGAACGCCTGGAGGATCGTCCACAACGGTGCGGAACTCGTGACGTCCTTCTTGGTCTGCAGGTGGAGGAAGTCGAGGAGTACCTCGTAGTCGAGACCCGGATAGCCGATGTCGGTGAAATCGCCGGCCGCGCGCCCCCAGAGCGCACCGTACGGGTCCGATGTCATCGCCTGCAGACCGATCGAGGAGAAGTACTTGTCAGCGCTGTGCACACCGCTCAGATCGACCATGACGGCGTGTTCCGGGTCGGCCGTCTCGACGAGCTTCTTCAGCTTGCCGACGGTCTCGCGCAGCTGGTCGTTGCCGTGCGGCGGCTCGTCGTAGAGGAGGTAGCCGGCGAAGGCGCTCTTCGACTTCAGCTGGTCGACGATGGCGTGCACGCGAGCCTGCATCGCGAACTCGTCGCTGTTGACCGGATCGCTGTAGATGACGTCCCACCAACGCGGGTTCACCACGACGGACAGACCGTGCTCCGCCGCCTTGTCGAGGATCGCACCCGTCACAGCAGGACGCGTCACGTCGAAGTTGCTGATGATGACGTCGTTCGCCCCTGCTGCTGCGAGGTCGGCGAACGTCGTGTCCGCGTAGCTCGCGGCATCGGCCACGTTCTTCGGGATGCGCGCCCCCTCGTACCAGACGCCCAACGGGAACTGAGCCTCCGGGTGCAGGTTCGGCGCTTCTGCCAGCGTCACGCCGTCCTTCGCCCGGATGCTTGCGGCGTGCACGGTCGAGCCGTACTGCACACGCGCCTCGTACACGTCGTTCGCCGCCGGCGCGCCGGCCGCGTCCAGGCCGTCCCAGAAGACCGACCCCTCGCCCGTCACCGAACCGGCGTCGAGGAGCGTCCTGACCACGGCGCCCGCAGAGTTCCGGATCGTCACGGTCACGGTCTGCGTGCCGGGGACGCTGAATGTCACGGTCGTCGAGTCGTTGACGCCAGGCGAGGTGGTCGGTGAGATCTGGTAGGGGTACGCCGTGGCGCTCTGCGGCAGCGCCTCCGAAACGGTCGCCCTGGTGAGCGTCACCTTGTCGATCAGTACCGCCGGGAACTGGGCGGCGTTGTCGACCCGCGAGAAGAAGATACGGTTCACGTGCGTGGGATCGAACGTCACGGGGGCGGTGAAGGTGACGGGCCAGACGAAGTCGTACTTCGCGTTCTCGTCGTCGCGAGGGCTCGCGTAGGTGTGGGGCGGCAGGAGATGGACGCCGGCGGTCGCGTCGTAGACGCCGACCCCGAACGTCTCGCCTATGGACCCGAGGAAGTCGGTGCGTTCCATCTTGACGGTCGCGCTGATCGTGTACGGTACACCGGCCTCGATCTTCGAGCCGTCGACATCGGCCTGGACGTCCCAGCTGAGGCCCGGACCGTTCACGAGCCGGGCCGCACTCCCGTCGACGGCCGTCTCCTCATGCACGATCGACGCGCCGTTGTACCGGATGAACGACGAGTCCTCGATGTCGTACGGCTGGTACGGACGGAATGAGAACGAGTCGACGGCGATCGTGGAGACCTGTGCCGCGTTGTCGACGTTGGCGATGTAGACGCCGAGCGTGTTCGCTGACGCCGTCGGGACGAACGTGCCGATGCGGTAGTCCGCCCACACGCCGTTCGAGGTCTGCGAGGCCTGCACTGAGCGGTCCGGCAGGACGAACTGGCCGGCCGTGAGGTCGTACACGCCCATGCTGAACGCGCGTCCGCTCGGTGACGTCGTGGTATGCGCGACCTTCACCCGCGCGAAGACCTCGTAGGCCTGATCGGACACGAGGGAGCTGAAGTCGGCGTTCCGGAACTGGATGTTCCAACCGAGCCCGGTGTTGGCGACCACCGCGGCCGAGCCGTCGGACGCCGAGGAGTCGGCAGTCGCGACGGCTCCGTTCTGCAGGGTGAACGCCGAGTCCTGCATCTCCGTGCCGGCAGCGGCGGCGGGCTCCACGTCCGCGGAGAACGGCACGCTCACCGCCCCGAGGACGAGCGCCACGATGGCTGCCGTGGACAACCAAGGTCGTTTCATATCGATTTCCTTCGTCGGATCGAGTGGAGCGATGGAGGTGCAGGACACGTGCGGCGGCGTTGGAGTGCGGTGCGCTGGAGAGGTCTGGAGCCGTCAGCCTCCGAGGCGGACGAGGATCTTGGAGGCGGTGCTCGAGCCGTCCGCGAGGTCGGCGAACGCGCGCGGCGCGGCATGCAATGAGACGGACCCGTCGATGAGCGGCTCGAGCGAGGAGGCGTTGTCTGCAACCCATGCGGCCGTGCTGCGGAACTGCTCGGCGGTGTAGCAGAAGCTCCCGATGACGGTGCGCTCCTCGGTACTGATGCGGTACGCGTCGAGTTCCACGGCGGGCGCTCCCATCCCGACGAGCACAACGGTCGCGCCCGGCGCCGAGACGGCGAGAGCCTGACCGAGGGTGCTGCTGAGCGCGACGGCGTCGATCACAACGTCCGGTCGACGTCCGAGCGTCGCCTCCACCGCGGCCGCGAGGTCCTGTTCTGCCGGGTTCACGACGGCGAAGCCGAGTCTCATGACGAGCGCGGCGCGGGACGGGGAGATCTCCGAGACGACGACTCGTCCTCCCAATCGCCTCGCTCCGAGGGCCGCAGCTTGTCCGATGGGGCCGCCGCCGATGACGAGTACGGCGCTGCCCGCGGTCACGTCTCCTCGGGAGGCGGCTCTGAATCCGACGGAGAGTGGCTCGACGAGCGCACCGAGGTCGACGGGCATTTCCTTCGGCAGCACGACCACGTTTCGGGACGGCACCACGATCTGCTCGGCGAAGGCTGCGACGATGAGCGGGTCCACACCGATGACCCGGCGGTTGGGGCAGAGTTCGTCCGCGGGGTCGAGGCACGCAGGGCATGTCCCGCAGCCGATGACGGGATCGATCGTGACGATGTCGCCGACGCTCGGCGGGCTGACCACGTCGGCGCCGATCCGCGAGACACGGCCGACGGTCTCGTGCCCCATCACCTGTCCGGGGACCCGGCGTCCGTTCTCCCCCGTGTACCCGTGGAGGTCGGAGCCGCAGATGCCGGTGGCGATGACATCGATGAGCACTTCACCGGTGCCGGGCGCCGGATCGGGCCGATCCTCCACTGCCAACTGGTTCGGGCCGTGGTACACGAGTACTTTCACTGGAGCTCTTTTCATGCATGTGAACTTGTATCCATCTTTATGAACGAACGTCAGCATAGCCACGTGGTTCCAGAAATGTGAAGCGTTTCAGCCAAACTCTTTTCACGAAAAGTTCAGATAGCCGAATCTGTATTCATGTATACGGAATTCTGCTAGCCTATCCAGCACTCATGGCAACGCGGTGGAGGACACTGCGGCCCACCCCTGGAAACGGAGCCACATGCCCGCCGCCTCCCCACCCGCGATCATCATGGGCGGGTCGGTCTTCGATTCGCGCTCCCGTTCGTTCAGCGCCTCTCCGGTCCGGCTCGAAGACGGCGTCATCGCGGGAACCGACGCGCCTGATACCGGCGCCGATGTGATCGACGCAACCGGTCTCATCGTCACGGCCGGGCTCGTGGACCTGCACACGCACGTCTTCGTCGGCCAGGACGCCGGAGTCGAACCGGACGCGCTCGGAGCCCGCACGGGCGTCACGACGATGGTCGATGCGGGGAGCTCCGGAGCACACCTGTTCGAGGCGTTCACCAAGACCACACTGGAACCGTCCGAGACCCGCATCGTCGCCTTCCTCAACATCTCGACGATCGGCATCACGAGCTTCAGGCTCCGCGGAGAGCTGCGCACGATCGAGTACTGCGATCCACAGGCCGCCGTAGCGATGGCCGAAGCACACCGCGACACGATCGTCGGCATCAAGGTCAGGGCCTCCGCGGACGTCGGCGCCGAGAACGCCGTCGAAGCGCTCGGCCGCGCGCGCTCCGCCGCCGACAGCACGGGGCTCCCTCTCATGGTCCACCTCGGGCCCGCTCCCGCGACAGTCGACCAGATCCTCGACAGGCTCGAACCGGGGGACGTGCTGACCCACTGCTTCACGGGGTTCACCGGCAATCAGGTCGTGGACGCCGCGCCGAGAGCCTCGGTCCGACGGGCATACGAGCGGGGCGTCCTGTTCGACGTCGGACACGGCGGCACCGGATTCGACGCGACGGTCGCCCGCACGATGATCGACGCCGGCCTCCCGCCGCACACGATCAGCTCCGACGTGCACGCGCACTCGATCGCCACACTTCCGGGCGGCCTGCCGTCGACCATGTCGAAGCTCCTCGCACTCGGCCTCCCCCTCGCGTACGTCATCGACGCGGCCACGGCACGACCCGCCGCGGCAGTCCGTCTCGGGCGGCTCGGCGTCGGCACGCTCGACGTCGGCACGAGGGCGGATGTCGCCGCGTTCCGTCTCGTCGAGCGCGAGACGAGCTTCACCGACGGCCACGGCCACACCTTCACCGGGACGCAAGAGCTCGAACCGGTGTTCACCATCCGGAACGGACGACGGGTCTTCGGTCTGTCGGACGAACAGAACTGACAGGAGCGTCTTCCATGGGACTGTACGAAGCGCTCGGTGTCCGCCCCGTGATCAACGGTGTCGGACCGGCGACGAGGCTGGGCGGCCTGCCCGTGTCCGACGCCGTCTGGGCGGCGATGCGGGAATCGATGCAGGTGAGCGTGCGCATCAGCGTGCTGCAGGCGGCAGCCGGCCGACGGCTGGCCGAGCTCCTGGGCGTTCCGGCCTGCTACGTCACCTCGGGCGCGGCATCCGCCCTCACCCTCGCGACGGCCGTCGCCATCACGGGTCGAGACGTCGCGAAGATCGACGCGCTTCCGAACACGGCCGGCATGGTGAACCGCGTCGTCGTCCAGCGCGCACAGCGAGACCCGTATGATCACGCGCTCACGGCTGCAGGCGCCGAACTCGTCGAGATCGGTTTCCCCCACACGACCCACAGGAACGAATTGGAGCGGGTCCTCGACGAGCGCACCGCGGCCGTCCTGGTTCGCCCCGGCGCTCCGGGGAACCTCCTGAGCCTGCGCACGATCAGCGAGATCGCCCATGCCCACGGCGTCCCAGTGATCGTCGACGGCGCACTCCGCGTCCCGCCGATCGACCGCTTGCACCAGTTCTTCGCCGATGGAGCCGACCTCGTCGCGGTGAGTGGAGGCAAGAAGTTCCGTGCGCCGCAGGCGACCGGCATCCTCTGCGGCCGGCCGGATCTCATCGACGCCGTTCCGCTGCATCAACAGGACATGGACGAGCGGGAGGAGACCTGGCTCTCCGGCGCTCAGGCGACCAGCGACGACCCGTGGGCCGACACCTCACCTCCGCGCCACGGCATCGGGCGGTCGATGAAGGTCGGACGGGAGCAGATCGTCGGACTCGTGACCGCGGTGGACCGGCACATCAACGCCCCCGGCGTCGACGACCGGATCGGTTTGGCGGAGCTCGACGAGCTGCACGACCGGCTGACCCGTGCTGGACACACCGTCGACCGAGGCGTCGAGGAGTCGCTCGACGTGCCCACCCTCCACATCGACCTGTCCCGCACGGGCGTGGACCTCGATGACGTGATCCGCGCGCTCGCGACGGGCGACCCCGCGGTCGCCGTCGGTGAAGACCTCGTGTGGCGCGGGGTCCTGGTCGTCAATCCGCTCGCCCTCCTCGCCGGAGACGCCGAGCGATTCACCGTGGCCCTCGGCGCCGCGCTCGAGCGGGCAGGCGTCGCCCCGCCGACCTCAGCTTCCGCGGCTCACCAGCCCGGAGCATCGCCCCCCACCGAAAGGCACCCCGTATGACACGCGTCCCAGGATCCTCGACCGCCGTTCCGCCTCCCGCTGGACCGTACTCGCAGAGCGCACGCATCGGCTCTTTCGTCGCGAGCTCCGGCCAGGCCGGTTTCGCTGCGGACGGTTCACTTCCGGACGACGTGCGCGAGCAGACGTCTCTGGCACTCGCCCACGTCCGCGACGCCCTGGCTGCGTCCGGTGCCGGACTGGAGCACGTCCTGCACACCCGTGTCTACCTGACCGACCCATCGCAGTTCGCGATCATGAACGAGGTCTACACGGAGTTCTTCCGCGCACCGTACCCCGCTCGGACGACCGTGTACGTCACCCTGCCGCCGGGGATGCTCGTCGAGATCGACGCACTCGCCGTCGTCTGAGCGCCGGGTCGCTGCGGCCGGGCCCACGCTGGGACCGCAGCGACGCCGATGCTCAGAGCGAGCGGGTGAGCCCGGCCGACGCCGATCGGAGCGCCAAGAGCACTTCCTCTCGGAGCGCGTCCTTGTCGAGGACCCGCGGTGAAGGGATCGAGCAGCTGATCGCCGCAACGACGCCCCCCGTTGAGTTGAACACGGGGACGGCTACGCAGTAGAGCCCCTCGGTGTACTCGCCGCTGTCCTCGGAGTAGCCGAGGCGGCGGGCGTCCGTCAGTACCTGCAGGAGCTCCGGCATCGTTCCGATCGTGTGCTCGGTGTACTTCTGGAGACGGATTCCGGTGAACCGCCGGATGACCTCGTCTTCGGGCAGTGCTGCGAGGAGCACCTTCCCGAGCCCCGTCGTGTATGCCGGCAGCCGCTTGCCAACTTCGGAGACCAGCCGGAGTGGTTGATCGGAGTCCTCTTTGGCGATGTAGACGTTCTCGATGCCGTCGAGCACGGCCATCTGGATCGTCTCGTTCAGCTGGTCGCGCGCTTCGCGCAGGAAGGTCTTGCCCGCCGAGGCGAGGTGGTCGGGCAGCAGGAACCCGCGACCCACCTGCCAGGCGCGGACACCGATGCGGTAGACCTTCAGATCCGGATCGAGGTCGAGGTACCCGCGGCTCGTCATCACCTGGAGCAGACCGTGGAGGCTGCTCTTGGGAAGGTTGAGAGCATCACGGATCGTGCCGAAGCTCTGACCGCCCTCGTGCTGGGAGATGAGGTCGAGGAGGTCCATCACCCGTTCGGCCGATTTGATGGATCCGCTCGTCGCAGCGGCGGAAGCGCCGGCGCTCTCGGTCGTGGTCTCGGTTAGTGACACGGTGGCCCTCCCAATTCGACCCGTCCAGTGGAGCTGGACGGGTGACTGACTCGCACGCGCATGCTGTCGGGGTCCGTCACCGGTCCCCTCCCCTCAGCACGTCGACTATATTCTGCATCGTTCCATGCAGTCCTGGTTCGTGGATCGGGATGACGACGTCGTAGTCGTCGCGATACCGCTCGATGACGCGCCGGCAGGTGGCGATGTCTTCGGCGATGCCGATGGGTCGGCCCTGCCTGATGTTCTCCATGGTGAACGCGGTCTCCAAGATCGCGACCGTGCCGTGCACGGTTTCGATGACGACGCCTGCCGAGCCCGGGTGGTGTCCGCCGGTGACGTCGAACGTCACACCTGGCACGACATCCGCCCGATCGTCCACGAGGTGCAAGCGGCCTTCGACTCCGAACGTCCGGAGGGAGGACCATGCGTCTGCGGTGAAGTAGAACTCCGGCGCCGGATGGCCCGGCGCGCCGTCGAGGAACTCCAGCACACCCGGCCGTGCGACGTACACCTGAGCCCGAGGGAGCATCTCGGCGCTCAGTCCTCCGGTCGCATACGTGACCGTCTGGGTGATGAGAGCGAAGTCGATGTCGTCCGGAACGACCCCGAATGCCTCGTAGGCGTCGACGAGGGTCTTCGGGTCTCGGAAGACCGCATCGGGATGCACGGAACGGTTCGCACGATCGAGTCCGGCGAGATCGTCCGGGCCGAGTGGCAGTCCCGTGTCGACGATGCCGATCGAGTCGTCGGAGCGGAGCAGCCACACGGAGAAGTCGAGTGGCACCAGGTCCGTGCTGTTGTCGGCGAACAGCACTTCCCATCTGGGTGCGGGAAGCGTGCCGACGCGGAACACCTCGATGTCGAACACGGATCCCCCGGAACGGTGACAGGTCCGGCGAGCGGACGATGGATGAGATGAGCGTCGACGGGCTACCGGTGTTTCCTGAACGACGGTCACATATCTGAACAAACTCTACACGAGATGCCTCACCCAAGTGCCTCTGTCCACTAATGTGAACGCGAGTTCAGCAAGCTTTCATCTCCGACCCTCGAGGACGAGCCCCATGATCATCACCGACTGTGAACCACTGCTCGTCGGCGCCGCCGCCGTGTTCCGTGACGACGAATCCATCACCCCGATCCGGTTGCCCCTCTGGACCCGCGCGCACTATTCGAATCGAACGATGGAGATGGTCGCCCTCTGCCCCATGGGTGTGCGTCTCCGATTCACCACCGAGGCGCGGCGACTGACCCTTCACTCCAGAGTGGAGCAGAACACCTCGTGGCAACAGCCGGAACCGACTCGCGCGGCGATCTGGCTCGCGACGACGGGCGACGGGCCGTCTCGACAGGAACTCGCACGGGTCGTCACACTCGCCCCGGACGTGCTCGTCGACGAGGCGGACGGCAGCCGCACCCTGCATCCCCGAGATGGAGGACCGCAGACCTTCGACCTCCAGGACATCGGGACGTCGGGCCCCAGAACCGTCGAGCTCTGGCTCCCGCACAACGCGCGAGTCGATCTCGAATCGCTCGAGAGCGACGCGCCGGTCACGCAGGCGGCCCCGCCATCGGGGCCGCGATGGCTCCACTACGGCAGCTCGATCAGCCAATGCGTCGAAGCCGACGACCCCCTCAGCTCCTGGCCGATGCAAGCGGCGGCCGAACTCGGCGCGGACCTCATCTCGGTCGCGCTGTCGGGCAACGCGATGCTCGACCCGTTCGTGGCGAGGTCGATAGCGGATATCCCGGCCGACGTGATCACACTGAAGCTCGGCATCAACATCGTGAACGCCGCAGCCATGACCGCGAGGACATTCGGCCCGGCCATCCACGGCTTCCTCGACACGGTGCGGCAAGGCCATCCGCACACGCCCATCGTCGTCTTCACAGCCATCGCGTGCCCGATGCACGAGGAGACGCCCGGTCCGACCGTCTGGGGGGCGGGGCGCCTCCACGGGACGACGAGCACACCACCGCGTGAAGACGAACTGACCCTCGAAGACACCCGACGGATCGTGCGCTCGGTCGTCGCGACTCGCGAGCAGTCGGACCCGCGACTGTTCCTCGCAGAGGGAACCGAACTCCTCGGCCAGGACGACGCCGACCGCCTCTACGACGACCTCCACCCCGATCAGGCCGGATTCGATCTCATGGCGGGCCGCCTCGTCGCACTCGTGCGCTCGCGCGAAGACCTCGCGCGAGCGTTCGGGCAGGAGTTCCGTCGAAGCACTTGACGCGTCGACCGCGACCCAGGAGGATTCATACTTGAACATGCGATCAGTCATGTGAACGAGCTGGACTGTCCTGGAGGTCTTGTGTCCCGTCTGCGCGTCGGCATCATCGGTGCCGGCTCCTGGTCCGCCGCCGTGCACCTCCCCGAGCTCCGCCGACACGACGTCGACGTCGCCATCGTCTCCAGTCGGGAACAGACGACCGCGGAACGCATCGGAGCCCTGTTCGACGTCCCCCGGACGACGACGAGGTGGGAGGACGTCCCGGACGCATATCTCGACGCGATCATCGTGAGCAGTCCGCCTTCGGCCCACCGTGAGCAGGTCGTCGCCGCACTGCGGTCCGGGGCCCACGTCCTGAGCGAGAAGCCCATGTCCGTCGCGCCCAAGGATGCGACGGCAATGCTCCGCACCTCCGAGGAGACCGGACGAGGCCTCCTCGTCGGTTTCGGCTGGCCGTTCTCAGCTCTGTTCACCCGTGCGAAAGCAGTCATCGACAGCGGCGCGATCGGCGCGATCGAACACGTCGAGATGCGACTGCACGCCAACATCCGCGAGCTGCTGACCGGCACGGCCGAACTGGAGTGGCAGCGGAAGGGCGTCACGAGCGAGCCCTCCACGTACCGCGACCCGGCGAACGCCGGCGGCGGGGCGATCACCACGACGCTCAGCCACGCCCTCGGCATGCTGAGCTGGTTGACGGGAGACGCGATCGCCCGCGTCGCGGCCACCGCCAGCCCGTCCGGAAAACCCATCGACCTCCACGGCGCGATCGCCGGGTCCCTCACCGGCGGCGCATCCGTGTCACTGTCCTACGCGAGCACTTCGTCCTCCTCCCCCGGCGTCGGCTGGCAGGTGGCGCTCATCGGCTCCGCCGGTGAACTGCTCATCGACTTCGCGGAAGGAACCCTTCGACTGCAGGGGGCGAAGAGCGAGACCATTCGGCTCACGACGGAACAGGCGGCGAACCGACCGGGGGCGCCCACCTCCGCCCTCCTCGATCTCGCTCGGACCGGAGTGGTCCCGGCGGCCTGCAGCGGACGGCTCGGCGCTCTCACGGTGTACACGACCGACGCGATCGCGACGAGCTTCCGAACCGGCCAGGTGATCAGCGTCGACCGGCGACGCCTGCCCGCGCACGGCTGGTAACGAGTTCCGCCCGCACCTGGAAGCCCCAACGAGAGGATTCATCATCGACGCTCCCTCATCCGTCACGACCGTCGCTGGCGCCGTGCCCGCAGATCGACTCGGCATCACCCACAGTCACGAGCACATCCTGTGGGACTACTTCGACCTCATCATGAGCTACGACGTCATCTTCGACGACGAGCTTGTGGCGACTGACGAAGTCGGCCTGTTCGCAGCCGCGGGAGGCGGCACCCTGGTCGATTGCACGACCACCGGTTTGGGCCCGCGTCCGGAGGCGCTTCGACGCATCTCCGAACGAACGGGCGTGAACATCGTGCTCGGTTGCGGCTGGTATCGGGAGAAGGTCTACCACCGCGAGGTCTTCGAGCGCACCTCCTCCGAGCTCGGGAACATCCTCATCCGTCATCTGACGGAGGGATTCGACGGCACTGACGTCCGCGCGGGGTTCATCGGCGAGATCGGCACGGAGCGCGGCAGTATCAGCCCGGCAGAGGAACGGGTCTTCCGGGCAGCAGCGAAGGCGAGTCTCGCGACCGGCGCGGCCATCCTCACCCACACCACCCATTTCGGGGAACTCGCCTTGGAGCAGATCGATCTCCTCGAAGAGTCCGGCGTCCAGCCGGATCGGATCGTCGTCAGCCACCTCGGTGACCGGGAGGACGCCGCTCACCTCCTCCGCATCGCCGACCGGGGCGTGTACCTCAGCATCGACAACATCGGCTACGAGAACGACGGGTACCCGTCGGACGATGTGCGTCTGCGCAATATCAGCACGCTCATCAAGCACGGCCACGCCGACCGAATCGTCCTCGGCACCGACATCGCCACACGATCGGCGCTCGCCACCTACGGCGGTCGCGGGTACGCCTGGTTGATCGAGGACTTCATCCCCAAAATGCGCGCTGCGGGCATCTCCGACGCGCACATCGAGGCAGCGACCACGTCGAACATCGCGAGCGCTCTCAGCCGCTCGTGAAACTCCGCACCTGAGGGGTCGACCGCGTACCGGATGACGGGTGGCGAGGCGCCACCCGTCATCCGTCGTCAACCCGCGATGACCGTCAGGAGATTCGACGTCACGTGCGTCGTGTCGGCCCGGAACGCGCGGGCCACGAAGGTGTGCGCGCCCTCACTCACGCTCACCGCTGCGCGGTACGGCGCGTACATGGACGTCTCGATCTCACGGCCGTTGTCGTAGAACGTGTACGCGTGCACGTCGTCGGCGGCGCCGAGTGACGCCGTCAGGACGACGACATCCCCGGCCTGCACCACGCTTCCGTGCGCGGGCCCGCTCAACGAGAGCTGAGGAGACAGGACGGCGACCGGCTTCGTCGACATGTCGAGGAAGCCCGAGTAGCGGCAGAGGTCGAACCCGAGGCCGTCGCCTGCGTTAAACTTCGCCTTCGCGTTCACCATGCCGTCATACGCGCCGGCGTAGGGGGCAGTCGGGTTCCACCACGTCATCGCTTCGCTGTACACCCACACGTACCGGTCGCTCTTCAACATCGCGTGGTAGACGTTGTGCTCGTACCATCGCTGCACATCGGTGGCGGTGAGGGACGAGTAGTAGGGATATTTGCTCGCGATCCCTGCCCTCGCATGGCCGAGGACGTTGTCCACGTAGACCGTCGATCCCATCTCGATCCGACCGAACGCGTCCTGTTCCGCCGTCGGCATGAGGTACCATCCGCCCTCCTGATACTGACGGCTTCGGAAGAACTGCGTCGTCTCGTCGAGGTAGTAGTCGTCCTCGCTCCCGTCCACGATCGTCACGGACTCGCCGATCGTCGACAGCATCCCGGCGATGAACGCGGGGAATGTCGCGTAGGGCGAATCGTACTCGTGCCCCTCGTAGTTCTCGGACTGGTACCGGAGCATCACACCGAGGAAGTAGCAGAGCACGACCACGTCCGGTTTTGCCGTTTGCAGCGCCGTCATGAACTGCGCGCCGCGAAGGCGGACCTGATCCTTGACCTGCTGGAAGGTCTTCCCCGGGAACTGACTGGTGGAGTAGAGCCAGGTGTGCGCTCCGTAGTCCTCCGGGTCGAGAGCGATCCCCTTGGCCCCGGATGCCGCAAGGGCCTGCCCCAGCAACGCGATCTTCGCCGCTGTGTTGTTCCAGATCGCGTCGTCGAACCAGTCGACGCCGCCCGCCGCCTGCGCATAGGCGTACGCGTAGATGAAATTGTCGGTGAAGGAGCCCCACTCGATGTCCTGAAGGACGTCGAGCTTCATGTCCGCCAGCGTGAGCACCTGCTGCGGCCCGAAGACGTCGAAGGCCTGGACGTACTTCGTACCGGGATTCTCCATGAGGTTGAAGACCACCCCATCGAATTGCGTGGCCTGCATCGCCGCTATGTTGTCTCGCACGAACACCGCGCCGGGCATGTCCCAGCCGGCTTCGATGAGTTTGCGTCGCCCGGAGTTCCTGGGGGCGCGATGCACTGCGCGCGCGCCTGCCGCGGCGGCATGGGGTGCGGCGCTCCGGAAGCCGGCCGCCGAAGCGGCGGCGTTCGCCGCAGTGCTGCCGAGGCCGGCTGCGGCCGTGGCGATGGTCAGACCGCTCGCCCCGAGGAAGGCGCGTCGTCCGAGTCCTGTCATGTTCGTCGTTCCAATCAGGTGAGAAAGCACTGTAGGTTCACAAATATGAATGCGTGTTCGTTCAAGATGCGCCCAGCGTGGCCGCGCGCGACGCACTTGTCAAGACTTTCCTGCGATGCGGGAGATCGTGATTGACCACCCCGGGTTACCCTGACATGATCAGGTCATGGATAGGAACCAAAGTTCATATGGACGTCTCGCAGCCCCGCGTGTCACCCAGGTTGAACGCTTCCGCGTGCGCGTCCCCTTCGCTCCGGCCGTCGCACAGTGGAACAGTCTCAACAACGCTCAGTGGGAACTGCTCGAAATCGTTCGCGTCCGAACCGAGGACTCCGACATCGTCGGATTCGGCGAAGCGCTCGCCTGTTATCCCGAGTTCTGCACGACCGAGACGGCATCGCAGAGCGTGCTGGGGAGCGCCCCGATCGACCACGCCGCCGACGACCGCCTCGGGCTGACACTGCAGATGGCGCTCTACGACGCTGCAGCGAAGTCCTTCGGCGTCCCGCTCCACCGGTTGTTCGGGAGACCGCAGGTCCGCGACAGGACACCACTGGCCTGGTGGACGACGAAGATGCCCCCGGAGCTGCTGGCGGAGGAGGCATCACGCGCCGTCGAGGCGGGATACCTCGCACAGAAGATCAAAGCACGCCCCTGGTTCGACGTCCGCGAGCAACTCGATGCGATCGAACGGGTCACCCCGCCCGAGTACCGCGTCGACATCGACTGGAACTCGATGCTCCTCGACGCCGCACACGCGATCCCCGTCCTGCAGGAACTCGCCCACCGCCCCCAGATCGGCCTCTTCGAGAGCCCCATCCGCCGTTCGGACTCGGCAGGACACCTCCGCCTCCACAACACGGTCTCCACGATGCTCGTCGAACACTTCGACCCCACCCTGTTCCCCGTCTGGATGCGCGACGACTCGATGGACGGATTCGTTGTCAGTCCGCCCGGCGTCACCAGCATGCTCAATCGCGCCGATGCGGCCGCAGCCCTGCACAAGGACGTCTTCCTCCAGGTCTGCGGAACCGGCATCACCACCGCGTTCACTGCTGCGCTCAACGCGGTGCTCCCCTCCGCGAGGCTTCCTGCCGTGACGGTCATGAACACCTACTCGGACGACCTCATCGTCGAGCCGTTGACCATCTCTGGCGGCCACATCGAAGTACCCGGCGGCCCGGGACTCGGCATCGACGTGGACGAGGACGCCCTCGAGCGGTACCGGGTGCCGGACGATTTCGTCGTCCCCGTTCCGCGTCGACTCCTCACCTTCGACTACGGCGATGGGCGGAGGAAGGACTATGTGAGCGCGCAGCAACTGTGGGACGACTGCACCGAACTCACGACCATGCCGGTGCAACCGCCGGGAGCCTCACTGACGGTCTCGGACGACGACGGATCAGCGTCCTTCGCCCACCGGCACCGACGCTGCACGATCCGCCCGGAATGGGCCGATGAGGTTCGGCCACCGGTCACTTCCCTGCCCGCACGCCTGACCGCGTCATGACGCGTTTGCGCAGCGCCGAGTGGTACGAGGGCACATCGCGGAACGCGTACATCCACCGTGCATGGATGCGACGAGGTGTGCCGGACGACGCCGTCGACTCCTCGAAGCCGCAGATCGCCATCGCGAACACGGCCTCCGATCTGACGCCGTGCAACATGCACCTCGACGAGGTGGCGGACAGCGTCAAGCACGGCGTGTGGGCAGCGGGCGGCGTGCCGTACAACCTCCCCGTGGTCTCGCTCGGCGAAACTCAGGTCAAACCGACGGCGATGCTGTGGCGAAACATGGCCGCCATGGCGATGGAGGAGATGTTCCGCGCCAACCCCGTCGACGGTCTCGTGCTGCTCGGAGGCTGCGACAAGACGATTCCGGCGCTCCTCATGGCCGCGGCTTCCGTCGACATCCCCGCCATCGTCGTCCCCGGAGGCCCCATGCTCACCGGGCACTTCCAGGGGCGACCGCTCGGCTGCGGCACCGACGTCTGGAGACTGAGCGAGGAGGCGCGCGCCGGCACGATCAGCAGCGCCGAGTTCATCCGATCCGAGCAGTCGATGATCCGGAGCAAGGGGCACTGCAACACGATGGGAACGGCCTCGACGATGGCGATCGTCGCAGAAGCGCTCGGAATGAGCATCCCCGGCTTCGCCGGTACGCCCGCGCCCGACGCCGGACTGCTGGTCCTCTCGCATGAGACGGGTCGACTCATCGTCGACATGGTCGCAGAGGACCGACGCCCCAGCGACATCATGACGAAGAAGTCCTTCCTGAACGCGATCATCGCGGTGGCCGCGTTCGGCGGATCCACGAACGCCGTCGTCCACCTGCTCGCGATAGCGGGCCGCCTCGGCATCAACCTCACACTGGACGACTTCGACGAGGCGGGCGCCGATGTGCCGCTCCTCGCGAACCTGCAGCCGTCCGGCGCTTTCCTGATGGACGACCTCCACCGCGCGGGCGGGGTCCTCGCACTGCTGTCGCGGGTCCAGGACCTCCTGCATCCCGAGCCGATCACCGTCACCGGGTTTCCGCTCGTGCAGCATCTCCCAGGGCACGCGGTCTTCGACGACACCGTGATCCGTCCGCGCGACGCACCACTCATGGCGGACGCCGGCATCGCGGTGCTGCGTGGCAATCTGGCTCCGCGGGGCGCGATCATCAAGCCGTCCGCGGCATCGCCCACGCTGCTGCATCATGTCGGCCCAGCCCTGGTGTTCGACAGCGTCGAGGACATGCGCGCTCGAATCGACGACCCGGATCTCGACGTCACGGCCGACTCCGTCCTCGTGCTCCGCGGCTGTGGACCGCGCGGCTATCCCGGGATGCCGGAGGTCGGCAACATGCCGTTGCCCCGGAAGCTGCTGGAGGCCGGGGTTCGGGACATGGTCCGCATCAGCGACGCGCGCATGAGCGGCACGGCGTACGGCACCGTCATCCTGCACGTCGCTCCCGAAGCCGCGGCAGGAGGACCGCTCGCTCTCGTCCGCACCGGCGATACCATCCGACTCGACGTCACCGCACGCACGCTCGACCTCGACGTCACCGAGAGCGAGCTGCGGGTACGCGCTCAGAGCAGCGCGAGCGACGGCGCCTACGCATCGCCGACGAGAGGTTGGACGAAGCTCTACGTCGATCATGTGATGCAGGCCGACACGGGCGCCGACCTCGACTTCCTCGTCGGCGCGAGCGGAGACGAGGTGAGCCGTGAATCGCACTGACCCCGCTTCGATGCGGTCGTCGGCTTCCTGTGAGACGGCCCCGTGATGCGCGCGCTCGTCATCACCTCCGCTCGGCATGCCGAAGTGCAAGAGGTCCCGTGGCCTGTGCCGTCGGCCGGGCAACTCCTCGTCGATGTCGAACGTGTGGGGATCTGCGGTACCGATGTGGAGCTCTTCTCCGGCGAGATGGCCTACATCCAGCAGGGTCGCACCAGCTTCCCGCTCCGACCGGGCCACGAATGGACGGGGCGCGTCACCGCGGTCGGCCGGGCGGAGGACGAGATCTGGATCGGTCGCCGAGTCATCGGCGACACCATGCTCGGATGCGGTCGGTGCGAGTACTGCGAGTCAGGCCGCCACCACGTCTGCCCCCGTCGATGCGAGGTGGGAGTCCTGGACGGATGGGCTGGCGCGCTCGCCGAGCAGGTGCTCATCCCGACGCGCTTCGCCCACCGGATCCCGGACTCCATGACGCTCTCCGCCGCGGCACTCGTCGAGCCGGGTGGGAACTCGTGGCGCTCTGTCCGCGCGGCGGCCGTCAGTCCCGGCTCGACACTCCTCGTGATCGGCTCCGGAACGATCGGACTGCTCGCTGCGCAGTTCGCGCTCGCGGCGGGCGCGGACGTCCATGTCGCCGGCGCACGGCCGGAGTCACTCGACCTGGCCCGCGCGCTCGGCGTCCGGCACACCTGGATGATCGACGAGCTCGTCTCCGGACGGGAGGAGCGGTTCGACGCCGTTATCGAAGCGACGAGCGACCGGTCCATGCCGGCGCTCGCCGTGCAGCTCACGAAGCCCACGGGCCGGGTCGTGTACGTCGGCCTGGCCGCCGCGCCGAGCCCGATCGACACGCGCACGATCGCTCTGCAGGACATCACCGCGGTCGGCGTCCTGTCGGCATCCCCCGGGCTCGCAGCCACGATCGACAGTTTCGCGTCAGGCGCCGTCGTCCCCGACCCGATCGTCAGCGAGGTGATCGGCCTGGAGGACGTTCCGAGTCGACTCGCCGGTCTCCGCGGTGTCCTTGCCGGTCCCGGTCCAAAAGTGCACGTCAACCCGAGGATCTGAACTGCACGGGACGGCGAGACTCGTTGGTCGACAGCCGATGGCGGTACCGTGGCGGGTACGTGACGGCCCATTGGCGGCGCCGTGACGTGGTGCTGACGTCAGGGGTGGAGCGAGCATGAGATCCATGAACACAACACGAATCGTCGAAATCCGACAGACCATGGGCTGGACGCAGGAACGACTCGCGAACGAGAGCGGGGTCGGCCTCCGGACCGTGCAGCGGCTCGAAGCGGGTCACGACGCGAGCCTGGAGACCCTCTCACTCGTCGCCGATGCATTGCGAGTCCCCGTCCGCGACCTCTTCTCGGTCATCGAGGACGCGTCGCTCAGCGATCGCGTCGACTCCCTGTTGAACCGCACGGCGGAGCAGCAGGCCGCACGAGATCGGATCACCGACGCCTGGCGATGGCTGTACATCGGCATCGGCGTGATCGCCACACTGCTCAGCTTCACCTTCGGCTACGGGATCGTCCTGTTCCTCGGCTACTGGGTCGGCGGGTACATGATCCTCGTCGCGATCCGCCGGATCCATCTCGAGCCGCGCCTCGACGAACGATTCCCGCTCTCCCGCAGGAAGCCGCCGCGTCGCGAACGCCGTCGGGAGCAGGCGTCCGTCGTCAATGAACCATCCAGCGCCTCCGCCGGCGAAACGCTCTGACGGACGCGACGCGGATCTCGGGCTCACAGAAGGAGCTCGGTCAGCGCTCGTCCTCGCGACCGGCCTCTGCGACGTAGGCCTCCATGGTGTCGCGGAGCGTGTCGAGCAATTCCGCGAAGTCGTCGAGGAACTCGGGCGGATACGCCGCCATGACCCTGCCGATCTTCTCGCCGAGCGGATCGAAGAAGCCGTCGGCGGTCGTCTGGATGCCGGCCGTCGAGTGCAGCGTCACGATGCGGCGGTCGGTGTGGACGCGACTCCGTGTCACGTGCCCGGCCGCCTCGAGACGGTTGAGCAGGGTCGACGTGGCTCCGAAGGTCAGGCCGATGAGGTCGCTCAACTTGGCCGGTGACAGCGGCGTTCCGCGCTCCTCCGCCGCGAGGATCTCGATCATCGCGGTTGCATCGGTCGAGTGCAGTCCTTCACGAGCGGCGAACTCGCGCGCGAGCTGCGAGTAGGTCGCACCGTACCCACGGAGGGCCTCGTTGACGCGGTCCCGCCGAGCGACGGAGGCGACGGCGCCGTCTGACTCCGTGTGCTCGTCCATGAGCGCCACATTATCACGCCACGAAGTTATTCCATGCTAAAGTCATTCCACAATCAAACTAGTTAGGAATGCATGATGCGTGTTTCCGAAGGAGCCCGGCGCTGGATCGGGCTGATAGCCGTCGCGCTGGGCGTGGCGCTGATCGTCGTCGACACGACGATCGTGAACGTGATCACCCCGTCCGTGATCGATGACCTGGGCATCGACTCCAGCCAGGCGCAGTGGATCCAGGAGTCGTACGCCATCGTGTTCGCGGCCCTGCTGCTCGTGGTCGGTCGTGTGGCCGACCTGCGCGGATCGAAGACGGTGTTCGTGTGGGGCGTCGTCGCCTTCGGCGTGACCAGCCTGCTCGCCGGCCTCGCCCCGAACGGTGAGATCCTGATCCTCGCCCGCTTCCTGCAGGGCGTCGGCGCGGCAGCGATCCTCCCGACCTCGCTCGCGCTGCTGAACCACACGTTCACCGGTCCCGCGCGCGGCAAGGCGTTCGCGGTCTGGGGTTCCACGATCGGCGCGGCGACGGCTCTCGGCCCCGTCCTCGGCGGCTGGCTGTCCGAGCACGCGTCGTGGCGGTGGGCGTTCGGGATCAACATCCCGCTCACGATCGTCATCCTGATCATCGCAGCACTGTTCCTCACCCAGCCGGCCCGTTCGAAGGGCCGCGTCGACCTCGTGAGCGCCGCGCTCTCCATCGCCGGCCTCGGGCTCCTCGCGTTCGGGCTCGTCGAGGGCCGCGTGTACGGGTGGGTCACGAGCGAGAAGCCGTTCGACCTGTTCGGCACGAGTTGGGACTCCGGACTCTCCCCCGCATTCGTCGCACTCCTGCTCGCCGTGATCCTGCTCGCGATCTTCGTCTGGCGCCAGGTCGTCGTGAGCCGTGGCACGAGCAGGCACCAGCCGCTCATGAACACGAAGCTGTTCTCCATCGCCTCGTTCCGGAACGGCAACATCGCGACGCTCATCATCGGGCTCGGTGAGTTCGGCATCATCGCCGTCCTGCCGCTGTGGCTGCAGTTCACCCTGGACTACTCGCCGCTGCAGGCCGGCCTGGCACTGGTCCCGATCGCTATCGGCAGCTTCGTCGCGAGCGGTGCGAGCTTCCCCCTCTCCGGAACGCTCAGCGCGCTGGCACTCGTACGGATCGGGCTCGTCCTCGAGGTCGTCGGTCTGGCCGGTCTCGGCCTCGTCGCCGCAGTCACCGACGCCGACTGGTTGCTGATCTCCGTGGTGCTGTTCTTCTACGGCATCGGGGTCGGATTCGCGACGGCCCAGGTGACCAACGTCGTCCTCGCCGACGTGCCGTCGGACGAGGGCGGTCAGAGCTCCGGCATCCAGAGCACGTTCCGGCAGCTCGGTTCCGCCCTCGGCATCGCCGCGCTGACGACGGTGTTCTTCTCCTCGCTGAGCAGCACGCTGCACGGCAAGCTCGTGGACGCCGGGCTCTCCGCGACCGATGCGAAGGGGTTCAGCGATGCCGTCACGGACAGCGCAGGCGCAGCCATCGGCCCCATCGCGGACAGTCCGGGACTCGCCTTCGTCGCGGATGCCGCGCGTGAGGCGATGACGCAGGCGGTCGCGCTCGGCTCGTATCTAGCAGCCGGGTTCCTCCTGATCGGTGTCGTCGCGACGTTCCTCATCCCGAGCCGGAGGCCGGTGGCCCGGGACGCCACGCACGACACGACCGCAGAGGACTCGGAATCCTCGAGCCAGACGTCGTCACCCACCGTCTGAGAGATGACCTCATCGGTCGCCGCGAACGTGGTGGCCGATGAGGTCGGCATCCGATCGGAACCCACATCGCTCGCACCGCGGGCGTTGCACCACACCCGATCGCTCACCCTCGTTGCGTGGTTCGCGCAGCCGCACTGCACGAATCGCCACCGTCGCGGGCGCCGCTCGCCATACTCATCCGAACAGCTTGCGTTTCCGCCCCACAGGGGCGCGAAACCCCTGAAGGAGTGGAGAGGTTCGGATGGAACGACGACGTGGTCTGGTCATCAGCGCACTGGTTGCCGGGGCGGTGATCATCGCTGCAGGCGGGGCACTGCCCGCCGTGGCCGCGCCCCCGCAGGCGAGCGCGGCGCCCGAGCCGGCCGTGGTGGCCTACGAAGCGAGCGACGCGATCATCGCCAACCCGGAACGCGGCTTCGACCACACGAACAACACGCACTTCTTCCCCGACGGGACCGAGGGCGGCCCGGGCTACACGCCGCTCGACGTCGCCACCCTCTCCTCGTACCGCGACGAGGGCATCACCGAGCTCGTCCGCGTCTTCTACATGGAACGCTTCGTCGCGGAGCCGACGCTCGATCCCGCCTGGCTCGCGCTCGTCCAGGCCGACTTCGATGCCGCACGCGAAGCCGGCATCTCGATCATCCCCCGCTTCGCGTACCTCGCGGGCGGCGAGTGGCCGTACGAACCGCCCTACGGCGATGCGCCCCTCGACATCGTGCTCGCCCACATCGAACAGCTCGCGCCGATCTTCCAGAACAACGCGGACGTCATCTCCGTCGTTCAGGCCGGGTTCGTCGGACTCTGGGGCGAGGGCTACTACACGGATCACTTCGTGGCGGACCCGGCCAATCCGGGCGTCGTCACCGAGGCCGACTGGGCGAAGCGTCGCGCGGTCGTCGACGCGCTCCTGCGGGCGGTGCCGGCCGATCGATCCATCCAGTTGCGCACGATGAACATGAAGCAGAACATCCTCGGCGTACCGACGGGCTCAGCGGGAGCGATCACCGGGGCGGAAGCGCACGACGGCAGCGCCATCTCGCGCATCGGCCACCACAACGACTGCTTCCTCGCCGCCCCCGACGACTGGGGCACCTACCTGTCCGACCCCATCGAGCTCGATCAGGAGTATCTCGCCGCGGAGAGCGACTTCGTGCCGGTCGGCGGTGAGACCTGCAACGTGAACCCGCCCCGCTCCGAGTGGGAGACGGCGTCGGCGGAGATGGAGCGGTACAACTTCAGCTACCTCAACTGGGACTACCTGCAGGCCGTCCTGCAGTCGTGGGGTCAGGAGAACCTCGACACGACCGCCAAGCGCCTCGGCTACCGCTTCGTGATGACGGAGAGCTCGATCGCCGACGGCGCACTGTCGCTGACCATTCGCAACGACGGCTGGGCCGCCCCGTACAACAGCCGCCCCGCCTCCCTCGTGCTGACGAACGCCGACCGAACCGTCCGTGTGCCCTTCGACGCCGATGCGCGCGACTGGGCAGCCGGCGAGACGGTGACGGTCACGGCGTCGCTGGCCGATGTGCCGTCGGGCGAGTACGACGCCGCACTGTCGCTCCCCGCGACGCACGACTCGGTCGCGGCGAACCCCTTGTTCGCCGTGCAGACCGCGAACATCGGCACGTGGGATCCGGTGACCGGACTCAACGGCCTGCAGCGTCGGGTCACCATCGCTGACGGCATCGTGACGGCTCAGCCGACCACGAACTCGGCAGCCCGGTTGCCGGACACCGGCACCGCGGTCGGCCCAGCCGCCCTGCTCGGCGGAGCGATCGTCCTGACGGGCGGGCTCGCACTGGTGCTCAGACGCCGACGCGCCGCGCAGATCTAGCCGGCGAGGGTCGCGACCCCGAACACCTCGGCCCCAGCGGCCCTCGGCGGACTCAGACGCCGAGGGCCGCCTGGATCTCCTGCGCGGCATCGACCGCCCGCTGCCGGACGAGGTCGACGCCGGACGGGCTGTAGCTCGTCGCGATGTACGGCACGGTGAGCGCTGCGATGGCCGCCCGTCCCTGCGAGCGGAGGATCGGCACCACCACGTCCGTGATGCCCGGCTGCACGGAATCCGGCCGCACGAGGGCGCCCTCCGTCCGGATGCGCTCGGCGAGCTCGTCGTCCACTCCGTCGTAGCGGTGCTCGGAGAAGGCGGCGAGCACCATCCCGGTGGCCGTCTCCGCGATGCCGAACGAGGCGCCGACCCGCACGCGCCAGCCGAAGTCGGCGGGGCTCTCCACCTGCGCGACCACTCGCACCCGATCGTCGTCGAGCGTGCCGAGGTTGCAGGACTGCTGCAGGTCGACGGCCAGCTCGCGCATGACCGGGGAGGCGACGGTCAGCAACGAGCGGAGCGGCTCCTGCCGATGCGCGAGATCGAACATCCGCATGGACAGCTGGTAGAAGCCGGACTGCTTGTCCCTCGAGAGGTACCCGCGCTTCTCGAGCCGCATGAGCGGCCGGAAGAGCTGACCGGGAGAACGCCCGACGGCGGTGGCGATCTCCAGCTGACTCATCGGCGCCGTGGCGTCGGCGAGGAGCTCGATGATGTCGAGCGCTTTGTCGATCGCTGGAGCGGAGTACTCGGGAGAGTCGGACATTCAGGCCTCATTCGTTACGACGATGCGTGCAGCGTCGCCATGATACGGCGTGCGATCACCCGGTCGATGTCATCGGGTACCGTCTGCGCGCCCGATCGCAGCGTGGCCGCATCGCTCGCGACGCGTTCGAGCGAGAGGGTCTGCAGCATGAAGCCGATGTCCATCGACTCGATCGAGTTGCCCTTGGGCGCCGTGCCGGCGAGGTTGAACATGCGCCCGTCGGCGATGAGGACGACGTGCCTGCCGCTCGGCAGCTCGATTCGCTCCAGGGCGTCGACGACCTCCGTCGCACCGGTCTGGTGCGCACGGATCGCTGGGACGTCGATCTCCCAGGGGAAGTGGCCGATGTTGCCGATGATCGCGCCGTCCGCCATCCGTTCGACGATGTCGTACCCGAGCACGTTCGGCCGTCCGGTCGCAGTGATGAAGACGTCGCCCCATTCGGCGAAGTCGTGCGCGTCACCGACCCGGAATCCGTCGAGCGTCGCCTCGAACGCCTTGATCTCGTTGGGGTCGACCACGGCGACCTTGCCGCCGAGGGACCGGAGGTACTGAGCAATGCCTCGACCGCACCAGCCGTAGCCGAACACGACGAAGCGGCGGGCTGGGATCATCACGTTCGTGATCCGCATGAAGCTCTCGACCGCGGACTGGCCGACGGCGTGCTTGTTCTCGCCGATGGCCTTCAGCAGGCTGTCGTTGATCACGATGACCGGGAATGTGACGCCATCGGCGAGCTCTCCGCGGAGGCGGTCGCCCCCGCTCGTGGTCTCCTCGGTCCCGCCGATGACGGTGTGCGCTAGGCCGCGCTCCACGAGCCCGGCGGCCAGGTCCGCGCCGTTGTCGAGCAGCATGTCCGGCTGGGCGTCGAGCACCAGGGCGACGTTCGCGGCGTGCTGCGCGAGGTCGTCCCCACGGCTGCCGTGGATCGTGATGTTCGGCAGCGTGTTGAGGTAGGCGACGACGTCGTCCTGCGTCGAGCCGTAGTTGCCCGTGCCGACGATCTCGGCGCCTCCCGCTGCGAGGGTCTCGACGAGGACCGCGGTCTTCGGCTCGACGTGGAGCGACATGCCGATGCGGTGCCCGGCGAAGGGCTGAGCATCCAGCATCTCGTCGCGGACCGCCGCGAGCATCGTCATCCGTGAGCGGATCCAGGCCACGCGGGCGCTCCCCTGGTCTGCGAGTGTCTTCGATGTCATGCTTCGAATCGTACACAGATGAATCTCGATTTCATATGCGCTCATGAACCCAACATTCATATATGCTTTCGACAGCCCGACGACCCGCTGGAGGAACACCATGACCGCACCCGCCCTCGGCTTCGTCGGAACGGGCTTCCACGCTCAGATCAACCTGCTCCCTGCCGCACGGGCCGCCGGGGTCGAACTCGTCGCGCTCGCGAGTCGTGACGCGGAGCGGTCCGCAGCCGCTCTGGCCGGGATCGGCAGCAGCGGGCGCGGCTTCGGCGGGGTCGACGACATGCTCGTCGGCACGCCCTCCCTCGACCGCGTGATCGTCTGCGCCCAGCCCGCGGACCAGCCCGCGATCGTCCGCCGACTCCTCGGCGCCGGCATCCATGTGCTCGCGGAGAAGCCGCTCGGCGGTGACGCGCAGGAGGCGCAGGACCTGGCGGACCTCGCACGAGCGAACGGGGCCGTGCTGCGGACGGCCTTCATGAAGCGTTTCGCGCCGGCCGCGATCGCCCTCCGCGAGCTCCTGGACGGCGGCGACCTCGGCGCCGTGCTCTCGTTCGACATCGCCTTCGCCGCGGAGACCTCCGCATTCGCTCCGACCCGTGCGAGCTTCATCCGCCTGGCCGCCATCCACCACATCGACCTGCTCCGCTTCCTCTTCGGCGAGGTCGAACGGGTCGACGTGGTCGCCTCCGGTACGGCCGAGACGTTCAGCATCATCGCGACGGTGCGCCTCGCGTCCGGGGCCGTCGGGACACTTCGACTGACGAACTCGGCCGGCTCGACGAGCGAGATCGACGAGGTCGCGGTCACCGCCGAACACGGCACCCTCGCGATGTCGAACACCCGCGAGATCACGATCCAGAAGGCCTCAGACGCTCCCGACTGGCAGCGGCTCAGCGAGACGACGACGCGGCTCCAGCCAGCGGTCAGCACGATGTCCGGCGCTGGCCAGGACCTCGTCCTGCGCGGCTTCGTCGGTGAGATCCGCGCGTTCGCGACCGAGGAGTTCGCGGCAGACGACGACAGCGCGGAGTCGAACGTCCGGACCATGCGGCTCGTCGACGAGATCGTGCGGCAGGCGACCGCATCGCTGCGATCCGGCGCGACGGCCCAGCCCGCCACAGCGATCCAGCCCGCCGCGTCCCGGAACCCGGCGGAGCAGAGGACGGTCATGTTCGGCCCGGCCGGTCCCATCCGCGATGCGATGAACGGCGCCATCCTCCGCGGCGAGAAGACCAGTTCGTCGAACCTGCTCGTCGCCATCGAAGCGATGCGCGACACCGTGCCGACCGCTGGCGAGACGCGCGTGCTGCTCGGTTCGAACGACGAGCCCGTCGCGCTGCTCCACTACGACCGGGTGTCGCAGCGGTTCCTCGGCGATGTCGACGAACCGCTCGCGGCCCTCGAGCACCGCACGCTCGACGATTGGCACGCCGCCCACCGGGACTTCTGGTCGACGCTCACGGACGACGTCCGCTCCCACCTCGGCGAGCCCGCCTGGACCCTATCCGATGACGAGGTCGTCGTCACGACGCAGGTCCGTGCGACCCCGTGGGTGCGGCTCGGTGAGGAGGAGTTGCTCTGACGTTCCGCTCAGCGGGCGTCGCGAAGCGCGGCCTGGATCGCCCGAATAGTCGAGCCGCGGACCCCCGAAGCGAGGAGACCGGCCCCGAGCGGGCCTGCGGCATCCTCACCGAGGAGTGGGAGCGTCACGAGCGCGACCCGGACCTCCGGCGTCACGCGCCCGAGCTGCCAGGCGATCTCGTCGGCGACCGCAGTCGAGCGCTCCGGAGCTGCGAGCCCGGCCGCTTGCGCCGCGTAGGCCGCGGCACCCAGGGCGTGCGCGCCCATGTGCGCGACCCCGGAGGCCT